>CALEAC010000075.1 GCA_937944095.1 uncultured Saprospiraceae bacterium
GTGTAAAATTACACAATACAACTGTACAAAATGTGTGATTTTGACATATTTTATACTTAATAGTAGTCGCCAACGGTTTGTTCGAGGATTAGTTGGCATTTAGCTGAGAGAGCGCTTTCTTAATGAAGTCACAGGATAACGTAAGGATGCTAAGAATACTAAATAAGCAGAAAGTATCATTGGGATTAATAGAACCCAATCACCACTTATTGGCCTGCACGATCAGCTCTGAGATGTCGTATACCATAACCTGCTCATCTTTGCCTTTGGCTTTGAGGCCGTCGTTCATCATGAGGACGCAGTAGGGACAGTTGGCAGCGATGATGTCTGGCTGGGACTCTAGGAGTTCGCCTACCCTTTCGTGATTGACTTTCTGGTCGGTGCTGCTCTGTTCTTCCTCTTTGAATACTTGTGCGCCACCGGCACCACAGCAGAAGCCATTCTTACCAGATCTTTTGGGTTCGTTGATTTCAGCATCGAGTTCACTTAGTATTGATCGTGGAGCGGCGTAGATATCATTAATACGACCGAGATAACAACTGTCATGATAGGCGATTTTCTTGCCTTGGAAAGCGCCACTTTCTACAGTAATCTTACCATCATCTATGAGCTCTTGTATGAGTTGAGTATGATGGACAACAGAGTAGTTTCCGCCTAGTTCTGGATATTCGTTCTTCAGGGTATTGAAACAATGTGGGCAGGCAGTCACGATGCGTTCTACCTTATACATGTTCATCGTTTCGATGTTCTGAAGCGCCATCATCTGGAAGATGAACTCATTGCCACTTCGTCGGGCAGGGTCGCCTGTGCAGCTCTCTTCATTACCGAGGACGGCATACCTGATACCTGCTTTTTCAAGAATAGTCGCTAGTGCCTTAGTGATTTTCTGTGCACGTGGATCAAAACTGCCAGCGCAGCCTACCCAGAATAGGATTTCTGGTTCTGTTTCCATTCCAGCATAATCAGCTAGTGTATATACTTTCATGCTCCGATTCTGATTTTATGATTCTTCGTTATCCATACTCTTAGCCCATGCGATTCTTTCGTCTGGCATCTGCCAGACGGCACCTGTATTTTCTAGACTGGTAAACATAGGTACCCAGTCGCCAGGACCTGCTGATTCTGTGAGTATCTTATATCTACGTAATTCTAGTATCGGTTCTAGTGGATTAATCATAACTGGACAAGCTTCGACACAGGCATTACAGGTGGTACAAGCATAGAGTTCTTCGTCTGAGATATAATCAAATAAACTGCGACCGTCATCATAGTTAGTGCGTTCTGCGTTACCTTTTTCGATATTATCCATGACCTCAGCCGAACGGTCACGGATATCCATCATGACTTTTCTAGGGGATAGTTTCTTACCAGTCTGACTTGCTGGACAGACCGATGAACATCTACCACATTCTGTACAAGTGTAAGCGCCTAGTATATTTTGCCAACTAAGACCAAAAACATCCTTAGCACCGAAGTCGGGCAAAGGTTCTGAGCTATCGACGGGTACTTCTGATTCTGGTATAAGTCCCATCATAGATTTGACCTCGTTCATGATATCAGGCATATTGGTCATCTCACCTTTTGATCGGAGTCTAGCGAAATAGACATTTGGGAAAGCCAAAAGGATATGGAGGTGCTTAGAGATGGGTAGATATAGTAAAAAACCAAACACGACTAAGATGTGTATCCACCACCCTGCTCGCTCTAGGAAAACCAAAGTGCCCTGAGAGAGACTAGAGAAGAAGCCTTGCCCAACTATGGCACTCAGGAATAAGGTTCCTGTCGCTGGATAATGTGCTGGATCGATGTTTTGTAATAAACCATCAGTGCCATTCATAGTGAATATGGCACAGACTAGAATGATCTCAGCAATCAGTATGTTGTTCGCATCTAGCGTCGGCCAGCCTTTCATTTCGGGCATAACCAGTCTTGGCACTTTAAGGAGGTTACGTCTTATAAGAAAGATCAGAGTAGATATCAATGCCGCTAAGGATAAAAACTCTATCGTGTTAATAATCAAAGTGTAAAGGCCTCCTAGTGCCCCTGCAAAGAACCGATGCACACCAAATACACCGTCTATGATAATCTCTATTAGCTCTATCTGTGTGAATAGGAAAGCCACATAGATAAAGAGGTGCAGTACGGCAGGAATAATCCGCTTGAACATTTTCTTTTGGCCGAAAGCCACGAAAAAGACGTTTTTCCATCTTTGACCCCGATCACCTTCGATAAGTTCTTCCTTACCTAAACGAATTGCTCTGAATATCCGACCATATGACTTGAAGGCCATATAGCTGGTCAGTCCTAGAAGAATAAGAAATAAGAGTTGTTGGATCATAAGTCAGCACATCCTAAGGTCAAAAGTAAGGTTAATCTAGCAGCTGTCTCGCTGAATTGCTCCCTTAACTTAATAGGCTTTGTAATTTCATAGCCAGTCCCATGTCCCCTTTGATCTTAATCTTGCCACTCATTACAGCCATCATTGGGTTCAGCTCGCCTTTTCGTAGCTTGTCTAAATCTTCTAAACTCATAGTTATAGTACAATCTGCATCGCCATCATCATTAGACACGACATTCTCATCACCAGTACCATCTATGAAGACAGGGTTATCATCTAATACGAACTTGATAGTGGCACCAATGGGTGCTGCATTTCCAGCAGCGACTTTAAATTTTTCTGTTACTTGATCGATCATTTCGATAGTTTGATGTTTTAATTAGCAGAGAACGATAGCTGCATCTTCCTTGATAGTTAATGAAGCTTCGTACATCAGCGTTTCTTTTAGTCCTTTGATCTTAGGTAATTCGTATTTGAAGAAGTACTTCATTGTATGAATCTTATTCTCATAGAAGTTGATATCAAATTGTGTATTTCCAGTGACCAATGCAGTCTTAGCAGTTGTCGCCATCGCCAGCCATTGCCATCCAATCACGATATTGCTCATAAACTCCATAAAGATAGTGGCATCTGCAATAAATCGCTCGTGCTCGCCTTTCATCGCAAAAGACAACAACGTCGTCAGGACCGATTCCATGTCTACGAGTGCTGTTTTTAATTCTTGAGTATAAGGCTGCAGTTCATCATGTGTTGCTGCCGATTTTAGAGTTGTTGTTATTTCTTCCTGGAGGAATCTCATAGATTGACCATTCTTCATGACCACTTTTCGACCGAGCAGATCCAGTGACTGGATACCCGTCGTGCCTTCATAGAGTGACATAATTCTAATATCTCTGTAGTATTGTTCCAGAGGGAACTCGGTACAATAGCCATATCCACCGAGTATCTGTAAGCCATTACTGACGCTTATCCTTCCCATCTCAGTCGGATAGGTCTTGGCTATAGGTGTCAGTAGCTCCATCAGATCATGATTTCGCTCTCTCTCAGCTTCATCACCATATAATGACAGATCATGGTACTTAGAAGCTTGTAGTAGTAAGGCAACGGAGCCTTCTGTGACGCTTTTTTGTAGGAGTAACATCCGCTTGACATCTGGATGGTCTATGATATGGGTCTGACCAGCGGTTGTATTCTTCTGACCACCAGCAAGGATTCGACGCCCCTGAGGACGCTCTGTCGCATACTGTAGAGAGGCGTAATAGGCGGCTGTGGCCACTGAGGCTGCTGTCATCCCGACGTCTATCCTAGCACCGTTCATCATCTGGAACATACACTTGAGGCCTCTGTTTTCAGGGCCGACTAACCACCCACTGCAATCATTGTTTTCTCCGAAAACCAAATGCGTCGTGCAATAACCTTTCTGCCCCATTTTCTGGAAATCTCCAGCTGTGTTGACATCATTAGGGCTCAGGCTACCGTCTACTGATGGCCTGAGCTTAGGCACAACAAATAAGGAGATGCCTTTGGTGCCAACTGGCGCACCTTCTATACGTGCTAGTACGAGGTGTATGAAATTTTCGCAGTATTCGTGGTCGCCACCTGAAATAAAAATTTTCTGGCCCTCTATTTTATAGGAACCATCTGCTTGAGGAATTGCTTTGGTGGTGATATCAGACAAGGAACTACCTGCCTGTGGTTCAGTGAGACACATCGTGCCAGCCCACTCTCCAGCTATCATTTTGGGCACATAAGTTTCTCTAAGTTCTGGGGTGCCAAAGGTCACAATGAGATTAGCAGCGCCTCCCGTTAAGCCAGAATAACCAGGTAGGTGATTATTTGCTGCCTGTGCGATATGAGCAAGAGATACTGATATGACGTGTGGCAGTTGCATGCCGCCATGTTCATAATCAAAGGTCGGACCGATGCTGCCGTTTTCGCCAGCTTCCTTCATGAATTGACCAACGAGAGGATGTACAATGACTTTCCCATCCTCATATCTAGCCGGATCTGCATCGAGTTCTTTTAGTGCAGGATATAGGACCTCATCACTATAACTCTTAATAGAGTCTATAAGAATATCGAAGCCTGCTCGGTCATGGTCTTGGTATCGTGGTAGCTTGCATAATTCTTCGACTTGCAACATCTCATGGATGATGAATTTCAGATTTTCTATACTAATATATTGTGCCATAAAGTGTGTAATTTCTTTTGTTTTTCGAAGATAATTAAAAAAGTGACACTGTGTCACTTTTTTATTAAATTTGTATGAGCTATATTCAGTACAACTAAGTCAATTATGAAGCACAGGATACAAAAAGTCGCCGTTCTAGGATCTGGCGTAATGGGATCAGGAATCGCATGTCATCTAGCCAATATAGGGCTGGATGTACTATTGTTAGATATAGTCCCGTTTGATCTCTCAGAGGAAGAGAAAGGCAGAGCAGACCTCAGGAATAAGCTAGTTAATGGTTCTCTTAAGGCAGCCATAAAGAGTAAGCCTGCACCGCTCTATACCAAGAAGTTTGCTTCTCGAATTCGGACTGGTAATTTTTCTGATGATCTAGAACTGATTGCTGAAGCAGATTGGATAATAGAAGTAATTATAGAAAAGGTTTCTATCAAACAAGACTTATTCTCTAAAGTCGAGAAACTGATGAAACCTGGTGCACTCGTCACCTCTAACACATCTAGCATCCCAATAAGTTTACTTGCCGAAGGGCGGTCTGAGGCGTTTAAGAAAAACTTCTGTGGGACGCACTTTTTCAATCCACCTCGGTATATGCCGCTGTTTGAAGTGATTCCTCATGATTCTACTGATCCTGGTGTTGTGGATTTCTTCATGGACTTTGGTAGCCGATACCTTGGTAAGCAGACCGTTCTATGCAAAGACACACCTGCTTTTATAGCCAATCGTATAGGTGTCATGTCCGGTATCAAGATGAACCTACTGACTGAGAAGTATGACATGAAAATAGAGGAGGTCGATGCCATCACAGGATCCCTAATAGCAAGACCTAAGACTGCTACATATAGATTACAAGATCTAGTCGGCATAGATACGAGTGACAAGGTGTCTTCATTTACTGCTTCTGCAGTTACCGGCGATGAATTCTTTGATAAGGTAAAAGATATGGCACAGCCTGCCTACATGAAATTCTTATTGGATAATAAATTCTATGGGAATAAAACAGGCAAGGGTTATTACGAAAAGACGAAGCTCAAGGATGAAAAAGGTAAGCGTGTCGTCAATGCTTTAGATCTAAAAACGCTAGAGTATAACCCAGCGATCAAACCTAAACTTAAAGTCGTCGGCGAAACGAAAAACGTCGAACTCTTCGATAAGCGTATGAACTTGTTGGTAGACGGAGATGAAAGAGAAAACAAATTTCTAAAGGAATACTTCGCTTCTCTTTTTGCTTATGCTGCAAACAGAATTCCAGAGATTACAGATGAGTTCTACAGTATCGATGATGCGATGCGAGCTGGGTATATGTGGGAATACGGGCCGTTTGAATATTGGGATCAGTTGGGTTTTGAGAAAGGCCTAGAAATAATCAAAGAATGTGGCGAGCAAGTGCCAGACTGGATCACTGAAATGAAGTCAAGTGGTATCGCTGCTTTCTATAAATTAGAGAACGGGAAGAAGAGATATTACAGCTTAGCAACGAAGTCTTATGAAGACTTACCTAGTGCAGAGGGCTTTATTATTCTGGATGCTTTGAGGTCAGAGAAACCCATTATCAAGAATAGTGAATGTGTCGTCCATGATATCGGGGATGGTGTAATGTGCCTCGAATTTAGATCTAAGAGTAATGCCATTGGAGAAGGGATAGGCAAAGCTTTACAGGAGGCAATATCAAAATGTGAGACCGAAGGATGGAAAGGTCTAGTCGTCGGTAACAACGCTAAGAACTTTACAGTCGGTGCTAATCTGATGAATGTTGGGATGATAGCGATGCAAAAAGACTTTGAGAAATTGGACGCAATGGTGAATGACTTCCAGCAACTGACCATGTATATGCGTACCTCTAAAGTGCCAGTTGTGGTTGCGACTCAGGGCTATGTTTTCGGTGGCGGTTGTGAGATGGCAATGCATGCTGACGCAGGTGTGTATGCGGCAGAATCATATATCGGACTGGTCGAAGTAGGTGTCGGTCTGATTCCAGGTGGTGGCGGTACTAAGGAGATGGCGCTGAGAGCTTCAGATAATTACTTCGAAGGCGATGTACAGATACCTACTCTCTTGTCCCACTTCAAACCTATTGCAACTGCAACAGTGGCGACTTCAGCTTGGGAAGGATATGATCAGCATCTGCTATTAGCAACTAAAGATGAAGTCTGTCCGAATACACCGAAAAACATCGGTGAGGCAAAAAGAAAAGTTCTGGAGTTGGCACTTGACTATGTGGCACCAGTCCCTAGGACAGATGTGCAAGTCTTAGGGCGTACAGGACTATCTGCTTTGTACTCGGCAATTAATGAATTCCGTCTGGGAGAATACATGTCTGACTATGATGTCGAGATTGCAAGAAAGGTTGCTTTTGTAATCAGTGGAGGTGATCTGACGAGTGCGCAATTAGTCAGTGAGCAGTATCTATTAGATCTCGAAAGAGAAGCTTTCCTAAGCTTACTAGGCAATCAGAAAACGCTAGACCGTATCCAATATACCTTGATGAATAACAAACCACTTAGAAATTAGAATATGAACGCTTATATAATAAAAGGATATCGATCAGCAGTTGCAAAAGCAAAAAAAGGTGGTTTCAAGAATTACCGATCTGATGATCTTGCAGTGGATGTGATTAAGCACTTAGTCAGCCAAGTCCCTAATCTGGATCCTAAGACTATAGATGATGTGATCGTCGGTTGTGCTAATCCAGAAGGTGAGCAAGGCCTACAGGTCGGACGATTGATTTCAGCAAGAGCTTTGGGAATCGAAGTGCCAGGCATTACGATCAATCGTTATTGTGCCTCTGGTCTAGAAGCGATTTCCATGGCAGCAGGAAAGATTGCAGCAGGATTCGGTCATCTATATATAGCTGGTGGTGCTGAGAGCATGAGTATGATTCCGATGACAGGATATAAACTGGCACCTAGCTATAAGGCTAATATGATTAACCTTAACTACCACGTCAGTATGGGTCATACTGCTGAGGCAGTTGCAGGTAAGTATGACGTTACGAGAGCACAGTCAGATGAGTTTTCTTACAATTCTCATCAGAAAGCCATTGCAGCGATTGATGGCGGTAAGTTCCGTGATGAGATTGTTCCTATTACTGTCGAGGATGTCTATGTCAAAGATGGTAAGCGTGTCGAGAGTTCACATGTCGTCGATACAGATGAGGGCATAAGAAGAGATACCAGTGTAGAAGGACTAGGCAAATTAAGAGCGGTATTCAAGCAAGGTGGTATTGTAACTGCAGGTAATTCGTCACAGACCAGTGATGGTGCGGCCTTTACTATTGTTGCAAGTGAAGAGATGGTCAAACAATTAAATCTCGAACCAGTCGCTAGATTGATGGGCTGCGCGGTAGGAGGAGTCGATCCACTCTATATGGGCATCGGACCTTGTGTTGCCATACCTAAAGCACTCAAGCAAGCTGGCCTGCAGGTCAAGGATATAGAACAGACAGAATTAAATGAAGCGTTTGCAGCTCAAGCTCTAGCTGTTATCAAGCAAGCGGGTTTAGATCCGACTAGTGTCAATGTCAATGGCGGAGCAATTGCACTCGGACATCCCTTAGGATGCACAGGTGCGAAACTCACAATACAACTGCTCAATGAGATGCGACGTCGCGATCAGAAGTATGGAATGGTTACAGCCTGTGTCGGTGGTGGTCAGGGGATCGCTGGAGTATTCGAAAGATTAAGTTAGTCAGAACCTCATGACGACCGAACCTCAAATTGGAAAACGAGCTCAGAATAAAAAAGCAGTTCGTGATCGGCTATTAGCAGAAGGTCGGCAGCACTTTTCGACGCTGGGCTATGAGTATACGACAGTTGCAGATATCGTTGCTGCTTGTGGTCTGGGGAGAGGCACCTTCTATAATTACTTCAGCGATGTCAAAGAGTTGTTCGAGGTCATCGTCGAAGACATGAATATTAAGATAGGCCAGACGATCAAGCAGTCTAGAAAAGACAGTAGGTCCTTGTATGATTTCTTTTATAACTCCTTCTTGAGTTACTTCGATTTTGTGTCATCTGGAATCATGCGTGAGTTTCATCAGAAGAACCAAGCCTATATCCGTAGCGCTAGCTACAAGAGTGATGCGATAAGGACGATCGTTGCTGATCTACAAGCTGACCTTAACGAATTAGGTTTGGGTGACAAGTTTCGAGAGTATACTGAGTTGCAATTATTGAGTTATGTTTTTGTCGGGACCCCTTCGGAGTTATATCTCAATAATATGTCAGTTAACTCTCATCTGGATAACGCCAAGGTCGCAGCCTTCTTAGCACAGTTATTTACTTCTGGTCTTGCAGGCAAAGCGATAGACTAAACGCCACGTCACTCTACCCCATTTTGATATAAATGTAAAAGATAGCAAAGCCAGTCAAGAACAAGAAGCCGCTATAACTCAGCCACATCAGCCATACTGGAGGTACAGCTTCTTTACCAATATATTTCTCTTTGACTAAAATAATATTGGCAACAGCCACAAAGGGTGCAATCAGAAATGATATCGTTGTGGCTAGATCAATCAGTACTTTGAAATGCTGTAGGAATAGCGCAATTAGAATAAAGGCCCCAACAGCAAGTACGATTAGAGAAATCTGATAAGCCTTGTTATTACCTAATGCAGCTTGTGCTTTTTCTTCAGATAGGAATATGAGTTCCGAAGCACGCTCTAATGACCTCGCATAACCATCAAAGATTGCCAGACTCGTTCCGAACATAATAGAAAAGGCGGAGGTCGAAATAATCAGATAACTCCAATTTCCAATAGTGCTCGTGTATAGCGTAACGATATGACTGGCAAAATCAGCACTACCCTGTGGCATCTGGACACCGGTCCCATAAACGAGATACGCACCCATGGTCAGAAAAAAGAGAGACAAGAGCCCAGCTATCCAATAACCAGAGTTAAATTCAGTCAAGGTCTCCTTTAAGCTTGGGTGATAACCAGAAGTCTTAATCTTCTCTATCGTCCAGAGACTATTCCATGCACATAAATCGACTGCAGTTGGCATCCAACCCATCAGTGCTATGATGAATAAGGCACCTGCTTCGTCAAATATCTCTGGTGGAACGAAGCCTTCTACACGTGGCGCTGGTCCATGAATCAAGGTCAATACGAATGCCAAAGCTGTAGATATCAGAAGGACTAGACTAATAACCTTAATCAAACTGTCTAGGACCTTGAATTGACCCTTGAGTAAGATGCCGCAACAGATGGTAAAAAGTAATAAGGTCGGGAATAGCTGGAAGGAAGGCCACAAAGCGGATAGACCAAGTAAGTTATCCATAAAGCCAACTGTCACAATACCGACTGCGGCCATCACAAAAAACATAGAAGCTATAGTCACTAAGAAGTATATCCATAGTGGAACACGTCCTAGCTTCTTATAGCCATCGATGATGCTTTCGCCCGTGACGTTAGAATATCTAGAGGCAAACTCGAAGAACGGATACTTAAAGATATTGGCGGCTATAACTATCCATATTAGAGCGAAACCATAATTAGCACCAGCCCTAGTGCTTTGTACCAGATGAGATACGCCGATAGCCATACTGGCAAACAAGATTCCTGGACCGAGTACCTTTTGTATTTTATT
>CALEAC010000076.1 GCA_937944095.1 uncultured Saprospiraceae bacterium
AAGATACTTTAGTTGCTTCATCGAATGGATTAGGCACATTCTGAGCGACACTGAAGGTATATTCTGATACATGATCCACGTGCAAAGTATGTGTCTCTAGATCGGCACCAGTATATAACTCAGCTGGTGTGATTCTAGAATTAAAATCCAAACTATTACTCACATATCCTGCAGCTGTTGCTTTAGCCTTAATCGTCAGTAGATCTCCAGATTGCGGTGTTAGGCTGTGACAACTGATGGTCACACTATTTCCATTTCTGAAAACCGAACCTTCCTCTATCATCTGACCAGATATATCGATAAGCGTCATATCTGTCATATCAAGTGTAAACTGGAAACCATAGATTTCTGATTCAGAATTAAGCTTAATTTCTACCTCTTCTCCATTCTCAAAGCTGCGATCATCGAAGGTCATGCTCTGGACTTTCTGTGCAGCAATCTGATTGTCGACTAGTTCTACGCTGTTATCCACATCACCGATTTTGACACCAATAAAATCCTCCTCCATCAGGTCAGCTTCTATCTCGCTTAGAATTCTATATTCTCTGTATATCCATGGATCAGTGACTAATAGAGACTGTGAGGCATCGACAAATTTCCAGCTATCATTCTGTGGCAATTCTTGGTAGATTCCTAGAATCAATTTCCTCAGTTCCACGAGATCGACGCCGTTAATTCTCAGGTCACCATTGACATCTGCAGCAATCATTTTATAAGGACTGTTGAGTTGTTCGATACCTAGAATATGTCTCTGGATCCGTACTAGATCGACTGTACTTACGCCATTGAGATAATCGCCCTCTATTTTTCCAGTAAGGGTATATTCTTCGGCCATGACATTATCCTGGAACGCATAATCACCGTTGATATCGGTTGTAGCATATTTGGGATAATCCGGCATCTCAGCATTGATTTGTATCTGCGCTTCTTGTACAACTGCTGCATTTTCTGTTCTGATAGCGCCGCCTATCGTTGCACCCCCACCATTATCAATAATCCTCAAATTCACCAAGCAGAAATCAGAATTCAACGCTTTGTCCCAGGCATAGACCGGAATGTTGATGTATCCACTTGGGTCCATCTGTCCAGCAGTGAATATCGCGCCACTCGTTCCGGTCGCAGCATCCCATCTATGGATGTGACCGCCATAACTATCCTGATCCTCATAGGTACCATATCCTACAAGTTCACAATCATTATCGGTTGGATCATCTTCTATCTCTATCGAATCATAGAACCAGAAGGTACCATCGTACCAGTCACCAGGATCAGTACCCGTATACCTAGAATACTCGTCATCACATCTAGGTGGTGGCGGTGTTGCTGTGAAGGTAAATGTTACCGTTTGGTCACAGTCATCGAAACTGCCTTGGTCAAAGTCCTTAGCCCAGAGTTCTACCTCTCCATTGCTCATTACTGCTGTACTGACGGCAGCACAATATGGTGTCGGTGCTCGACCATCTTCTATAGTAAAGTAACTTGTATGAACAGTCTGATTACCACAACCATCAGTCACTAACCACTCTACTCGATGTTGCACATCGCTCGCATAAGTGCCATCTGGTAGAAGAATAGTAAGCTCTTGTCCTCTAGCTGTTTTCTCGATGTATAGAGGGTTGGGCTCTCCATTAATAATTCTAAGGGTATTGTAGGTATATACTTGTTCTATATCCCAATCATTATATAAATCTATGGTTACTGTCCAGCCTAACCATGGACTCGGACAATCTCCAGCATCATCTGCCACCGCTGACAATAACACTTCCTTACTATGACAATCTGTATCTACATGGAATTCAGTACGATGTGTACTTAGAATCGTCGGCTTCTCATCATCAAACATTTTAATGACTTGCGTATGTGACCAGTAGCCCTCTACTTCCCCACTATCCTCTATCGCAGGATCAAAAAGGTCTGGTTCGTATCGTAGATCCCCATTAGCTGCAGTGTAATAAGTATTATCTAGGATACCATCTCCATCATCATCTGTATCCGTTAGGTTTGGTTCTCCATCTTGGTCTGGATCTAGCTGATCGACAATGTTATCGAAATCTGGGTCTTCTGGGTTGTGATGACACCAATTAATCACTGACCACTTATTAAGTATACTGACGCAAGCATCACTTTCTATATAGAAAGTATCTGACTCGACTGTATAACCTACTAGGTTACAAGTATGTGGTCTCCAATAGGGCTCGCCAGTATCTGCATCCATACAGGTGATAATCGTATCTGTCGGGAAGACGATTGTCGATGTATCCAGTTCTAACGCTTCACTAGTTTCCACGACTATCCACTGCGTACACTGGTCAAACTTTCGTCTTATCGCACCGAAACCGCAGGCCGGACTATAAGCAGGTACTGCGACACCGATATATCCAGGCACAAAACCCTGAGTCCTACTTTTTCTTCTAGGCTCCGTATCCTCGATAACCTCTAGCGTGTCCACGAGTATAGGCAGTGCTGCACAGGCTGTATAACCGGTAGGTACACCGCCAGTGTTATCAAAATTATTATAATCGACATCACAAGCAATCACAAGATCTGGCGGACAGATTAGTGAAGCAGATTTATTTTCGAGCCTAATGGTTCCCCAACTATAGTTAGCATTACCATAGGCGTCTTCGACTTTGAACTCGACATCTATGAGGACAAACTCTTTAGTACCTATGTCATCGCAACAGAATCGGACGTGGTCGTTCCAGAGGGTATCTACTAGGTTGCAGGGACCGAATCTTCTCACATATAGCTCTACGTCTGTACAGCTATCATAACTGCCATTATCCATATCATAAGCGTGGATCTTAGCGACACCTTGGGTGGGATCTCCAGCAAAACCAGTCGGTACGAGATCGACTACCAGTGTTTCCTTAGTCACTGGTACTGGTGGTGTCTTATCCTTGACGATTAAGTTAACGGTGGTCCTGTTCTTATTGCCACAGCAATCCTCGACTATATATAGGAGCTCATGGTCTCCGATGGGTACATTATGCAATACATATCCATCTATCTCATTTCCTGTCAGCTCATTAAACCTGTCCAGTAATTGCACAGTATAACTAAAGGGTCCATTATCACAATCATCCTTGATATGTTCAGGTTGGGGTATATAGATAGTCCCTTTACATTGCCATGGATCTACACTCCCTAGAATATCAGATACCTCGATGGTCGGCGGGGTGTTATCCTCTATTCGTATCACCTGCTGATACTCTAGTATCTCGTTACTACACCAATCAAATACGGTCCATTGTCTAGAGAACTTAGCGTTTCCAGTACAGCCCGGTTGGCAAGATTCTAATAGTATATCAGAGTATAAGACTGTGAGGCCGCACTTATCTTTCACTAAGGGTTGTGCGTGTTTCTCTATCGGAAGTAGCGTATCATAACCGGCCACATAGAAGTGCGGGTAGGCATAACAGATACCTTCATTGTTTTCTATGACATAATCGACATCGCCATCTATAGGGTCGATGCCATTAGCATCAGAGTCATTATCAAAAGTCTCCGGATCGTCAAAATAGCTGGCAATCGCTTCTGGG
>CALEAC010000077.1 GCA_937944095.1 uncultured Saprospiraceae bacterium
GCAAGAATACCGATCCGATTGCCATCATGGCTCATACTGACATCATAGCCCATTCTGTCTTCTGCATCTCTACCATATAGATCTTGACCTATCTGATACCATCTTCTGTCTTCGTTGAGTTCAAAGATTCTAGCAACACCACAATTAGGACCATTGCCACTATTTCTTAGGCCACCAATAATTATTCTCGAGCCGTCACTCGAAAAATCCATCGACCATCCGGAGAGATCGCCGCCCTCTCCTATGATATCTTGCCCAACTTGTACCCAAGCTTCATTTTCTATGGTATAAACCTGAACACGACCTGCGCCATTATTTATATGTAAAGATGATATGGCTATATAGTAACCATTATTAGAAATGCTGACTGACCATCCTAAGTTAGTATTGGTATCATCTCCAGATAGGATGTTGCCCATTGTGTTCCATTTTTCGTTTTCCCATCGGAATACCCTGACTTGTCCGGCACCATCTGCGGCACTGCTGTTTTCGACCGCACTTAGTACGACGACATTGCCATCTCCTGATAAGTCAACGCTAAAGCCTGACATTTCATCCGCTTCCAGGCCGTCGATATCTTCTCCTAATTGGATCCATATGCCACTAGGTTGTAGTTCGAAAATTCGGACTTGACCTATACCGCCGTTATACTGAAATGAGCTGATTGCTATTCGTGTGCCATCATCTGAGATTGCAAGATCACGACCACACCAGTCACCTTCTGCTTGGCCTTCGATATCTGTGCCTAGTTGCAACCACTCATCTGCTATAAGTTTGAATATTCGGACATGTCCAGACCACTGTCCTTGCGCAGAATTAATGGGTGCACCTATGGCTACTAAGGTGCCATCTTGAGAAATGGCCAAGCCTTCTCCTGACTGATCACCTGGTGCTTCGCCATCGATATCCATGCCTATTTGGACTTGTGCGGGAAGTGTAACTGAGAATAATAATAAGGCTGTTAGTAGTAGCTTAGAGATCCAGCTCATCATAGTAGGTTGTTCTATAACTAAAGTTATCTCTAATTCTTTATTGATTTAAGCCTGTTTTATTGAGTGAGGTGAATCTACAGTCTAACGTTGAGTTGTTTTTAATGAATGTGTCAATTGGTTTACACTGTTATTGTAGGATCTTATTTATAGATGATAACTAAGACCAATGGATATACCGATGCCGTTAAAACTTCGATCAGTTAGCGTCTTGATAGGAAGTCCTTTGTCAGATATTATAAATTCCAGTCCTGTGTTGGCAGTGAGGTGTCGATTTATTCTTTTTTCTAAGAGTACTAGTCCTGACATATTTATGGACGATTTTTTGGTGAAATAGTTGTCTTTTATGAAATCTTGATCAGTGATATGTTCTTGATTTGCATTGGCTATGACACCAGTAAATTTAAGAAATCGTGAATAGGTGGACTGCATGAGCAGATTGACCTTGTATGATTTTCTGTCTATCGAATATCCTAAGGCGACTGGAACACCGATTCTGATAAGTTGATTATTGCTGACTATTCGTCTTTCTATTTCTGTTGTATAGAGACGACTGCCAGTCATTATTGTGTTGTTATAGATGCTAATCGTATCATCTGCTATAGTGCCAGATTCGATGTCGTATTGTGTATGGTCATAGGTGCTACTGGTTAATTCTAAATTGACTCCAGTCCTGATGATAATATTATTAGCGAGACGCCACTCTATACCAAAAGTATTCGAGCTAATGAAGTTTAATCCTTGCGCATAGGTCCATGAGTTTTCGAGTGTATTGGAATCTTGGAATTTGCTGAATATGGTAGAACCCTGTGCGAAGATGCTTTTAGATGCTTTTCTAAATAATGGTTTTTTAATATCCTTAGATTCAGTAATAAATTTGGTAGACAGATTAATTATTTTGTCTTGGTCGCGGATGTCTCCAAATGTTATTTTTTTGATAGGGTAGAATTCAATTAGCTGTTTAGGATTTATTTCAAATTGTATTGGCCTTACATATGAAGCAACCGTTTTTTTCTGGGCACTAGGAATGGTCTTGTTTGTTTTAGATAATTGGGATTCTTTATTCGTGTTGTTGATGGCCGCTTTATCGATTTTCTTTGAATTTAATTTCGGGTTTAGGCTGACTTTTTCTTTGTTCTCTTTTTCAGGATGAGCTTGGTTAGACTTGTGCTGGGTCGTCTCTTTGATGTTCTTTTCTAGACTAGTTGTGCTAGTTGTTTCATTAGAGACGCTTGATCCTTGAGTAAGTTGAGATTGGGTGCTGGTGTTGTGTTTAGTCACAATAAATAGAATTACCAGCGCAAAGAGGGCTACTGTAAAAAAAGGTAGCAGTCTTTTTCTTCTCTTTTTATTTTGGTCGAGTTCTATATTGGCCCAGACCTTCTCTTTGTCGAATTTGATATTTTGTTCCATTTTAATTGAGCTTGGGTTCTAATGATAACGATTGACTAGGGGGTCTACAGAAGTGCCTAGTTTTTTAATGAGCTTTTGCCTTGCCCTAGAAAGTATCTTTCTAGCATAAGCTTCTTTGAGATCTAGCATTTTAGCAATTTCACAGAATTTGTATCCGTCGATAAGTCTGAGTTTGATAAGTGTTGCATGTTTTTGATCTAGCTTATCTATTTTATGCAACAGCTCCTTGTAACTGAATTTAGTAAGGGCATCATTGGTGATAATCTCTTGGGTAGCGTGCAGATCTGTGAGCTTTATTTTGATTGCTTTATTTTGACGTATACGGATAAGCGCTTGGTTGATAGCGATGCGTCTAGTCCAACTTTCGAACTGTCCTTTTTTAGGATTGAATTGTTCTATCTTATCGAATATTTTGATGAATGTATCTTGCAGTACTTCCTCAGCATCATAGACGGATGATAGGTATCTAAGGATGACACGCATGAGTCTATCACAGTGCTGATCATATATGAATCTCTGACTCTTATGATGCCTATGTTGTAACCGCTTAAGTAGTACTTTGTCCAAAATCGTATTAGACTTTAAGAACTTTGAACCTTATTTTGAATTCTTTTGTCACAGACGAGATAATACCCGAAAATAGGCTTTCATTGTTTTGTACATTATCCATGAAGATACCCCCAATTTGCTTATTGTCATTTGCAGGGTCATTGTTATCCGTCATTTGGAATTCCGTAAATTTTGTGAAATGGAATTCCTTAGTGCCACAGCTTGACGTCGTACATGAATTAGAGTACCACTCATCTATCTCATATGACAAGGTCACATTAGGGTCTGTAAATATGAAGGCATTATTTGTGGTGTCGTATTGTACTTGATAGTAAGAAGTATCTAGCCCTCTAGTCAATTCGAAAAAATATTCTGACGGCAGACAAGTATCATAATTATATTCTTGGTCATCTAATAATTCTGAATAGAAGCCACCATTGAACGCATCGCCAGCTGCATTTTCAACACCAATGTAGACATTGTTCTTGGGGTAATTCGGACAATAGGGTGCCGCAATATTGCCGAGCGCTTCATCGAATAGACCTAGAGGTCTTTGAGCTGGGAGGTATATTTTGGCAGTTAGGTCCTCTGTGCAACCTATGGCTGTGACTTTTGTGGTTATTGATTCCTCATATATTCTGTCATATACCAGGTCACCCACGTCAGTATAACTGTTTTCGATATATAGACTTATACCTACTGATTGCAGACACCTGTCTGTCAGGGCAGTACCATTTATTTCTAAATTGTAATCATCGATTAAGGAGTCTACGACAATAGAAAATCTTCCGTCTGCTCCCGTAATAAAACTAGCCGTTAAGTATACGGGTTTTCCTACGGGCTCATCATGCCATCTTATCCCACTGTACTTAACGTCACCCGCTGGGTCGCCATTAGGATAGACGAATCTTCCTTCAACTGTATATAGTTTTAATATTGAGAATTCTGGTTTCGTGTCGAGATTTTGGTTAGATCTTAATTCTAGGGCTGGTGGTAAGTCATAGCCTTGAGTGAATTTCAGAATGACTGGATTATGCTTTTCTTTGAAAATCTGGATATAGCCTTCTGTTGTTTCGGTGGGTAGTTCTATGAAAAATTGACCCTCCGAATCTGTATAAGTTATTTCGTTGTAATCCTCGGAAACAAATTCTACGATAGCCTCCGATATTGGTCGATCTGTATTGTCTAGGACGATAGACTTAATTAAGTAGGCATCTATAATTGAGGGTTCCTCTATGGTTGTGGTGCTCGTTGTTTCGTCGAGTTCTTTTGCACAACCGAAAATTATTGTTGTCAAGACGATGAGGTAAATGATGTTTTTCATGATATCATATTATTGTTCATTCTTAATATGTACAGTAAGCAGATGTTGTGACAGTCACCCCAAGGAATATTTAATTTATTTTCCTTTTGTTCGATAGCCGCTGAATCCGCAGGTCCATCAACTACCTTAGCACAAGTTATAATTATAGCTGATAGCTAGATCAGCGACGCTCTGTCATACTTGAGGAAATTTGCTGCTAATTCATCAGTTACTTGCATTTCTCCTTCTCATACAGCATATTTGACTGATATATCGACAATTATATGTCGAAAAAATCAACATAGCTTTATTCTAAGCTGGTTTTATATCCTAGTTATTAACAGTGTACATAATGATGATAGTACCACGACCTCTATTCCCAACGATAAAAAACTATCCTCTATCATGGCTAGTATTACGACTGCTTTTGGTAGCTAAGCCATCTTTCTGCTTGTGTTACCTGCTGGTTCGGTTCGCGAGAAGGAGTGCTGTGAAACAATTTTTCTCCACGCCTCACCTGATGGTTCGGTTCGCTCATTTCAGAGTGACTCTGAGTCACTCTGATCACGTAGCGGCGTGACCATTCGCTCATGCATTTGAATTGTCATACATATTATTCCTTTAAGTATGGGACCTTATCCCCCCAGCAACTTGCCACCGCCGCCGCCGAGCGTGGTCTGAAGACGGTCGTCCTGACAGATATCAATAATACCTCTTGCAGCTATCAGTTCATTGCAGCTTGCAAGCAACACGGAATCAAAGCATTACTCGGTATAGAGTTTCGGACAGCGCAGCGCAATACGACGGAGCAGCAACCAGTCACCGTCTTTAGTATCAAGGACTCTAAGTTTGCTTTCGTGGGTATCGCTCAGAACCGAGAGGGCTGGCGAGAGCTGAATGACTGGTCCACGCGATACTCGATGGCTAACGAACCCATACCGATGGAGGCACCCGCCTTCGAGCATGCTTATGTCATCTATCGTAAGTTGCCTAAGCCTATTGCTGAACTACGGGCTAACGAATATATCGGCGTTCGGCCAGGTGAGGTCAATCACCTCTTCTCTTCCTATCTGAAGGAACATCAGGAGAAGTTAGTGGTCTTCGCTCCGGTGACCTTTCTAGATGAGACAGGCTATAAGGTCCATAAGCTGCTTCGCTGTATCGACCTAAATATTGTCCTCGGTAAGCTGGAACCAAAGTATTGTGCTAAGGGTTCTGAGACCTTGCATTCGGTCGAGTATCTAGAAGAAGTTTTCCAACAGTACCCTCAGATATTAGAGAATACGAGACGACTTATCGATAGCTGTGATATCGAATTGCATAACACGGCACTGAATAACCGACAGACCTTTACCGGTTCTCGTGCAGGTGATATGAAACTCCTGACTAAGCTAGCTGTCAATGGTTGCATCCGACGTTATGGTGCGCGACAGAAAAAAGCGATGGAGCGGACACAGAAAGAACTGAAGGTAATAGATAAGCTTGGCTTTGCAGCGTACTTTCTAATCACTTGGGATATCATCCGTTATGCGAGTTCTGTCGGCTATCATCATGTCGGACGGGGTAGTGGTGCTAACTCTATTGTTGCCTATAATATGACCATCACCGATGTGGATCCGATGGACCTCGATCTCTATTTTGAGCGATTCATTAATCCGCATAGAACCTCGCCACCAGATTTTGATATCGACTTCTCTTGGGATGAGCGTGATGATGTCACCGACTATATATTTAAGCGGTATGGCAAGGAACATACAGCCTTACTCGCAACCTATAATACCTTCAAGGGGAAATCCATTATCCGAGAGCTGGGTAAGGTGCTCGGCCTACCCAAGGCAGATATCGATCTAATCGTCAATGACCCCTATGCGACGGATAGACACCATCCGTTTGCTAAGCATATCTTCAGATATGGGAAATTACTTGAGGGCTTTCCTAATCACTTATCCATCCATGCAGGCGGGATATTGATCAGCGAGGAACCACTAAGTTATCATACGGCCCTGCAGATGATGCCTAAGGGTTTTGCAATCAGTCACTTCGATATGTATGGTGCTGAGGATCTCAGTTTCCATAAGTATGATATACTCAGTCAGCGAGGCCTCGGCCATATCAAGGATGCCGTTACGCTAATTGCGCGCAACCAGGGGCGCGCCGTGGATGTCCGTGATGTAGAGACGATCAAGCAAGATCTACAGGTCCGCCAGAAACTGAAGTCTGGGCAGTGTATCGGTTGCTTCTATATAGAATCGCCGGCGATGCGGGGCCTGCTAAGTAAGCTGCGCTGTGATAATTATATTTCGCTGGTAGCGGCCAGTTCCATCATTCGACCCGGTGTGGCTAAGTCGGGTATGATGCGGGAATATATCCATCGGTTCCACCACCCGGAATCGTTTACTTATATACATCCGATCTTCGAGGAGCATCTAGGGGAGACTTACGGCGTCATGGTCTATCAGGAAGATGTCATGAAAATTGTGCATCACTTCGCTGGTCTCGATCTCGATGAGTCGGATGTCCTACGTCGGATCATGTCTGGCAAGAAAAAAAGCTCTGACACCTTCCGAGAGTTGCAGGATAAGTACTTCAGGAATTGTAAGGAAAGGGGCTATCCAGATGAGTTGACGATGGAAGTGTGGCGTCAGGTGGAGAGCTTCAGTGGGTATTCTTTCTGCAAGGCGCATTCGGCGAGTTTTGCGGTGGAGTCATTCCAGAGTCTCTTCCTGAAGACCTACTACCCCAAAGAATTTATGGTCGCCGTGATTAATAATTTCGGTGGTTTCTATTCCACGGAAGTGTATGTCCATGAGGCACGTATGTCTGGTGCTAATATCAATGCCCCCTGTATCAATCATAGCACCTATCTCACGACGATCTATGGTGATGATATCTATATTGGATTTGTGCATATTTCTTCTCTCGAGAAAAAGGTTGCCATACAGATCATTAATGACCGACAGGATAACGGCAGCTATGCGAGCATGGAAGATTTCGTGAGTCGTATAGATATCAAGAAGGATCAGTTAGAATTGCTGATCCGAATCGGTGCTTTTCGTTTTTCTGGGATGAATAAGTACGAACTGATGTGGGAGAAGAATGCTGTCCATAATCCAGAAGTCAAGCATAACGGTAGCGGACAGTTATTCAGCATGCAAGCAGAAGATTATGACCTGCCGGTGCTCGAAGAAACAGATTATGAGCAGGCCTTCGATGAGATGGAATTGCTGGGCTTTCCACTCTGTTCTCCATTCGAGTTATTGCAGACAGATATGCGCGGGGATATCCAGGTGCAACACCTCAAGAAATATATGGGCCGTCGGGTACGGATGGTCGGTTATTTCGTGGCGCGTAAGAATGTCATGACCTCCACCCGCAAGCTGATGAATTTCGGTACCTGGCTAGATAGCGAAGGGCAGTTCTTTGATACCACACACTTTCCGCCTAGCCTAGCGGCTTACCCATTCCGTGGCAAGGGTTGCTATCTCATCACAGGCAAGATTGTCGATGACTTCGATTTTCCGAGTCTAGAAGTGAGCAAGATGGAGAAGCTGCCTTATGTGATGGATGAGCGGTATTAGGTCGGTGTCGATGACATCGAGATGATGGGCTCGTCACGAAACATAAATCCCTAGCTAGCGGTAAATCAGCATATAGGCGAAGTAAAAAGTATACATAATTGTATAGGTATAAAAATGAATAAATGAAAAGTAATGAGTACCAGTATTAACTCATCAATATGTTTCTGTTATATTTGAAATATTAACCATCAATAAAATATAGCCTTATGCCATTCGAAATTTTTAATACAGAATCAGGAAAATTTGCTTTTAGACTTAAAGCCGCTAATGGACAGATTATTCTCGCTAGTCAGACTTATGAAAATAAAGCCGGTGCAGAAAACGGTGTCATTTCAGTGATTGAAAATGCCTCAGAAGCCAATTTTGAGAAAAACACTGCTAAAGATGATAGCCCTTACTTTAACCTAAAAGCCGCTAACGGTCAGATTATAGGTAAAAGTGAAATGTATAACTCGGAAGCCGCAAGAGACAATGGCATCGCTTCAGTTATCAAAAATGCTGCTGAAAAAGTGATTAATGATGTTACAGCCTAATTGAGGCATTATCACACATTTATGGTAAACTTATATAGTACTTTCTTTTGGCTGTTGATCAGCCTTGGTGTGGGCAATACGGCCTTTTCTCAGAAAGTGGACGTTGACTTGCTTAATCAGATTATAGCCGAACTCATAGGGGAACAAGATATTCCTGAGATTCCTGTTTTCACCTCGAGTAAGCAAGTATGTGACAGTCCTTATATGACTTGTAATAAGAAAGGACAGCTCATAGGACTAGACTTCCAATTTGCGAATCTAAATGGTAGAATTCCTGAAAGCATATCTTCGTTACCTAATCTAGAATACATTAACTTAGAATACAATTACCTTTCTGGAAGTATTCCTGTGGGTTTAGCTAAACTAGAGAAACTCGAGGAATTGTCTTTCCATGGAAATTTTTTGACTGGGCCTATACCAGCAGATCTCATTCAGATATCCACCGCGATAGACATCGATCTATCTCAGAATGTGATAGAAACTAGTGATGATAAGCTTATCAGAGGATTGAAGATTGTGGATCAAGTCAATCTTGAGGGCTGTCGATCGCCTGATAGTATTTATATTAGTAATGATAAAAACTTGAGGTTCGGTAATGAGGAGATCATGCCTGTTTTAGATTCTGTAGAAATAGAATCCATGAGGGAAATTGATAAGAACAATTCCACTGAAGTAGATGATGCGCTATTTAAAGTAGTAGAATCGATGCCGCGTTTTCCTGGCTGTGAGGACTTAGACCTAATAGAGGAAGAAAAGCATAAGTGCGCCCAAGAGAAAATGTTGCAATTTATCTATCGTAACCTTAAGTATCCTGCAATAGATAGAGAAATGGGTATGGAAGGAATGGTGGTTTGCCAATTTGTAATCTTGTCTGATGGCAGTATAGGTGATGTGAAGCTAATGAGAAATCCTGGTGGTAGATTAGGTAATTCAGGAATGTGGATCATTAACAGAATGAATTACATCTGCGAAAAATGGGTTCCTGGTATGCAAAATGGTATGCCAGTAAAGGTGCTTTATACCTTACCTTTAAAATTTAAACTGCAGTAGTAGTTTTTTGATTGCGTAATGATGGAGACAAGCAAGTCATTATTGATTTGATAGCTTATTTGGGATAGACATTTGTTTATGTATATATAGCGGCTGAGTAATTTTTTACTCAGCCTTTTTTTTGTTCTTATATTTTTACCTTCTGAATAATGTTAGTGTAGCCATCTACTCTATTGGCAGCGCTCGGAACTATCTGAGTCTCAGGAATCTTAAGATAGCGCGTGCCGACTGTTATTCTGACAGGGGACTCAGGGTCTATTTTTTGGACAGCTAGAACCAATGAATCTTGGGTCATGCCATATACATCAATAGAGATCCACTTATCATTTTTGTAGAATTTTTCTGTCAGGTCATAATCGTTGATGCTGAGCGACTTTAGGTTTTCGGGGCTTAAGTAGAGTCTAGTCTGATAACATTCTTCAGCTAACTTGAAGTAGACTTGATATTGGGTACTATCACTTGTCAGGTCTATGACAGGAGCAGGAACTACGGAAGCAAGGTCAGTCTGTACACTGAGGACAGTGGTTCGATTCGGCACATACATAACTTCTTTCTGAGCTGACTCAAAATAATAATTGTTACCAACATTCGGGATATCCTCATTCGACACCCAGTAATTGGTTTTATTAGCTATGTCACTTAGAAAATAGGCGCTAGAAGGGATAGGATGTGCTTCAGTAGGTTTGGATTTGATATGTGCTATAACCAAAGATCCTATAAATACAGATAGTCCAAAAAATTTCAGCCATTTATTATTAGTAATTAAATCAGTGAAAGGGATCAATAATACAATACAGATTACCGAGAAAAAAATTGCTGGCAAGAACAACCCAGCGATACTAAATGCTAGATAGAAACTCTTGAGCAGTGGTAATAGCAGAATGATAGGCAAGATCCCAGAAAGGCAATTGATTATGGTTGATGAGACTTGTAGTCTATCTGCTAAGAGGTATTGAGCTAGAACGCATAGAGCTACAGTTAAGGTCGGAATCATCAGAATATAACTGCCAGTTGGAATCTTGAGTAGAGCTAATCCAGAGAGTATAGTTAATATCAATAGAGCTCCAAGTCTCAAGTTGTCATCACTGGTGGACTTACTGAGATAATTGAAGATAGAATTATAGCACATCAGACCTATGCCAATAATGGACCAGAGATACCACATGTGGTTATAATATTGTCCAGAATAGAAAACCTCATATTGAGGATAGATGCTATACAGTATTTTACTAAGTGCCCAACCTAAGCCACCTGTAATTAGTAGTGTAATAATCAAAAAAGTTGAACAGGTTAAGAATGACAGCAGCTTGAATTTGTTTTGGCGAATAGCAAAAATAAAATTGATTATATATAGACAACATATCACTAAGAATAGCAGCTTATGCCAACTAGCGGGATAGATGACTAAGCCTCCGAGTATATTGAAGAAAGCGGCATCCTTATTCTTGACTTGTGTCAGATCTTGGTCCGCAAAGTGCTTCGCTAGACGGTGCATGTTGTCACCTGTATGATAGACGCTGGCGAGATTGATGTTTTCTGGGGTGTCTTCTGGATTATGATAATAGCTGAAACCTTCTATGAAGGCATGATTGATACCTGGGATATCTTTGGCCTTGAAGGCAGTATAGTCTGTACTGTTAGGGAGTAACTTGTAGATCTCATAGGATAACGAACTTGCGATAGGTCGACTGCCTGCTTCGCGTACCTGATGCACAAGCCAACTATTCTTATCTGACCACTCAAAGGAAATAGATGGACCAGCGTTACCTCTCGCTTCATAGTTGAGAATCAGGCCTATATCATTGAGGTCTTGAGTCTCCGTGTAAGCACGAGCACCAAGTAGGCCCATTTCTTCCCCATCAGTAATCAGAAAGACGATATCGTTTTTGAAACTCTGGTCTTTAAGTAATCTTGCAACTTCCAGCATACAAGCAACAGCATGTATGTCATCGGCAGCCCCTGGGCCTTCTAGGACGCTATCATAGTGGGCGCATAGATAGAGTGCCTTGCCTTTTTCTTGCCCCTTAATTGTGGCAATGATATTTTCTGTTCTTGCTACTTTGTAGAAGCCAGGCCAGCTATGATGTTGGCAATAGCCAATATAGTCCTCAGTTGGAATGCCAAGCTTACTGAATTCTCTTTCTATGTAAGCTTTGACTCGACGATTAGCCGCAGTACCCATGAAGTGGACTTCCTGCGCCATACTGTCTATGTGCGATTGGACCCTTACCATGTCTATGCTGCCATCTGGGCTGTTAGGTGCTTTGGTTGGTGACTCTAAGCTGAGCTCAAGGAAAGTCAAACCAATAATAAAGCATAGAATGAAAATATTTTTCATGTTGTTTCTTTGGATACACAAAAGATAAGCGTTTCAGCCAACTCTTTTAGAACAAGCCTCTTGCTAATTTCTAAAAGTTGGGCAACCTATTTGATTTATGAAGTATTGCTCCGAGTCTATCAGAACTACAAATAGATATCTA
The DNA here is from genome assembly GCA_937944095.1 of uncultured Saprospiraceae bacterium. Taxonomy (GTDB): domain Bacteria; phylum Bacteroidota; class Bacteroidia; order Chitinophagales; family Saprospiraceae; genus RFSX01. Next base: position 11,896 of record CALEAC010000077.1, read on the forward strand.
ACTTGTGCCCCTTTTTGAACTAAACTTTAATTAGACTAATTGTGAGATCTACTTTATTAATTATATGTTGCTTCTTGGCATTGTACGTAGATGCCCAGTATCAAATAGATACAATCGATGTCAGCGTGTCCCAAGTACCCCTTAAGATTTCAGAGACAGGCAGAAATATCACTATACTAACAGCTGAGGACCTAGCAGCTATCCCAGCGACTTCGATAGATGAAATGTTACAGACAGTGCCTGGCTTAGAGGTGCAGTCTAGAGGCGGATTTGGTACTCAGGGAGATATACTGTTGAGGGGATCCACTTTTACGCAAGTCATGATGCTTATAGATGGGATGAAGATGAACGATCCGCTGACTGGCCATTTTAATTCGAATATCCCAGTTACACCAGCAGAGATAGAACGGATCGAAATCTATAGAGGCGCAGCAGCGGCAATGTACGGTGCAGACGCCGTCGGTGGTGTTATTAATATAGTGACGAAGACCTTCTCTGCAAATACACAAATCGAAAATAAGCAAAGTGGCAGTCTCAGTTACGGAGAGCACGAATTCGTTAGGGGACAGTATGGTTTCAATAAGCGTGGAGAAAATTGGTCGCTTGGCGCTGGTATCGCTGTCAGCCAATCAGAAGGAGAGGCTTATCCGGAGAAAGTGATAGATAGCACTATGACGCTAGATGCATACAACAGCTTTTTCGATATCAAGACACTGGGGGCTTCTGCAGCTTATCGATTCTCTGAGGGTCTAGCCATTCGTTTTCGTACAGCTTATGACCATAGAGACTTTGATGCAAGGTATTATTATACGACCAGCCCCTTTGATAAATCGACAGAGGTTGTTTCTAATTGGTATAACCATCTGCAGTTAGCTAGAGTAGCAACAGCAAGTTCTACAGATGTGAATTTTGCCTATAAGAATAATTCAGATGAGTTTGTTTTTAGCCCTGATTTTTCTTCTACGAATAACCATACAACAGAATTTCTGAATCTAACCATCAATCATCTACAAGAGCTCAGTTCTAAGGTAACCCTGAAAATAGGGGCCCAAGCGGATCAGCGGAAAATAGATAGTAATGATAGGGGTATGCATGACAATTATCACTTTGGGCTGTATGCGATGGGTGTGTACCAGCAAGCTGGACTGAATCTGACTCTGAGCCTCCGGTCGGATTATGATGATAATTATGAGTTAGAGTTTTCGCCACAGGCCAATGTTTCTTATGTGCTACCTTCGATGGTGCTTAGAGGTTCTATAGGCCGAAGTATCCGTGCCGCAGATTATACGGAGCGTTTTGTTTCTAATAATCTGACTAATCTCACGCCAGGAAGGAGCTTGGGTAATCCTGACCTACTCGCAGAACGAAGTTGGTCGGAGGAGTTAGGCCTTGACTATTTTGTTAATTCTAATTGGACTATTAAGAGTACAGCTTTTGCTAGACAGTCTACGAACCTGATCGATTATATATTGACTAATGAAGCAGATATAGGACGTATCAGTGAATCAGGTAGCTTGCAGGAGCGCGCTGATTATTTTTTTGCTCAGAATATATCAGCAGTGAGTACGCTGGGGTTTGAGTTGGAATCTGAGTTAAGAATATCTCTAAGTGGACGCGCCCACTTGTTGTGGAATATAGGTTATACCTACTTGGACACAACTAATGACGAAGAGACCGTGTCTGTCTATATTTCTAGTCATGCGAAGCAATTGTTTACCACCAGACTAAGATTCGAGCATGAGCGCTTTGAATTAGGAATTAGTGGACTATACAAGCAGCGAGAAGGTCGAGTGGCTACAGCGATAAGTAGTGAGTTAGGAGATAGTTATAGTTTATGGAATGTCAGATTAGGTTTGCCAATTACTGCGGATTTCGGTCTGAATCTGCAAGTGCAGAATCTATTCGATACGGCTTATCAGAATATTCTCGGGGCGCAGATGCCGTCTAGGTGGATTATGGGTGGTATTAGTTGGTCCTTATGATCTAGGAAATAAACTGTAGTTTTGTATTTTAACACTATGAGAACAAAAGGAAATAAGAGCTTGTATTCGCTACTGATGCTTCAGGGCTGAGACAACTTATAGTCTACAAAGAAATAGAGCCTTGTCGAATGCAATCGACAGGGCTTTTATATTGGAATGAATTTATTTAAACTTTACGAAGACTCATTTTCAGGACTCTCTAAGGATGTCTGGTCTGTCGCTCTAATCTATTTGGTTAATCGGAGTGGTGAGATGGTCATACCTTTCATGAGTGTCTTCCTGACTCAGCAACTGGGATTCACTAAGACCCAATCTGGTATCGTATTGTTTTGCTTTGGAATTGGTGCATTGTTAGGTTCTAATATAGGTGGTTATCTAACAGACTTGATCGGCAATTTCAAGGTCATGGCACTTAGTCTCGCTGGTACAGGCTTCGCATTTATTGGCATTATCTTTTTTGAGACCTTTTTTCCCCTCTGTCTATGGATGATTGTCGTCGGTACCTTTTCGAGTATGTTCGGACCTGGCGCTTTCAGTGCGGTAGGTCTATGGGGTATTCCGGAAAATAAAACCAGAGGTTTTTCCTTGCTACGGATGGCGATAAATCTTGGTGTCGCCATAGGCCCTGCACTTGGTGGGTTTTTTGCCTATAAGTTTGGTTATCATATTTTATTTATCGTTGATGGAGTGACTTGCTTTCTAGCTTTGATAACGCTCTTTGTCGTGCTCGGACATCGTAACGAAAAGTATGATGCCGATAAGCAGAAAGATAAAGTCAGCAGATCTCCATATCGCGACTGGGTCCTAGTAGGTTTTCTACTATTTAATCTGCTCAATATGGTCGCCTTCTTTCAGATCTTGTTTTCGGTGCCAGTTTATTTCAAGGAAGTAGTGCAATTGGATGAGAGATTAATAGGTATTTTTTTTACTGCGAATGGTTTGCTGGTCTTTTTTCTAGAAATGCCTTTAGTGTACCTGATAGAAAAATCTAACAAATACTTTAAGCCTATGGCTCTGGGTGCTATCTTAATCGGGATAGCTTATTTGTCATTGACACTTTTTGATAATCCACTCATTGCAATTGTCTTATATAGTCTGCTTGTTGCTTTAGGTGAAGTGATTAATTTTCCGCTTATACCTTCACTAGCCATGAGACGAGCAGACGAGGATAATCAGGGCAGGTATATGGGTGCTGTATCGATGATGTTTGCTATGGCCTTCTTATTATCACCGGTGTGCGGATTACCAGTGATAGAAATGGTCGGTTATGACGTGTACTGGTGGATTGCTGGTTTGATGTCTATTGTTTCAGGTATATCTATTTGGTTATTGCGTCACCGATATATCTAGACCTCTCTAGGCGTTTCAGTCTTGCTTACGGTACTTGCAAGGTACAGTCTAATTCGTTCGATGATATCTGGTTGATTGAGTTTGTGTCCTTTGCCTTCGGTTAGGATTAGCTGAGATTTTGGCCATGCATCATGAATCTGCTGTGAGTAAGTAGCAGAAGTATCCTTGTCCTGTCGATCGTGTATAATTAGGCCAGGTATATTGAGTTTCGCAGCAAAATTGGCTGCCACAAAATAATCCAAGGTATAGCCAAACAGGTCAAAAAAGTGATCTAGAATATGTTGCATGTTCTTCTTACTTAGCTTCATTTTCTTATTATATTGATCCATCCAGTCTGTGACATTGCCAGC
>CALEAC010000078.1 GCA_937944095.1 uncultured Saprospiraceae bacterium
TCTCGACTCAGAGACATACTAAAGTGACTTGTATAAGGTGTCTTATCTTTTGAAAATCGGACATCCCTGTATATCCTAAATAGCTTGGTCTTGTCGATAGCATCATCTGTCTTATTGAGCTCAGTCTCTAGACTAGCTAGAAATGCTTTCATATTATCATTCGCAATCGTATATATATCCTTATGCGCCTTGAACCATTCACGGTTGTTGTTTTTCTTAATCTGCTTGAGGAATTTCAGTGAGTCTGTGGTAATACTAGCCATATAATTCGTTCTTAGGCCCAATATCACAAGTTATTAGCATATCCTCCTGAGTTTTAAGAATAAATAAAAAACGAAAAGCCCTGCCGTATAACCAGCAGAGCTTTTAAGCCTTATCGAGGCATGAAAATGCCTGGCAATCAATTTACCAGGCATTTTGTTCTGTTTCTTAGTAAAGCAGCTTAGTCAATTTCTCTAAGTGCTTGCTTTGCTTCTTCGTCCTTAGAATCTCTTACTGTTTCTAGAGTCTCTCTGACCATTTCGATAGCTGCTTCTTTCTCTTTCAAGTTAACTAGATCTTCTTCTAATTCTGCAATTTCTTCTTTCAATTCTTCGATTTCCTCTTGAGTTTCTTCTATCTCGTCAGTGACATCTTCTCCTTCTTCCTCTGTTTGCTCTAATTGATCATCATAGTAGTATACTTCAGACTGTAGTGCTACATAGGTAATAACGCCTTCTACATTATCTGCATCACTCTTAGACATCCTTAATTCAACTATTCCATCGTTATCTTCGAAAGAAGTATCAGAATCTTTTTTCATGTAATCTTCAGCATCATTTAGTGCATCTGCTACAAACTCTGTATCACCTACTGGAATCTTAGCAATAAAAAGCCCTTCGTCATCTTCTAATACTAATTCATCTTGTGCAGTTTGAGTGATCTGATCTGCCATTCTTTCTGCTTCTTCAGTGTTGTTAGGCTTGTGATCCTGAGCTGATAATAATCCTACAGTTAGGATTGTCAGTAAAAAAACATTTAATAATTTCATGATAATTATTTTTAAGGTTAAAAGTTTGAAAATTGATTGTTATTAATTTTTTTTTCGAATTCTGGTCAGTAACTTTCTACCGACCGTACATCTATTTATTGCTATTAATCTGATTGTGTTATCAGTTAACTGAAATTATTTTACAATTTTAAAATAGGTGTCATAGGTACCCACTTGATCGACAGATGGCTTCTTGACCTTAGCCCCTCTAGACTGTGACCCCTGGAAGGTTGCAGACATGATTTGCTCAAAAGGATGACTAGGAGCTGAACCCCTCGATGCCATCCCTTGAGAATCGATGATTCCAGAAAGATCCAGTGGCTTGTCAGTCGCAATAAGCTTCATGACTTCATTACCTAAGGGCTCTGCTACTTCTATGGTATAATTTGTCTCGAATGACTCACCTGGTTCCAAATAATATTCATCTGAAGTATATCCAAGACCAGTCGCAGGAATTACTAGATTAATATAGTTGTCTGGCTGTATATCGATAACAGAAAAGTAAGCAGGTGTTTTACCATTATTAGTGATATGCAACTTGATACAAGACCCTACTTTCAGGTCTGCTTCGCCGAGGACTTTTAATTCCTTACTCGGATCTGAGCAATCTACTTCCCTAATCTCTAGTTTCATATCTAGCATATGACTTTCACTAGAAAAAGCTCTCAGGTATTTTCCCTGGGTATAAGATCTTATAATGCTCTCCATCTTATACTGAGCATGCTTCGCTCTACTTTCGAGGTATGGCTTTTCGAATAGAATCACGTCATGACCATCTACCAACTGTATCTTTCCATCAGTTTCGGACAAGTACAAATCTGCATTGTCTATCGTCAATTCTACATTACTACTTTCTACAAGGCCCGTCACGATAGGATGCCACCCACTCTCAGTTGTAATTGTGTTATTTAGGTAGCACTTTACTGGAGGCTGCATACGCTCTACGACCTTAACCTTGATGAGTTCATTTTCATCTATCTGCACCGGCTCATCTAATGCGACATCACTCTCAGTTAGGTAAGCTTCTACGACTTCTCCAGTAGCGATCACTTTCTCTTTATCTAGAGAAAATAGTTCTATCACACTGCCAGTAAATACTTCTGCCATAGTTCCTACACCAATAATACATTCAGTGCTGGTTATCATTTCCTTGACAGGAAACATCAAGTCCTTGTTAGCAGAACCACCACCTAGTAAGTAGACGTCTTCTGGTCCTTCCCACTGTGGATTCTGATTCGGTGCTAAGTGCTTCATCCGAAGCTTAACCCGGTCGAATAATTCACCGAAGGAATAGCTAGACGACATCGTCGCGAGAGTAGATGCTATGGCGTAGGTTAGACTACCTACCGTATTAGCTTGGTCATCTACGGTCTCATAATTGAGCTCCTTAGAGCTGGCGCCAAAGAAGCTTGCCATAGGAGCTGCATTTTCGTCATTCACTATAATCCCCATAGCACTATCTGATCCTCGCGACTTAGGCTTATAGTTGTCAGGTGCCATGATTCTATCTGTGCCTCGTGCCTTAGCAGCACCACGCGTTCCCGAACCTGAGTGACACGAGTCCATTACTAAAATGACCTGCCCATTGACTCCAATCTTACGTCTTATTTCTAAGGTCAATTCACCTATAAGATCATCTCTTATTAGATTCTCGCCTTCATACACGCCTTCCTCGAAAAACAAAGGGGAATCATGCGGCACTATCGCTTCGTCTAGCCCATCTAACTCATCACCATCGTCATCTACTATTTGTTGTCCATGACCTGAGTAATGGATGAATACGATATCTCCGATACCCACTTTGGCAGCCAACTCATGGAAGGCGTTTAATATCCCCTCCTTAGTCGCATTTTTGTCTGTGAGGATGGTGATATTATCAGAGCTAAAACCTAAGACCTGAAATGCAGAGGTCACATGTGGTATATCGTTAGCACTGCTTATGTCAGGCCAGAGACCCTCAGAAGGATAATCTCCGACTGCGATGACCAATCCATACTTCTCTGCATTGAGACAAGAGATAGTAACTAGGGTCAGAATGATTGCTTTTATAATTGATCTCATAACTGGGGTTTTATTGAGATGAACTAAATTTGGTTTTCTACTACGTTATTTTAGAGCACACTGAATGATACGCCTAGGAAATATCCTAATTCATACTTACTGGCTATAGGTAACACTTCAGCTGATTGTTCAAAAGTGTCCCCTGTATTGAATCCACCCGACAGTCGACCTGCTTTACTTCCCATGATGCCACCACTAAGCAGGATCCTTTGACTGTGTCCTACTAAGAAGGTTGGTCCTAGAAAAAATGCTGCGGACTGTGTCTCACCACCACTTAATAATGGCAGTCCCACGCCAAGTGATAATCCGAAATCCAACGACCTAGGTGTCTGCTTCACCATATGTACAAAGGAGACCACCTGAGGCACAAAATCATCTCCTGGTGTTTCCACTATGACATCATCTACAACAGAATATTTCTGTATGCTATTCTTGAATTTTCCAAAGGCCACACCGACGCTCCCTGTCACTTTCCAGTGACCAGAAACAGGCACTGTCTGAGTTAGAGTTTTGAATGGCGCATAGCTATCTTCTTTTTCGTCCAATTGTGAGAAAGTAATTTTTATCATTACCTCATCACCACTAGCTTGTATCGGTGAGAAGGTATACTGGAAGCTCTTACTACTTCTTAGTTCTTCATATATCTGCCTAAGTGCAGCCATTTCTTCTATATCGTTCTTTCCTAGAATCTTGATTAGATCCTTCACATCAATATCCTCGACCTCTTTGAGATTAGACTTCATAACCTTAGAGATGGAATCAGAAGCAGATACGATGAATTCCATTTTTGCATCAGATTCATCATACTCCAATTGTTCGAGACCCGTACTGAAGTGTCTCCATTCATCAGAAAGATCAGCATATTCTACGAGGGCACTTTCATAGCCGGTTACTGCTTGTTCTACTTGCTTCTCTTTGTGCATCTCACTGATGAGATCTTCGATATCAATTTCTTCTTTCGTTGACTTAGCGAACGCATACATGACCTCTTCTTCCATTAACTTTTTGATACGGGAAGGCCTTATATTGGCGTTACGCTTCAGGTTATTGACATCAGCTAGTGCTAATTCTTTGCTCTGCTCCGCTGTCTGAAAACGTTCTATTTTCTTCTGGTAGGTACTGACTTTCTTCTCGACCGTTTTCATCTTGGATGTCAATGTTGCAAATCTACTCTTAGCTGTCATTACCTCTTTGCTCGCGCCATCGACACCCCTAGAACCTGGCATCGCACTAAACACGGAAAACAAACCTTCTCCTAGAGAAAGACCTCCACCTATAAGGCTGGGTGTTTTCGACTTTTTCTTAGAATCTTTAGAGTCTGAGTTTGCAAGTTGAGAAGATTGCATATAGCCTAGTTGCTCTACATCGATAGATGCTTTGGTCACATAAGGATTGAATTCCGTAATCACCACCTGGATATTCTCACCTCTCTTAACGGAAGGATTATTGATGATCTCGTTATTCTTTTTGTAAGTGACTACGTCATCGAATAGGTTGTACTCTATGACAAGGTTCTTATCTTGTTGTGCATGCGTTACTACTATAGCAAGGCATACTAATAGCGGGGCGATTAGTGTTTTCATGATAAATTAGGGTAATCGAAAATTAATAATAAATTGAAGTCAAACAGAACTTCTAACTGTTAATTGTTGATTTCACAGTATGTTATCACCTGTTTGGGGGATAGGCTTAATAAAATTTTATCCATTCTTTGAGTTTTCCACTCTTTCCAAAGCGAAGAGCAACTCTGAGGTCATCACAACTACTGATGTAGCCACTATCAGTTAACAAGTTCTTAGTTGGCTTTGGATTGCCTTTCACTTTGACCATATCAACTAGAGCTGTTCTTTGTAATGAAAAGTATCCTTGCTCTGTCATATAAGTATAGACGAGGGACTGGGGGTTCTCAACTATGCTAAGTGAGATATTTTTTTTGTCATTGATGATTACCCAAGGTCCCATGGGTGCTGGCCGATGTAATCTGACTTTATCTATACTGGCCTCAGACACCTCGATCTCTGGACAGTTGCAGTATTGCTCTGCTTCAACTTTTACTTCCTTGGTACTAGAGTTATATTTTGCTTGTTCTACAAGTACACCAATAGACTTGCTAATTATCGTTGTCCATAGCTCTTGGGCCATATCGATATCGCCACTTTCGTTATAGGCAATCGCCATCGCAGATCTATACCTATTTATATAATCTATCCCATCACTTTTTAGGTAAGCACGCAATTCTAAATCATGTTTCTTAGCATAGGCGATGGCCTCTTTCGCTTTGAACTGCATAATCATCGTACAGAGCGTATTAATCTCAGCTCCTATCTCTGTTGGGTCCATCTTTGATACTAGATCAAAATACTTCTGAGCCTCAGCAAGGTAACTATCATATTGCACTCGCTCCTCCGCACTCAGTTGATCCACGCCTCTGCTTGCAACTGGCCTAGACATCCTGGTTTCCCACTCTAGCTCGAATGGAAAGACATACGGAAAGATATTCTGCTCTTTTATATCCATAGCCTGCAGGACTTTGCACAGACCTATATTATTGTAAATCTCCTTACCATGAAAATGCTGTTCGATATAACTGTAACTTTCGGCAGCTAATTCATACTTTCCGATACTTACTAAATAATTAGCGCCCTCGAATATTCTGACCAGTGTGGTCGTCATCGACCTAACCTTTTCTGCCGTTGCCATACGTTCATCTAAGGTCGGGTAGCCATCTAATTCATTATTCAGTTCGAATTCCATATATATCTTACTGATCACTTCAGAAAGAATAGACATAGAGTTGTATCCAGCAAGATAGGTTAGAAAAACACCTGTCACATCTGCAGCTTCTTCAAAGGCAGAACTATCATCATGCTTATGATCATAAGCAAGGAAACTTGTCGCGCTGACATTATAATCTGTCTGATATGCATGAGCTAACTCATGGCCAATAATATAAGCTAATGCAGATAACGAATCCTGACCAAACTCTCTACAGACTCGGAATACTCTCTCACTGATTTCTATTTTGTTGTTCCGACGCAGATAGAGAGCAGCATTATGCGAATCATTAGTAATGACGATAGCTGGTTTCAGATATACATGATTACCGTTAACCAAGTACATTTTATTAAGAACAGCTTGTGCAACAACTTGTAAATCATTGTCATCAGCCTGAGTAGTACCAATGGACAATATCACACTGATAACCACAAATATTAACTTTCTCATAGCTCCAGTTTTTTTCTTCTTATGTTCATCAAAAAATTAAGAAAGCAAAGATTGAGTATGGTTATCTTATTACTAGATACTTAGTTTAGCCTTTTATGGCTTGCAAGTAAGCTTTTGCGTTGCCTTGGTATTCAGATTTATTATCGCTCGCTAACTGATTAAGATACTTTGTCGCAAGTGCCATACCATCAGGTCCATCTACTTGTGAGAGACCCATGGATAGATACCATTTTGCAGCGTCCTGATAAGGAAAGTCTTGTTCAGAACATAGTGGTTGCAAATAACCAGTAGATCGAGCATAGTTACCTAGTTGTAGTTGTGTCAATCCCATATAGAATCTAGCTGTTTGATTCTCCGGGTAGCTGTCTAAGTACTTAGATAGATTAGATCTCGCTGCATTGTAATCATAATTCTGATAGAGCTTAAGAGCGAGAATCAGAGAATCATCAGATGCTGTCTTAGTACTTGCTAGCCCTGGTGCCTCTAGCCTATCCATTACATCACCTAGGACCTTAGTGTCTGGCTTATAATGATCTGCATATAGATTCTGGGGGTTAGTAATGTCAGCTGTTGGCTGGTTCATAACGAACATGCCTGCTGCGACCATAAGTGCCAAGGCTGCTGCCATCGGGACCCATCTTTTCTTAGATTGTTTTTTGTTTTCCATTTTCAGAGGTTTTATTTCTGTTTCAAAAAATGATTCGTTTTTCAATTTTTCTTCTACGACTTTGAGTTTTGCCTTTATCCTGGACTCGTGAGAATAATTGATGCCGTCTATGAGGTCAGAGGTCAAATCCACCTCTTTGCTAAGTTCTGGATCGGTATCAAGTCTGTCTTCGAATTCCATGGTCGAGTCGCCTCTAAGCCATGATTCAATTAGTTCTAGATCTTTGTTTTCATTTTCCATTTCAATATCTTTATTGATGGCTAGCTTTTACTTTTTCTTTAAGTGCATTCATGCACCGATTTTTCTTTACTCTCACGAAGGCTTCCGTATATGATAGCATACCAGCTATATCCTTCAACTTCTGATTCTTGAAATAATATAGTTCCAATAATTTCTGACAATCTTCTCCTAATAACTTCACTGACTTAGCAATTAACTGATGTTTCTCTTCGTAATCTCGCTTTTCGATCATAGATTCTTCATCTGCTGAAAACTCATAATTCATCTCTGAAATATCACTATTAGTTGTCTTGATTCTCCTATTTCTCAGATTCAGCAACCATAGTCTGCTACCAATAGCATAAAACAGTGTACTGACTTTCGTGTTATCCCTTATTTCAAAATGAGGACGTGAGACCATCTTAATAAGTGCAATGATGGTATCCTGGAATACGTCTTTCGCATCCTCGAGCGTACCGCTATTCCTAATTACATAGGATTTCAGCGCTTTGAAATTATCTCTGTACAAGGTCTCAAAGGCCCAACTCTCTTCAGCTTGGATGCCCTTAATTAGTTGCTTGTCACTCATTACGTAGGTTTATTGTTGGTTTTTCTACTTTGTTATCAGTCAGGGCACAAATCAACAAAAATAACTTCTATATGATGTTTGTATGTCCCTAACGGAAAGTATCAGAATCGAAAGAAGAGCAAAATATTATTTTAAATATCTTTGAACTACATAATTAATCAATATTATTACCGCCATAGACGGTACAATTCAACTTATAAGGCATTAT
>CALEAC010000079.1 GCA_937944095.1 uncultured Saprospiraceae bacterium
CTTTTGCTCCGAGTAGTCCTTCTGGCTTAAGCCTGTGGATTCATAATCTTGTTTGAACTTTTGATAATCCATCTTTCTCTTTTTGCAAAGAAAAGAGCAAAGCTCTTCATTTTATATATGGGGTTGCTCGGATGGTTACGCTTATCTAGCAGGAATCACCTTAGGCTTATGGGATGCGAATCACCTTAGGACTAATAGGGAAGTAGATAAGACGTTTGTTGCGAATATGGAAACTCACCAGAGAATATCCCTTTACACTCAGTGGCAGAAAGCAGTTCAGAGGTCTATGAACTGGTTAGACGATTGACCTCTGAACTGCTCTGATTTATCTCACCAGTGTCACACTCCCTTTTTCTGTAATGACAGTACAACCGTTATCTAATTCTACAAAATAGGCATATACTTCTGGTGGTGATTCTTTGCCCTCATAACGTCCAGACCAGCCATTAGTATCTTCATTATCAAAGACTAATTGACCCCATCTATTATAGACTTTGAATGTTCTTACGGTGTAGCTTTCTCCTAATGAAGCACTCAGGGCAGGTTTGAAGAAGTCATTGGCACTGTCATTATTAGGCGAGAAGGTGTTAGGCATGATCTTTTCATCATCCGGAAGACCGCCAACACTCGGACTTATAATGATTGTATCCCTGTCTTCGCAGCCAGACTCATTATCTATAGCTGTAAGAATAACAGTAAAGGTCCCATTCGGATCATCATATATTTTATCAGGATCTAAATCGGTAGAGGTGGTACCATCACCGAAATCCCATAAGAAGTTGTCAGCTCCAGTAGATAGATTGCCAGCGATTAACTGACCATCACAGAAAGCTAGACTTTCTGTTGCGTCTATCTCTGCATTGACCTCATTAATAAAAATGGGTAAATCAACATTGACCTCGCAAGCGAATTTTGTGGACTTGAGGATTAATTGCACTAGGGTCGAATCTCCTGGCGGTCTCAGTGAATAAGTATGCGTTACTGGGTTCTGGTTCGCTATGGTATTACCATCACCAAAGTCCCAAATGTAATCTGACACAAAAGCTGTATCTGACATCGTGAAGGTAATAGACTCACCGAGGCAAATAATCTGTTTATCTGTAGTGAAGACTCCCTCGGGTCCGACTAAGGTGAAGTCCCTGGTAATCGTATCAGTACAGCCTACCTCATTAGTAATGACAAGCTGGACATCATGTGTGCCTTGTCCGAACTCGATACTAGGTTGAGGTAACTCGCTAGATGCATCTCCGTTTCCGAAATCCCAATCAAAAGTATAATTGTCGTTATCGAACTCTGGATCTGTAAAGAAGGTGATCTGAGCTGGGTAGCAAACGATATCCTCATCGTCTATATCAGAGGTGAAGGCTGCATCTGGAGAAGGCAGTATGCGAACTATCTTTTCTACAACATCATCACAGGTGCCGTTCTTATGTCTGAAGTTCATTCTAATCGTGTATATCCCTTCCTCAGGAAAAGCAAAAGAAATCGTCTCGCCTGTGTCTCGTGCTATACCGCCGAAGTCCCAAAAGAAGTCATAAGAACTAATAATGTCAGAGGTATCTACAGCCGTTAGGTTAATCTGTTGTCCGACACAGGCGCGTGCACCGATATCAGCACCGATGAAGAAGGCTGGTTCGACCACTCTGACCCATTTTTCGATGTTGTCTGTACAGCCTAATGCATCCTCTATAGCTAATTCTACGAGGATGGAATCAGGATGGTCTTCGTGTATATCTGTAGAGTCAAATACATGACTAGGATTCTGAAGCGTAGAGCCAAAGCTCCAATCCCAAGAAACAATAGTTGTATCAGCATCAGTTAAGTTCTGTATGTCTATCGGATAAGGTAGACAAGTCGTGCTATCAAGCGTGAAATTTGGTTCTATACCATAGACGTTTGTAGACGCAGTTGCACTATCGGTACAACCGTTAATGTCTTCTACAGTCAGTGTCACAGTTTGTTTCCCTCGTGCAAATTGGTGTCTTAATTGTTCGTCACCAACTTCTCTAGGTCTTTGGAATTCGAATTCCCAGAGGAACCCTTTGTAACATGGGCTGAATACATCTTTGGAGGCAGAGGCATCTAGGGTGTATTGTTCTGAATCACACATTTCGAGAGGTAGTCTGAATGCCGCTTCTGGTTCTGTAATATAAACGATTACAGAGTCCATGTCAGGCGGACAACCACTCGTTATATTTTCTGCTTCTAGGTAGACTATGTGTTCACCTAGTTCAGTGAAAGTATGTTTGAATTTATCTCGCGTGGAAAGGACTTCTTCCTTATAGGTCCAGCTGAGCTCTTCTTCACCTTCGCTATTGCTTAAGAATTCTACTTCATATATGTTGTCACAATTTGTTTTGAATTCTGCATCTGCATAAGCACCACTGATTTCGATTTCTGCAACTCTAACTTCGGCTAAGATGATCCCTCGGTATTCTACTATGAAGTCAACTGGATAAGTCCCCGGTCTCGTGTATGAATGTATAGGCATCAGGTCTCGCCAGCAGTGGCTCATTCTATCATCATCAGTTTTTATATGATAATCAAGAAAAGTCGGGCCCACGATATTAAAAGTGATTGGTTCGCCTACACAGCCTTCTGTAGCAGAAGGCGTACACATGCCACCTCCTCCATCACCTCCAGTTACACATAAGATATCTATTCTAACACGCTTAGAGATATCTATACAGCCTTTGGAATCTTCCACTTCGAGATATGGGAAAAAGACACCGCAGCGTGTATATGGGTGTCTGACTTCTAATTGGTCTGCTGGGACTTCCATATCGGTACCATCACCGAAATACCAGTGTCGTCTAACGATCTCATTCTCGCTAGTACTCAGGTCTTCGAAATTCACAGAAAGTGAATTGACACCAACGACTCTGTCTGGTATAAAATAGGCTTCCGTTAACATGTAATTGAAGGCAGTGTCAAAAGATGACCGACAACCATTCTCAGAAACAACAGTTAGTATATACGGATTGATCTCTTGCACATTGATATAAAGAGAATCACGTTCATCTATGGCTGCTATGGTATATGTTGGTTCTGTCGTGACTTCCTGACCCCAAATATACCTTTCGTGGGAAGCGTCTTCTGCTACTAGGGTGAATTCTTGATTATCCGTACATCCAATCCCTGGTTCTAAATAGAATTCTGCATTAGGGTCTTCTACATATACAAATATAGTCGTATCAGTGAAGCAGTTGACATCATATGTTGCTATGAGTCTGATGGGTTTTAGTCCTCCGCTAGGATAGGAGACCTCTATGTTTTTCTTGAAACTTCTAAAAGCTGGTTCTCCGATTGTCCATTCATAGCGATTAGCTTGAGTCAAGTTTTCTATGCGGATAATATCATCTACACATACAGTGTCAGGGTAATTAAGAGTGACCTTTGGTGGACCGACTGTCAGTTCTGTTTCGTTAAGTACCTCACAACCAGTGCTAGACGTGACTAATAGACTGATATTATAAGTTCTTAAATCTGAGAAAGTCACAGCCTCGGGTAAGTATGAGGTAGAGGTCGTTCCGTTACCGAAGTCCCAAAAATAGTCATGGTCAGGGTTCTGAGCTATACTGGGTTGGATTTCGACTTCAATCGGCACATCACAAGAAATCTCTGGGAATATAATGTCAGAGTTAAGGTCTTCTGCTTCTACGATGTCATCAAAATTGACTGTCTTATTGCATTCGTCTAAGTCAGTGACGACTTGTACAGATACATCGAAGATATCTCCAAACGTATAGATGTGACCGGGTGCGCCACCATTGCCTATAGCACCATCACCAAACGTCCATATAATATCTTCGATATCAATATCAGGATGTGCTGTAATGTTAGATGAAAATTGTACATCTAGTGGGATGCAGCCTAAGTCTATATCATTGTCTATTTGTATCTGGATATCTGGGTATACTGTAATGGTGACATTACCTATAAGCGTCCCACCTATACTTCTATATAGTTTGACCTCATAGGTCCCAGCTTGCGCAAAAATATGTTCAGGTGCAGCCTGATCAGAACTTGCACCATTATTATCGAAATCCCAGAAATAAGTAGACTGAGTAGGTGCAGTAAAATTTACTGTCAGTGGTACACAGCCACGGGTGACATCTGCATCTTGAGCTAAGACAACTTGTCCATATACCAAACAGCAAACGCATAGAAGGAAGGTTCTCATGTTGTTCATAATTAATATGGTTTATGGAATGACTTATTGTAATTGGTGATGATCTTCTCGAATTGCTGATTAGTGAAGCCACACTTGCAGGGATATGCCGACATGATATTGCCGACCTGAGGCTGATAATGTTGCCCATTAGGATCAGTCATTTCATGAATAAACTCACAATCCCTAACGAATCTATTGAAGTTGACAGCGCCTGCATCTCCTAAGTCTAGGTATAACTGTAGAGAGTCAGAATATAAACCAAAGGGGTCAGTCGGCGTGTCACAAATGCTATCTGCCATGATCGCACAATTAGGATCGTCTACTAGTTCTATTTCACTGCCATAATAG
>CALEAC010000080.1 GCA_937944095.1 uncultured Saprospiraceae bacterium
TTTTCTTATCCAAGGCTGTTTCTATCTCAGACCACATAGCCTCATCATCCCAATACGCATTAGGCTTCAATTGAGGTGGGATTTTGTTTTTATTTGTACTCATAATTGATCTCATTTTGTCGTGACCAAATAGAAATTAATTCTGCCTTAGCTCTACTGACTTTAGAACGCACACTGGATTCTTTTAGCGTTAGCAATTCTGCCATTTCTGTATAGGAGTATTGCTCAAAGAAGAACATATTAAGAACGAGTTTGTGATCAATCTTTAGTTTATCTAAGCAATTGTAGACTTCGCTAAGAGTCATCTTATTCATGCTGCTATTATCAACAACTTCCGACTGATTCACTGCCTCCTTATAGTTATTAAAATTATGCTTCCGTCTGATTAGCATATAAGCTTCATTCACGATGATCCGCGTCGACCATGATTCGAACTGACCTTTCTGCGCATCATACATATCGATCGACCTGAAAATTTTCAGGTATCCCTCCTGGACCACATCCTTCGCATCTTCTGTGGTAGAGCAATACCGAATCGCAATCGCTTTGAGCCTATCCTTAGATAGGAGATAGAGCTGCTTTTGGGCAGCTCTATCTCCTTGCTTACAAGCGCTGATAATATCTATAGGGATTTTACTCAATGACCTGTAGACTACTTATCATAAATTCTGAAGTCAGCATAAATATCCTGTACACCAGATATCGTTTCTATAGATCCTTCTATATAACCATTGACCCAGTTGCCGTCTATACTCTCGACATACATATGCGTATTAGTAGGATTTTCGACATCGATTGTCGTTTCATAAGTGGTGTTTATATTTCCTTCCACACGCCCTTTTCGCAAACGGACCCAGAGCAGATCGTTTTTGCCCAATTGTATATCATCGACACCTATATAGCAACTCGTCCTGTGATCACCTTCTGCTATAGTTGCGCCTGTCCTCAGATAACCGGAACCTGATGAAGAATTATCATAATAATTATCAAAAGTAAAGTCTGCTTGTCCTAGAGTCAGCCCTAGTGTTCCATAGTACTCGTTATCATCCCAACAGAGATTCGCCTGCCCAGCATCTGCCATTTCTGAGTACTCGAGGACAGGTGTTTCTCCAGACCAATAGGCCACAGTGTCTTGGATAGATACCTGTATACCCCACTGTTCCACCTGAGGATCACGACAAGTTTCGACCGTGATCTCATATTCGCCATTCGAACCGAAGCTGTAATTTTCCAACTCAGTTCTCCCAAAACCCAACAACAAGGGTCCTAATACCGGTCCTAACCGCGCAGTCAGATGACCAGCGACTGCAGGCGTCCCATCACAATGTGTCGCGATTCCTGAGATGGTGGATCTGATGAGGTTTAGTTCTACATCCTCGTCGAGTATCACTGCTGTGTCAGAGTCAAAGGGTCCGATATTCACATAATTCAATGAACCAAAATCATTGTTAGGCTGACCTGTAACTGGATTAAAACTATAGGAGCAATTGTTCAAGGTGCCGGGATTAAGATTGTATCTAGCATTAAAAACAATCACGGAATCTCTAGCGACATAAATTTCCCAATACCCATCTATATCAGTTATATCTACACTCGCCTGAGTAAAACCAAAAAAACCAGGGGCAAATACTTCATAATCCCAAATAGCGCGACAGCTGACACCTGCCACGGGAGTCCCATCACTTAGACGCGCATGGCCATAAAGCTTAACCAAGTTAGAATCTAAGGGTGATCCTAATACCGTATCATCTTGTATAAGGTCCTCGATGCCTCCAAGCGTGACATTCTTCTCAATAGAGATGCCACTGTCGATCTCTAAAGCTCTAAATTTATCTTGAAATGCAGTCTTTAAGTATTTCAAAACAAAAGGCTTAGTTCTGTTTATCTCTATAGCCTGTGTAGAGTAATCACCAGCTGAACTGGTCATGACTGAGCCTAATAATTCTCCATCTTGGTAAAGCTCTACTTCAACTTCAGATAGACCATTAGAATAGGCATCAGTGACTTTTCCAGTCACAAAGCCTAAGTCATCTGGCTCAAATTCGCCTTGCTCTGTAGTGGTGGTTCCATCGATTATATCATCGTGGCAACCAACTGATATCAAGGCAAAGAGTAAAATAAAAGGAAGAATGTTTTTCATCTTTTCCGATTTGTAGTGTTCATAAATGACAGGCTAGCCATAGCTATCACTTATAATATGCAGAAGTTAAGGAACTGCTGCGAGAAACCAGAAAAAAATCATCGGTCGAGTGACCAAGGGAAAAAGAGTGTTGCAATTAGTAAGTATGAGCTATATCAGCTATAGCAAAAAATAGCTTATGTCGAAAATATAAAAGCAACACACTGGTATAATGTGAAAAACCGCACCACCTATAAGGCGATGCGGTTCCACGTAAGTTTCCGTCAGTTTCTATCTTAACTGGATCATCTTCCTCGTGGCTGTTCCGTAAGCTGTTTCCAGCTTATAGTACATGACGCCAGTCGTATTCAGTTCCGCTCTATTCAGTAAAATTGTATGATTGCCCAATTCGTAATTGCTCGTTCTTCTGATGATCTCTCTACCTTCTACATCATAGACTGTAAATGTTACAGCTGAGGTACCCGGAAGATTAAATCTAATCTCAGTCTCTTCCGCAAATGGGTTAGGTATGTTCTGGTATAATACAAAGTCAGACATATCGATACCCTCATAACTCATGCCTAGATTAATCGTATTCAGTTCAGAGTCATAGGCTTCTGAACTTGTCAGTGCTGAACTCAAGAAGAGTTGCTCACTTAGATTTCCAGAAGACTTGACCATGAAGTCAATTTCGAAAAGTACTCTGTCTTGATCTAGAGTAACACCGTTCAATGAATTCCATGAAAGTGTGATATAACCACCAGCTAGATTCTGAAGTCCTAGATTATCTTCTGTGATATCTAGTGCAGAATCATTGATCCCTACAAACTCTAGTACACTGTTGTTATAACTCATCGTACTTTGGAATCCGACGATGTCATTCATATTCTTAGCATAGAATGGTACTGTAACGATCGACCCTTCTATTAGACCCATATCCTTGACAACGATATCTAGAGACTTAGCATTACGCGTATTCACTGGCGTTCCAGTTAGATTCGCATTAGCACTTGCGTTAACATCTCCGACTTTGACACCGATGAAGTCTTGTCCAGACATATCCGTTCTCAAGTTATTGATATCGATGCTTTCATCGAATGGGAAAGGTAGGAACTGATCAGCAAAGTACTGATCCTCTACAGGGAATCTCCATGAATCGTTCTGTGGTAATTCTACGTAGATACCTAGTATCAGTTTTCTAAGTTCTACCAGATCCAATCCGTTGATCGTACCTGAATTATTAATATCTGCAGCTATCACTTTGTAAGGAGAAGTCAATGGCTGTATACCCAGTATGTGTCTCTGTATAATGACTAGATCGACAGTAGATACACCATTCAG
>CALEAC010000081.1 GCA_937944095.1 uncultured Saprospiraceae bacterium
TGTATCCAGTCTTTGTTCTTACCCGCTGGTCACCACCAGAACAGAATGCATAGACGCCATCTTTGGGTGATGGTCCTTCTCCACTAAGTAATACGACGCCTATTGATCTGTCTTCTCTAGCATCATCGAAAGCGCGATACAATTCTAGAACTGTTTTGGGTCGAAATGCATTCCTGACTTCCGGTCTATTAAACGCTATACGGGCAACACCATTTGATTTTTTGTAAGTTATATCTTCGAACTCTATAGCTGTTTTCCAATCTATCATTGTATTTATTTAGCAAGCGAAAGTAGTGTTTCCAGCTGTTGTTTTTGGATACCATAGAGGTCTTTTAACTCTTGTATTTTATCTTGTATCAACTTGGTATCTGTTTTCTTAGTTCTTCTGGTTGCAATAATTAGAAGATTCTTTGGTGTATGCTCCGTCGATATGAATTCCATCATTTTCACCTTATAGCCATGCAGTTCCATAAGAAGAGAACGAAGTTGATCCGTTATTAGCTCTGAGAGTCTTTCTCTCAATATGCCGTGTATCGGATCTAGAGCATCCTTTGGTTTGAGTTGTGATCGGATTTCCTTATGACAACAGGGAGAGCAAATTATTAGTCGAGCATTAGATCTAATGCCTTTGGCGATGGAATCATCTGTCGCAGTATCACAAGCGTGTAGACTCATTAGGATGTCCATCTTTTCGGTGTAATCAGCTATGTCGGTCGTCTTAAAAGCCAGATGCTTGTAGCCAAGAGCAGTCGCACTTCGATTACAGAAATCTACTAGATCTGGTCTTAATTCTATGCCTACAGTACGCGGTTGATGTCCTAATGAGTGTAATAAATAATCATGCAGCGCAAAGGTCAAATAACCCTTACCAGAACCCATGTCTACAAGCTTGTATTGACCTTGCAAACCAGCAGCCTGGATCTCTGGTGCAAGGGCTTCTATAAAGCGATTTATCTGTTTGTATTTCGAAAGTTTTGATTTGGAGACCTTTTGATTGGAGGTGACGATTCCGAGTGAAGATAGAAATGGTCTATCCTGAGGTATAATGAATCGCTTAACTTTATCGTGTTCTAAACTTGATTCAATTTTTTTCTTGTTTTTAGACGTTAAGAATTTCTTTTTCTTAGGCTCATATTGTCCTGTGTCGTTTATCCTAATAACACTTATGTTCTTGAAATTGTGGGATAAGTGATCTCTAACGACTGTGTGTAATTCCTGACTGCTATAGTTTTTGGTAATATCTTTTGTTTGGTAACTATATACAATCTGATACCTCAATTGTTGCTTAATCACTACAGGCCGACAAGCAATTCTTTTTAGGTCATTTGATTCTATAGGTCCTGAGATTGTGATTTTTTTGAGATCCGTATTGATGATACTCTGTTGTATGAATCCGAGAATAAGGTCTATCTCTTTTGGGTCTATCATATTTTATGAATGATAATAAAGGTATATCAGGAAGAAGTGTGGTCAGAAGTAATAAGCCATTTGCCATTAATCTGACGCCATACCAGATTAAAGTAGCCACTTGGCTTATCTGCTTCTCGGTGTAAGGTATACTTACCAATCATATAAGCAGATTTTTTACTAAGCAAAGTTAATTCTATGACCTCAAATTCTAACCGACCCATTGCGGATTTGTCGGGGTAGGACTTTTGGTAATTAGCAAGTGTTTGATTCCATCCTCGTGTAATGCCTTTTGACCCAATAAATGATAAATTCTCGTCATGCCAATAGCCTTCCATAAATGCTGGAATATCGCCTCTATTCCATGCTTCTTGTTGCTGATATAGGACTCTTCTGATTTCTAATTCATTGGCCACGTCTTGCTGTCCAATTCGAGTACTAGAACAACCTAGAGTTAGTAGGCAGAAAAGCATCAGATAGGATAATCTTTCACGTAAACTCAATATTATAGACATGGTATATGGTTTTGTTAAGTAAAAGCTGCATTACCTCGTAAATATGACAACTAATTCAGCTACAAATGTCATCTAAGTCAATAAGAATGGTGTTTACTGGATTTTGCATCATTAAATATTATGTTTAAACACTTGATGATCTTAACTTACACAGCCAATCATTTAGGTGTTTTACTATACTATGAGAATACATTGTAAGTATTTATTTTTCTATTTCTGCTTTATTGCTTTGTTTCTAAGCACTGAAGAACTGCACAGTAGGCATCTGATAGGGGGTGACATAAGCTACGAATTTGTTAGATTTAATGGTGATACAACGAGAGTTACATATCTGGTAACCGTTAATATGTATCGTGACGAATTTAGTGGAGGGGCGTCATTTGACGGCACTTCACGATTTGGTATCTACCGACAACTTCCTGATGGTTCATGGCGTTATGTTACAGATGAGAGATCATTTGTGTCGCCCTCTGTTAGAGTACCGTTTGTCGATGACCCTTGTCGTATAGAACCTGATAACGTCAGTGTCGAATCCGCTTTTTATCAGTTCGAAGTCACTTTAGATATTATAGATCAGAATTACATGATCGCTTATCAGCGCTGCTGTCGCAATAGATCTGTATCCAACATAGACGTAGATAACGTTGGGGTTGTTCTAGATGCAATAATAACCCCATTGGCACAGCGTACAGGGAATAGTTCCGCAACTTTCAAAGAGTATCCTCCAATTTTTATTTGTACAGGCTTCCCATTACAGGTCGATTTGTCGGGTGTCGATGTAGAAGAAGATAGCTTGGTCTACTCTTTCTGTATACCTCTAGCTGCTGGAGGGTCAGGTGGGCCAACTTGCGAAACTAGCACTGAACCAAATCCTCGATTTTGTCTGCCACCTTATGATGAAGTAAGCTTTTTACCACCCTATTCCTTCCAAGCACCTATGGGTGGAAATCCCTTGGTTACAATCAACCCTGAGACAGGATTTATAACTGGTACTCCTGAATTAACGGGGCAATACGTCATCGGTATTTGCATAGAAGAGTATCGTGATGGTGAATTATTAAGTGTTCTTAGGCGTGATTTCCAATTCAATGCACTGCCTTGTTCTAAAGAAATACAAGCAATTATAGAGGCTGATGAAGTTTTTGTGGGTAACAGTAATCAAGAAATATCAATTATAAAAGCATGTGGTGATAGCATTGTCAATCTAGTGAGTTTAAGCAATGTTGATGATAATATTGATAACTACACATGGACCATATTTGACGCAAAGGACAGTTTAATTGTCGAAGAATCTGGCGTAGAGATCAGTGAATTTGAAACAAAACTTACAGAGTTAGGCACTTACAGCGGATGGATGATTATAAATGATGGTTTTGACTGTCCTGATACTGCTTTCTATGATATACAAGTATTACCAGGGATGAAGACACAGTTTTCATATCTGGAGGACTCCTGTTATATGGATGAAATTCTGTTCATAGATGAATCTACGACTAATGACGAGAATGGATCCATTGATAATTGGACATGGGATTTCGAAAACAATAATTTGAGTATGACCCAGAACACCACCTTCCGATACCAGGATAGAGGTATCAAAAGGGTGACACTTATCTCTGAAGATACCAATGGTTGCCGAGATACGATGATTAGATTTATTGAGGTGGAGCCACCTCATGATTCAATCGTATACAGGGACCAATATCTTAAGCTTTGCTATGGAGATACGTTGCCATTTGCAGAAGATTTCTTAGTGAAAGAGGGTGAATATTTAGGTGTTTTCAGCTCAGATGAATCAGGTTGTGATACCGCAGAAGTCACCCTCACTTTAGAATATTATCAGAAACCAGAAGAGACTTATCAGCAGTCTACTATTTGTGCAGGAGATACAATAGAATACTATGGCAAAGTTTATAATTCAGATGGGCGATTCCAATCCTCGACTCTAACCCAATTCGATGGTTGTGATAGTATAATTCATATACTTGACCTTACAATAGAGGACCCAGCCGAGATTCAGTTTGACTCTAATTATGTTTTTCTTCCGGCCTATCTAGACATAGACATGCCAGTACAGGTTAGTGGTGCTTATCAAACAGCAAATTGGGAGCCGATAACGGGTTTAGAATGTAATACCTGTCCACTGACAACTGTCAATGAGATTAATGATGCATTGTATACCTTAGAACTGATAACTGAGGCTGGTTGTCGGTCTATAGACTCCGTGTTTCTTGATTTCAAGTTGGTTCCAGAGAAATACTTCTTGCCTAATATATTAAGCCGTACCTCAGCAGATGGTATCAATAATCGTTTCTTCTTACAATCCTTAGAAGAGGTTTCTGATGAGGTCACTTATGACTTATATATCTACAATCGTTGGGGTAATCTAATCTATTCTGTAGAGACAGCACCTCTTAATGACCCTGCATTAGGCTGGTCTAGTTTTCAGAGTGAGATGGGGATGTATGTCTATCGGATTGATATTCAAGATTTTTTCGAATTAAAATCGATGACAGGCTCGATACAAGTCATTGATTAATTTGCAAAACTCTGCTTAGATTAGAGCAAAATCATACTTATTGGATGATATAGCTCTTAACTTCAGTGAGACCAGTCTCAAGATGATAAATGCCACTTTGGCCTTTATTATGTTCGGTATAGCTCTAGATTTATCCTTTTCTAAGTTCCAGCAAGTCCTTCGTACGCCGATTAAGATTATTGCTGGCTTGACGGCTCAGCTGTTATTGTTACCTGCATTCACTTATCTATTGATTGTGATTTTTCAACCACAGGCAAGTATTGCCCTCGGGATGATTTTAGTCGCTTCCTGTCCGGGAGGTAATATTTCCAATTTTATCAGTTCCTTAGCCAAAGCAAATGTAGCCTTATCTATTACCTTGACCTCGATAACGAGTGTCGCCTCCATCATATTTACGCCACTCAATTTTAGTATTTATGGGAATCTGTATGGCCCCACGCAACTAATCCTGCAAGAGATTAGCCTGAATTGGTGGGAGGTTGTCCAGACTATTGCGACCATTATCATTATTCCAATTATCCTCGGCGTAATTGTGAAATCAAAATTGCCTAAGATAGCTCATCGAGTTGCAAAACCACTAGAGAGACTATCTATGCTGTTATTTTTATTGATTGTGATAGGTGCATTAGTTAGTAATTTGAAAAATTTTCTAGAATGTATAACTGCTGTTTTTGTCCTCGTACTGCTGCATAATAGTGGCGCATTAGGCTTAGGGTATGGTATCGGAAAGTTGCTTGGATTTAGTTCTGATGACAATAAGGCCTTGGCAATCGAAACGGGTATTCAGAATTCTGGCCTAGGTCTATTGATCATATTTGCATTTTTTGATGGTCTCGGAGGAATGGCTATTATTACAGCATGGTGGGGTATATGGCACATTGTTAGTGGTTTCAGTCTAGCTTATTTATGGAAAAAATAATCAAAGGAGTCATCCATTTTATAACTAAGAATTCAGCGGTGCTGTCTTTGTTTGGTTTCTATCGTCGTATAGAAATCAACGGCGTAGATCGTGTACCTAGTGACAAACCTGTTATCTATGCCGTGAATCATCAGAATGCCTTTATGGATGCGATTATAGTAGGTGGTTTATCTCCTAAGACGACTTATTTTATGACCAGGTCAGATGTTTTCCGTCCACCATTTGATTGGTTCTTAGATGCACTTAAGATGATGCCTATCTATAGAATAAGAGATGGCTATTCTAATTTGTCTCAGAACTCTAAAGTTTTTCAAAAGTGTACTAAAATATTCAAAGGGAATAATGCAATACTCATATTTCCTGAGGGCAACCATGGCCTAGAGTACTATCTAAGGCCTCTAACCAAAGGATTAGCTAGGATGGCTCTAGAAAGCGACGAAGAGGTCACTAAAGCCCTTGTAATTATACCTGTCGGGCTCAATTACTTTGATCATTTTAATTCTGGTCATAAGTTAATTTTCAATTATGGCGATCCAATACCGGTCGCAGACCATGTCTCAGCTTATCTAGCCCATAAGCATACTGGTCTGGTAGCGCTTACAGAGGCCGTTCGTCTTGGGATGAAGAAGACTCTAGTTCTTTCTGAAGATAATCCAGCTTACATTAAGAATAAATCCATATTCAATAGAAATAATGAGGCGCTCACGTATACAGAGCTGGTGTCTAAGCTATCAGCGTCTGAATCATTTGATAGACCTAGGCGATACCCATACATGAGATATATCTCTTACCTATTTGCACTCCCCAATCTGCCCATACATGCTTTATCAAACTTCGTACTGAGGACTAAGGTGAAGCAAAGAATCTTTTATAGTTCTATAAAAATTGCAATAGCTACTTTGATACTCCCTTTTTGGTTTTTGTTATGTATGATTATTGTAGGTGTATTATTTAGCTGGAAATGGGCTATTCTGATATTTATAGTACAGATATTGAGCTTCCTAATTAGAAGAGAGGCGATGAGATTAACTCGGTAACCCAGCTTGTATGCTAATGATAGGCTTTGCCGATATTTTGTAATAATAAATGAGGTAGGATGTATGACCTATGCTATAGTCATAAAAAAAAGCGTCCCCATGGTGACGAAACCATGAGGACAATGCCTTATTCAAAGAGTAGCCCGTACGAGATTCGAACTCGTGCTACCAGGATGAAAACCTGGCGTCCTAACCCCTAGACGAACGGGCCTAATTGCGAATTTGAAAAACGCTTAACTTTCATAAGCGATGCAAATATATAGATTATATACAGTTCAAATTCTATACCTAAATTATTTTTTTACCAGACTTTGAATAAAAATGTTGCCCTTGGTATCTCTTAATTGAATGATATATAGTCCTGACTCTAAAAAACCTAAGGAAAACTCTGGTCTTGCTAACTTTTGGGCATGGACTAATTGTCCTTTGAGATTAGAAATATATACTTGCTCTATCTGATATTCGTCAGATGAAATAGTGATTATATCAGAAACAGGGTTGGGATATACGTCTATATTACTATCCGCAATAGGCGTATTGGTAGACAAATCATCTAATTCGCGTACAATAAAGGCATCTAGAGCTGCTTCTACTATATGACCAGGGGGCCTATCAGTTGCAGTATAGCTTATTGTCGTTGGCAGCGATTTGTCGATAAGATCATTTAATTGTAATCGCACAGCACCTGTCCAGCCGTCTACCGAGCCATTATATATATCAATGGGCAGGTTAGTCGTGCCATTATGCAGATTAATCGTATACCCATCATTAGGTGTACTACCTCCACCATCATTGAAGAAATAGGTCTGATATTCTAACACGGGACTATCATACGTCGTGAGGTCCATCTCAGGTGTTGTTAACGTTGTCTCCCCATTATCTACATCATCTAAGCCAACGTCTGCGATAGGTGTATTCCCTGTCACATAAGCCCAAGAACCTATATCACCAGGTACATCTGCTCCTATATTAGATTCTTGACCACCTAGATTGGTTCTATATGGAATATCTCTCTCCCAGATTCCAACCGGCGCTTCACCAGATACTTGCCAACCCTGATCAAAGATGAAGTCATCTTGATACCCAATCTCCAGCTCAAATCGGATTTCATCATCTCCAGGCGTGAGCGTTTCTAGCACCTGATGCAAATAACCCCATGATCCAGCGGCACCAGTATAGGTTTCTTCGACTATATCTATCGTGAATTTGCCGTCCATCTGAGCGGTAAAGGGTAATTCTCTTCTTTCATTAATAAATACAACTTGACCAAAAGGGATAGGGTCACCTGATTGCTTATCGACAACAAGACCAGATACCGTTCTAATTTTGAGTTTAGACAGTTCGACATCCAGTATAGTCAATTCGCCATTGACTAAAGCAGCCTCAGTCTCAAGTATTTCATAATCAGGATGATCGAAAATCACCTTATAGGTGCCTGCATTATATAGACCAGTTTTGTATTCTCCGGCAGCATTACTTCTCGCATCATTCATTTCTTCAGCAACTATTTCTACACCTACACCATTAATAAGCGTGCCATCAGCTTCGTCTGTGATAGTGCCTTCTAGATAACAGGCTCTCTCATAGGTTGGCCGAAGTATGAAAAATCCATGTCGTCGATCGTTAGCCAGTATGACACCAGAAGGCAAGTAGGGATAAGCGCCCCAGCATCCCTCTGTATCACCATCAGCATCAGGCCAGGTATCGAACGAGCCTACTTTAATCATATTGCTGGGTCGACTGGCATCTGTAATAACGATACCATCTGTGTACCAAGATGTCACTAGGTAGCCATTGTGGTAGTGTGTATTATGCGGTACGACACCTCTACCGGCAGTTTCTAGAGGTTGGAATTTGTCTAGTCGTCTAATATCTGAGAGATTAGACATATCGTAAGAATCGACGTAGGCGTTCCCTAACTCATCAGTTGTAAATGCATATTGTGCATCATCTGAGATCCACGTATTATGCGTAAAATCAAACGAAGTAGGCGTCTCACCTAAAAACTCAATACTATCTTTATTTGTCACATCCCACACGACTAATCTGCCCTTATAGATTTCAGAGCTGTACATAATATTGTCTCGGACTATAAGATCA
This sequence comes from uncultured Saprospiraceae bacterium, assembly GCA_937944095.1. GTDB lineage: Bacteria > Bacteroidota > Bacteroidia > Chitinophagales > Saprospiraceae > RFSX01. The sequence goes on from CALEAC010000081.1 coordinate 8,518, forward strand.
TGAGCATATTCTGAATCATCATCGCTGGTATCAGGTCCACCATGAATACCGACTATAGGTGGCGTCCATTTATCTTGATTTAAATCGAAAATGATAGCCTTATTAGCACCTGAGATGCCGCAACCTGCTAAGTACATGAAACCATTCTCATCGATATAGAGATTATGACAAGGTCCTAATGCAGCTGTATCTTGTGCTTCTATAAGAGGATTGAGATATTGGTAACTGATCGAGTCCTTTGCTTCACTCATATCTATAACGAGTAGTCCATCAGGCGCTCTGTCCGCAGTCACATAGACATGGTCTTCCCAGCTCTTCATATCTCTCCATACCGTGTTCGTTCCTGGGATAGCTAAGACCTCTACGGGTGCAGTTAGATCAGACAAGTCATATATACGTGTATTTGTTGCTGTCCCCACAATCGCATACTCAGTCCCATCTGAGGCGACAAAGCCCCAGATATCATTACCAGGTTCTGGATACTCAACTTGGGCAAGTAGTTCTAGATTGAAGTCTTCTTGCGCATTCACTTGGAATAAGAAAATGGTTAGAATAGATAATAGTAAAAATCTCATAATGCTTTTATATGTGCCGAAAATACAGGTGTTTTATGACATAATTTGTCTTGTGAATCGTCTAACTCAAATTCTCTGTTAGCCTATATCAAGAATCATTACAGTTAGTCTCGAAATACAGACTTTTTTTGTTTCCTCATCTAATATTGTGATTTCCCAGACATGCACCGATCGACCTACCTTGATGGGTTTTACGGTGCCGTACACAAAACCTTTCTTTGCTGATCGGAGATGGTTGGCATTTATTTCGAGCCCGACGACACTCTGCTTTGTAGGGTCGTCTATAACTAGGGTAGAAGCAACTGAACCCATTGTTTCTGCTAGAGCAACAGATGCACCTCCATGTAAGAGTCCCATAGGTTGCTTAGTCCGATGATCAACAGGCATCTGCGCGACCAAGTAATCATCACCAATCTCTGTAAATAGGATTCCTAAGTTCTCTACTAGAGTGCCGCTGCCAAAACTGTTCAAAACTTCTAGAACTGGTGTGTGCTTCCAAAGCATAGGACTATTATTGTGTTATAAAAGTAAATTCTATGCAAATCTACCATAATCCCAGATGCCGTAAGAGTAGAGAGACTCTAGAATTGTTATTGACTAACGGTCATGATCCAGATGTAGTCCTCTATCTCGATACACCGTTAAGTAAGGGATTGTTAAAGAAGATTCTTAAACAGTTAGGTATGCCAGCGAAGGATCTGATTCGAAAAAACGAAGCCGTCTATAAGGAAAACTTCAAAGGCAAAGAATTGAGTGAATCTCAATGGATCGATGCTATGATCAAATTCCCTAAGCTCATGGAAAGACCGATTGTAGTAAATAAAGACAAAGCGGCTCTCGGTCGTCCTCCTGAAAATGTGCTTGCTATCTTATGATATTGGACTTGATATGCTCTGCTATACGACTATAGTCTAGAGGGTGAAATGATAGACCTTGGATTTGGTTCCGACACCAGGTCATTTGCCGTTTGGCATAACGACGTGTGTTTTTCTTGATTTCATTCCGACAGGATTCCATTGATATATCACCATCCAAATACCTGAATACTTCAGCGTAACCGACAGTTGCTAAGGCTTTGAGCTTACGATATTGGATTAATCGCTCTACCTCAGCTACTAAGCCATTCTCGAACATACGATCTACTCTGGTATTAATCCTAGTGTATAATTCCTCTCTAGGCAGTTCGAGTATGATATTTAGAATCTTATGATCAGGGATTTTAGATTTTCGTTTGCCGAGTAAGTGACTCATCCTTTGTCCTGATGATCGATACACCTCTAGAGCTCTGATTAGTCTAACTGGGTTCTGGATATCTGCTGTATTATAATATTCAGGATCGGCTGCAAGTAGTTCAGCTTGTAAGTTTTCTAATCCCAATTCTGCTAACTCTTGAGTCAGTGAATTTCTGATATGGTCGGGTATATGTGGTAGGTCATCTAGACCCTCACACAATGCTTTGACGTATAACCCAGTTCCTCCGCAAACCAATGGTATGGCAGTATCGAATTTTGGTGAATTTATAATGACTTGTGCGTCATTAGCAAAAGCGGCTGCATTATATGGGTTTGTAATGCTGCAATGGTTGACAAGTTGGATTCTACCTTCCAGAATCTCATTAGATGACGGCTTAGCTGTACCAATACTCATCTCTTTATACACCTGCCGACTATCAGCTGATATGATATAAGCTGGTAACTCACGAGTCAGATGAAGCGCAAGATCTGTCTTACCTATACCGGTAGGCCCTATGATAACGACCAGTAATTTATCTAGATTCTGTTTCAATTCGTATCTTGATTCAAATACATTCAAATGATGAAGTTAACTATCTTAAGTATCTGCTTTCTTATTGTCTTAAGCTGTAAGGTCCAAGAACCTAACAAGGTCATAAAAAAAATGACAAAACATAAGTATGCGCTGGTTCTACATGGCGGCGCTGGGACCATCAGCAAATCTAACTTAAGTGCAGAAGTAGAACAACAATACCTAACTAAGCTTAATGAAGCTATTGATAAAGGTGAATCAATTCTCAAGTCTGGTGGTACGAGCTTAGATGCAGTCACCCAAGTTATCATGATACTTGAGGATTCACCACTTTTCAATGCTGGTAAAGGCGCTGTATTTACGCATGATGGCATTAATGAAATGGACGCTTCCATCATGCAAGGATCCGACTTGAATGCTGGAGCTGTCGGCGGTGTGACTAATATCAAAAATCCAATTCTAGCGGCTAGAGCAGTTATGGAGAAATCTGACCATGTCTTTATGGTTGGGTCAGGTGCAGAGGAATTTGCAAATATGAGTGGCGTGGAAACAATAAATCCAGGATATTTCAGAACTGAGCGCAGATGGAATAGCCTCCAACGAATTCTAGAAAAAGAAAAAGAAACTGGGCTGACAGAAATGGAATTGCCCGATTCTAAGTTTGGAACAGTAGGAGCTGTGGCCTTAGATATACATGGTGAAATAGTGGCAGGCACTTCTACAGGAGGCATGACAAATAAGCGATATAAGAGAATAGGAGATAGTCCCGTTATAGGAGCAGGAACCTATGCCGATAATACCTGTGGTGTATCATGTACTGGTCATGGAGAGTATTTTATAAGGTATGCTGTAGCACATGATGTATCAGCTATGATGAATTACAAAAACTTGTCTCTTTCCGAAGCGGCAGACCAAGTGATTAATAAAAAGTTAGTAGAAGCTGGGGGCTCAGGTGGCCTTATTGCTCTCGATCGATATGGCAATATCACGATGCCATTCAATACTTCAGGGATGTATAGGGCTTATCTTACACCTGAAGAAAGATTTGTTGGTATCTATAATGAATAAATCATATTATAAGTTATTGTTATAAATAAGGTGCTTAATTATCAGAACCTTAAGAAAATAAATAGTTTTGCTAGTCTTATATCAAAGTTATGTTTAAGGAACTCATTAAGAACAATTGGATACATCTAGTCGCACTACTAATCTTTTTTTGTAGTACGATGGTTCTCTTTTTTCCATCCTTCCAGGGCAAGAAATTGCAACAAGGAGATATGATCCATTGGCAAGGGATGTCCAAGGAGATCAAAGATTATAAAGAGTCAACTGGTGAAGATACCTATTGGACTAACAGTATGTTCGGTGGTATGCCCTCTTATTATATCCAATTCGGTAAGAACTATGGCCCCATAGATTATTTCCGCAGGGTGATAAGCCTAGGTATGAAAAGAGAAGTTGGACATAGTATTATGGGCCTGATTAGTTTCTATATCTTGCTGCTGGTCTTGCGTGTATCGCCTGTGCTTTCGATAATAGGGGCACTCGCCTTTGTATACACAACTAATAATATTGTTCTGCTGGATGCAGGCCATTATACTAAGTTAGCGACGCTAATGACCAGTCCACTAGTGATTGCAGGTGTTATCCTTGCTTACAAGAAGAAATTAATTCCTGGCCTAATCTTGTTTGCTGTTGGTTTATCTCTTAATCTAAAAGCCCAACATCCCCAGATGACCTATTATTTGGGATTGGTCTTATTGATATACGTCATTATAGAATTTATCGCAGCGATCAGATCGGGTGATTTACCCTCTTTTTTAAAGACTTCAGCCGGCTTATTATTAGGTGCCTTACTGGCTATTGGGACAACTGCTAATAAGACGCTTCCCATCTATGAGTATAGTAAGGATACAATGAGAGGTGCGCCCATTCTAAAAGAATCCAAGTCAAATGACAGCAGTAGTAAAGTTGATGGATTAGCTTGGGAATACGCGATGGCCTGGAGTAATGGTCCTGAAGATTTATTACAAAGTTTTATCTCTCATTCAGTTGGTGGAAGCTCGGGAGAACTGATTAGTCGTACTTCTAAATTCGCCAAAGAGCTAAAGAAAAGAGGGGTTTCCCCACGTAATATGCAAGCACCACTATACTGGGGTAGTCTGCCGTTTACGAGCGGTCCTATTTACTTCGGAGCGATTATATGGTTTCTAATGTTCCTTGCTGCATTCAATGTCAAAGGCTCAGTCAAAGTATGGGTCATCACTGCCGTTATCTTCACATTCATGTTGTCTCTGGGAAAGAACCTAGAGTGGTTCAATAGATTGTTTTTCGACTATTTCCCGCTTTATAATAAATTCAGAACACCGAACTCATTACTATCTGTTACCGCCATCATTATTCCACTACTAGGCATTTTAGGATTAAAAAAAGTATTGGAGAAGGACGTTTGGACTAATACCAAAATCCTATATCCTGGGTTAGCTATGATTGTGATGACAATTCTTATAGGTCTCCTGGGTCCAGGCATATTTGATATGACAAGTACAGGTGACCTGAGATTACAGCAGGCAGGAATAGATCCAGGTATACTAATAGATGATCGAGCTAGTATGTTGAGGTCTAGCGCAATGAAAGCAGCCTTTTATATGGGAGTGACCTTGTTACTAATCTACTCAGTATCACGAGATTGGATCAAGCAATTTCTTGCAGTCATGGTAATAGGGGCCTTGATAATGATCGATTTGTTTTCAGTTAATCTGAAATATGTTAGCCCAAGTGAGTATGTATCTTCACGAAAATATGATGCGCACTATACGCCTCGACAAGTAGATAAGCAAATACTCACAGACAAGGATCCACATTATAGAGTCCTAGATAATAGTATCAATACTTTTAATTCCTCATTTGCATCCTACTTCCATAAGACTGTAGGTGGATATCACGCCGCTAAGTTGCAACGCTATCAAGATATGATTGACTATCATATCTCTAAAGGTAATAATGAGGTCATGAACATGCTTAATACGAAGTATGTCATCACTGGACAGCAAGGACAAGAACAGTCACGTCTTAATACGGCTGCTCTCGGTAATGCTTGGTTTGTGAATAAAGTGAGATTTGTAGAAACCGCAGATAAAGAAATAGAAGCCCTTAATAGCTTTGATCCACTTGGGGAAGCGATCGTACATTCAGAATACAAAGATCAGGTCGGTAAGATTGCCTATGATAAGACAGGTGCTACGATTAAGTTGACTTCCTATGCGCCATCTAAATTGACGTATAAGACCCAAGCTGGGACTGACCAACTAGCCGTATTCTCTGAAGTGTGGTACGGTCCCAATAAAGGATGGAAGGCGTCTATTGATGGGAAAGAAGTGCCCCACCTCAGAGCCAACTATATCCTGAGAGCGCTAACCATACCTGCTGGTAGTCATGAGGTGGTCTTTGAATTTGCCCCAGACAGCATCAAAACAGGCAATTTAATAGCCTTATTGTGCAATCTTTTGATACTGGCTCTTATTGCATTTTTCTTTTGGGGTATATATTCTAGTACTAAAACCCTGAAGAGCGACCATTCTCTTACAAAGTAATATCTTTATACCCATGCAGAGGGGTCGACAGATACTCAATTCAGAAGGTTTCAGAATAACACTTCATCGACTAGCGAGTCAGATAGAGGAGAATTACCCTATTACAGAAGCCTTACATCTTATTGGAATCCAGGAAAGAGGGGTCGTATTAGCTGAGAGGCTCATGGATGTTTTGCTAAAAGCAACACCCAAACGGGAGATTAATTTTGGAAAGTTGGATATCACCTTCTATAGAGACGATTTCCGGATGCGAGAAACACTCCTTAAACCCACGGCAACGGAAATTCCATTTGAGATAGAAGCTAAGAATATCTTACTGGTCGACGATGTCTTATATACCGGTCGGACGATACATGCTGCTATGTCTGCATTGCAAGACCTAGGTCGAGTAGAAAGAATAGAATTATTAACCATGGTAGACAGACGATTTAATAGGCATCTGCCTATTAAATCTGATTATACAGGAATGCAGATAGATGCAGTAGATGACGCTTATGTCAAAGTACAGTGGTCTCATATAGATGGAGATGATAAAGTGATGATATTTTCAGCCAATCCTAATCAATGAGCCAAGGAACACTAAGCACCAACCATCTACTCGGTATAAAGTATATCACTGACGATGACATCCAACTCATTTTCGAAACGGCTAACAAGTTCAAAGAGGTCATTAATCGACCAATAAAGAAGGTGCCTTCTCTCAGAGATGTGACAATAGCTAATCTGTTTTTCGAAAATTCTACACGAACGAAGCTTTCCTTTGAATTAGCAGAAAAGCGATTGTCAGCTGATGTAATCAATTTTTCTTCTAGTAGCAGTTCCGTATCCAAAGGGGAGACACTCTTAGATACTGTCAATAATATCTTATCCATGAAGGTGGATATGATCGTCATGAGACACCCAGCTCCAGGAGCACATATGTTTCTAGCTAATCATATAGACGCTCAGATTATCAATGCAGGTGACGGCACGCATGAGCATCCGACCCAAGCACTGCTGGATGCCTATTCGATGCGCGAAAGAGTAGGGCCTCTTATGGGAAAGCGAATCTGTATCTTCGGAGATATCATGCACTCCCGAGTTGCACTAAGTAACATATATTGTCTCACTAAATTGGGGGCTAAGGTTAGAGTTTGCGGACCTCCGACACTGATACCTAAGTACATTTCTTCCCTCGGAATAGAGGTTTCTTATAATACTAAAGAAAGCTTGGATTGGTGCCAGATAGCGAATGTACTGCGGATCCAGTTAGAACGCCAAGAGATAAAATATATACCATCGCTCAGAGAATACAGCTTATACTATGGTATCAATAAAAAATTGCTTGATAGCTTAGATGAGAAGAAAATCATCATGCATCCAGGTCCCATAAACAGGGGAGTAGAATTGGATACTGATGTTGCGGATTCTGAGCATTCTATAATTTTAGACCAAGTGGAGAATGGTGTGGCTATAAGAATGGCGGTATTGTTTCTTCTTGCAAATAAGCGAGGTGATAAGCTTAGTCATTAAAATTCTTTTAAAATCATTTCTGTTTCAAATCTTTCACAACTACTTCTTGTTATATCAGCTATGAGATCTCTAATTATCCAACTCGTCATCACAGTGTTTTTTACAGGCTTTCTTACTGCGCTTTCTGGACAATATAACGTTGATATCGAAATAGAAAATTATGAAAACGACACGCTTATAGTCGGCTATTTCTATGGAGAAAAACAATTAGTCCGTGATACGCTTTATGCACAGAAGAAAGGCCATTTTGTGTTGTCAGGAGCTGATACGCTACATAATGGTGCTTATATATTGATGACCTTTCCAGATAAGCAGTTTATTCAGTTCCATGTTAATGAGGCTGAAAAGCATTTCTCTTTAATGTATGATTATAATGACAAAGCCAATATCTATTTCGAAGGTAGTCAGGATAATAAAGCTTTCCATGACTACATATCCTTAGTCACCCAACTGCGGCCAAAGGCAGAGATTCTAAGGGATACTATACGAGCTCTCAGAGAAAAAGAAAGGGACACAAAGCAATTCGAAAATGAACTGCGTGAGCTGGACCTAAGAATAAGTGCGAAACAAGAGAAAATATTAGTTGATATACCCGAAAGCATAACAGCCAAAATTATCAAGTCCAATATAGATATAGAAGTGCCAGAATTCATGGATGTTGAGAACCAAGAAATGGCTAAGTATCGTTATTATAAATCGCACTATTTCGACAATATAGATCTAGCAGATCCAGAATCTCTGTACTTAGGCGTTCTGAGTCCTAGAGTTGACGCCTACTTAGAACGTCTAACTGCAAAGCATCCTGACAGTATAGCTAGAAGTCTCGATACACTACTAGCTAAGATGGCACCTGCACCAGATACTTACCGATATTATCTGAGTACTTTTCTGAATAAGTATGGTCAGGCTAAGATTGTTGGATATGATGCGGTCTATGTCCATCTGGCAGATAATTACTATAAAAACGGTAAAGCACCGTGGATATCAGCTGAGAATCTAGCTAAGCTAACTGATAATGCTGATAAGATTAGACCTACGCTGATAGGAAATATTGGAGCTGATCTGGTCCTCTATGGTGAAGATGGGCAGACTAAAATCAAGATGAGTGAAATGGATTATGAGTATCTAATCCTCTTGTTTTGGGCGCCTGACTGCGGCCATTGCACTAAGTCGATGCCTAAGTTTGTAGACTTTAATGAGAGATGGAAAGAATCTGGTGTCAAAATCTTAGCGATCTGCACCAAGCATCAGGATAAAACAGAGAACTGCTGGAAGGCTGTGAAAGAAAAGGATATGCTAGGTTTTGTTAATGCTGCCGACCAATACCATCGATCCAAGTTTAAGCTACACTATAATGTTTCTAAGACACCTAAACTCTTTATCTTAGATAAGACGCGTGAAATTATAATGAAGGACCTAGGTGCTGATCAATTAGATGAAGTCATGATAAGCATTCTTAAGGCTGATGGTAAAGAAGACCTGATTCCAATAGAAAGCAAATAGACTACTAAGAAAAGGTGGCTAAGGTCGTTTTAATCCGGCGCATTGCTTCTCTTAGAACATCGTCAGAGGTCGCATAAGATATTCTGAAGCAAGAAGGATCACCAAAGGCCGATCCAGCAACAACAGCCACATGTGCTTCCGTCAGAAGAACATCAGCGAAGTCTTCTGAACTGTTAATAGTCCGAGTCCCATTACTCTTACCAAAGAATTCTGAGATATCAGGAAAGAAGTAAAAAGCACCTTGTGGATCATTTGTTCTGATGCCTGGTATATCATCTAGTAAGGCCTTGACCATATTCTTTCGGGCAAGGAACTTATCAGCCATATATCGAACAACTTGAGTGTCTTGATCTAGAGCATGTGCAGCGGCGAGTTGATTAAAAGAAGCTGCTCCAGAGGTAAATTGGCCCTGGATAGTTGAACATGCTTTTGCTATAAAGGCTGGTGCGGCCATATACCCTAATCGCCATCCTGTCATCGCGTAGCCCTTCGACATGCCATTAATAGTAATGGTTCTGTCTTGCATGCCTTCCATAGTGGCGATACTCGGATTCTTATTAGAAAAGTTAATCAATTCATATATCTCGTCAGATAGCACAAATACCCCCTCTGTCTTACTAATCACTGCTGCCAGTTCACTTAGTTCTTGCTCAGTGTAGACACTGCCAGTCGGATTACTCGGTGACGAGAATATGATGAGCTTGGTCTTCGGCGTAATAGCGTCTCTGAGTTGATCTGGCGTTACTTTAAAGTCTTGGTCAATACCTGCATAGACAGTGACCGGCGTACCTCCTACAAACTGCACTATATCATAGTAGGACACCCAATATGGTGTAAAAATGATGACTTCATCTCCAGGATTAACTAATGACAAACAAGTGTTAGCAATACACTGTTTAGCGCCATTAGACACAACAATCTGGTCTGGTGTATAAACCAACTTATTATCGCGCTTGAGTTTCTTGCATATAGCCTCTCGCAAGCTAAGATGACCTGGTACAGGAGTATATTTAGTCTCACCAGCATCCAATGCTTTCTTTGCGGCATCCTTAATGAAATCAGGCGTATCAAAATCTGGTTCTCCTAAACTAAGACTGATAACGTCAATCCCTTGGCTCTTAAGAGCTCTAGCATCCTGTGCCATTTTGATTGTGGCAGATTCAGTCATACTAGAAATCTTAATAGAAAGTAGGTGCTTACCCATAACAAGAATATTTTAGCCAAAAGTAAAATTAGTTTTGCATCACCGCTGTTTATTCACTGAGTTTAATAAGACTGACCTATGATTAATAAAAAGACAATCCAGGTGTTGGTTACTGGAGGCACTTTCGATAAGGAGTATAACTACATCACAGGCGAGTTATATTTCAAGGAAACGCATCTTAATAAGATGTTTGATTTAGGCAGGTGTACCCTTGATCTCGATGTGAGGACTTTGATGATGAAGGATAGCTTAGATATGACAGAATCTGATAAGCATCTAATACATCATAATTGTAAGAATACAGACAGCAAGCGAATACTTATAACTCATGGTACTGACACTATCGTTAATACAGCCAAGTATCTAGCCGAATCTGATTTGGAAGACAAGACTATCGTGCTTACTGGTGCTATGATTCCGATTGCTTTTGGTACTTCTTCGGATGGTTTTTTCAATTTAGGGAGTGCGTTAGCGTTTGTTCAGACGTTACCTATAGGTATCTACATTTGTATGAACGGTCGATATTATAATTGGGATAAGGTCAAAAAGAACCGAAAAACAGGATACTTTGAACCGATATAATGTCGAAGTTGATATAAATATTTGTACTTCAAGTTCCAATACATATGGATTTATAATATATTATTCTTTTATATAACTTGTTTTTAGAGTTCTAAGCCTTAATTTTACTATTTGAAAGTAGTCACTGATATGAAACAACTGGTAATAGTCGTCTTTTTTATGATCTTTAGCTTCACGACGATAGAAGCACAGAACCCACAATATCCTTTTGGGCTGTCTTACAAGGCACTCATGCTAGATTATCAGAGTCAGAATGGTGGCTCTATCACTGATTTTGGCTCATACCATTATGGGTTCGAAATTGGTTTCCACAAGAATCTTAATCAAAATCTAAATCTGGTTATTCCTGTCAAAGCGGGTGTCGTCAGCAGTCATTCTGAAGAACGTGCTAATTGCTTCCATAAGAAAGTGTATGGTGCTGATGCGCAAGTACAATACATGTTCTATAGACCAGATACCAAAGTCACACCCTATGTTATGGCTGGTGCAGGTGGTGTCATAGAAGATGCAGGCGAGTTCAATGTCCAAATCCCATTCGGTGCAGGTCTATATTTCCAAGTGAGAGATAATGCCTACATCAACTGGCAATCAGAATTCAGATACTCCTTATCAGAAGGCCGAAATAACTTACAGCATGGTATTGGGTTCGTTTATCTATTTGGGCCACCTAATGACCTGCCTATGCCGGCTAAAGATGATGAAATGGGAGCGCTTGATAGTGATGGTGATGGCTTAGAAGATGATGTCGATTTATGTCCACAGATGGCAGGACCATTATCTCTCAAAGGTTGTCCTGACAAAGATGAAGATGGCATTCCTGATTACCGAGATGATTGTCCTAGCGTAGCTGGGATAGGCATCTTCAAGGGTTGCCCAGATACAGATGGTGATGGTATTTCTGATAATGATGACGAATGCCCGAATAAGCCAGGACCAAAAGAAACTAATGGATGCCCATCTGCAGATTCTGACATGGATGGTGTTCCTGATCACCTAGACAAATGTCCTAATCTAAAAGGGGATGTCACTGCCGATGGTTGCCCAAAGGCGGCCGTACAGAGCCCAGATTCAGATGGAGACGGAATAGCTGACAATATCGATAAGTGCCCTAACCAGCCAGGAATAGCAGCCTTTAGTGGTTGCCCTGATTCAGATGGTGATGGTATCGATGATAGTAGAGACAAATGTCCTCGTACGCCAGGTACTGTTGCAGCTAATGGTTGTCCAGAAATAGAAAGGAATGATTTGTCCATCCTTGAGACAGCCATGAGAGCAGTATCTTTTGATACTGGCAAAGCGACACTTAGATCTGAATCCTTTTCTGTACTAAATCAGATTGCGACGATTCTACAAAAATATCCTGATTACAATCTCATCATAGAAGGTCATACCGATAACGTAGGTAGTGCGGTTAATAACCAATTGTTATCTGAAAGAAGAGCGAGAGCTTGTTACGAATACCTATCTAATCAAGGTCGAATAAGTGCTAGTAGAATGTCTCATACTGGGTACGGAGAATCTAGACCTGTGTCTACTAATGATAATCTTGATGGCAGAAAACTGAATCGACGCGTTGTATTCAATCTAGTTCCAAGATAAAAGAAACATTATCTATCTATATAAAAGGGTTCTTGCATTATTGTGAGAGCCCTTTTTTCATTTGCTGCGCCACATTTTCAGCCTTTGCTAACACAGAACTCTTCATTTCTTGGGTATATAAATTAAGTGCCTGACTTATTGATTCATCATGAGTACTTAGGATACGCGCCGCAAGAAGACCTGCGTTACGGGCACCATTAAGCGCCACAGTCGCAACTGGTATGCCGTTTGGCATCTGAAGTATAGATAAGATAGAGTCCCAGCCATCTATTGAGTTAGATGACTTGATAGGCACACCTATAACAGGTAGGGTAGTTAGTGATGCTACCATACCAGGCAGATGTGCTGCACCACCAGCACCAGCAATAATTACACGCATACCACGCTCTCGCGCATTCTTAGCATACTCATACATTCTATCTGGTGTTCTATGAGCCGATACGACAGTAAGCTCATGCTCTACACCGAGCTTAGTTAGAACGATACTCGCTTCTTTCATAATATTCAGATCTGAATCAGACCCCATGATTATACTGACTCGCATGCTTTCACTTTTAATGACTTTTTGACAAGATTTAATTTACGCATAAGTTCCTCTTGGCTATCACCCATTATGTTCACGTGACCCATCTTACGGAGAGGCTTACACACTTGTTTTCCATATAAATGAATATAGACTTCAGATATGGCTAGGGTCTCTTTCATGCCTTCATAACTCACTGGACCGGCATGGTCACCTTCACCTAGAAGATTATACATGACACTTGGCGTCGATTGTTTGATAACCGGTAATGGAAGACTCAGGATGCTTCTCATATGAATATGAAACTGAGAATAATTACAAGCATCTATTGTGTGATGACCAGAGTTATGAGGTCTAGGAGCACATTCATTGACTAAAATCTTTCCATCTTTAGTTAAGAAGAATTCTACTGCCAAAATGCCGACCATGTCCAAGTCCTTGATAAGCTTATCTGCAAGGGTCAGACATTCATTCTTAATGTTCTCGGACACCGCACTAGGACAAATAAGATGATCTAGCAGGTTTCCAGTTTCATTAAAAACCATTTCGGTTACATCGAAATGAGTGGTTTCGCCCTGAGGATTTCTTGCTATAATAATTGCAAGTTCTTTATCGATGTCGATCAGCTCTTCTATAATGGACGGTGCATCGATAATTTTATTATGGTCTGTTTGAGATCTAATAACAGCAACACCCTTGCCGTCATAACCGGCTTCTCGACTTTTCTGTACAAAGGGATAACTGATATGACCTGACTCTATTTCTGCAAGAATTTCTTCAGCAGAACCAATCTTTTTATAGGTGCTGGTCGGGATATCATGGTCTATATAGAAGTCTTTTTGTTTGCCTTTATCTTTGATAATGCTAATCACAGCAGGCTGTGGGTAGACCTCTTTTCCCATAGATTCTAATTCGTTAAGGGCAGCTGTATTGACATTTTCTATTTCGATCGAAATAATATCTAATGTTTTACCGAAAGCCATAACATCATCGTAGGCTGTAAAATTCCCCAAGACAAATTGTGGAAATATTCTAGGCACTGGGAAGTCAAAACCTTTGTCCATGAAGTATAGATCCAGATCTAGTCGAGTTGCCTCTTGGAGGAACATACGACCTAATTGGCCTCCTCCTAGTATTCCTATCTTTTTTGAATGAATCATTTGCTTAAATGAAGTACCAAAGGTATTTATATTATCTACCTTAGATTATTATTATGAGCCAAAAAATATATTTCAATGTCTGCCTTAATTTTCAAGAATGCTAAGTTAATTAACCGTGGTACCATAACCGAAACAGATGTTATGGTAGAGGGGGACCGAATAACTAAGATTGATGGACAGATAGATAAATCAGGGACGGAGGTCGATCTTAATGGTAATTGGCTTATGCCAGGTATTATAGATGACCAAGTCCATTTCAGAGAACCAGGACTGACGCATAAGGCAGATATACAATCAGAATCTGCTGCGGCTGCGGCTGGTGGTGTGACCTCCTTTATGGAGATGCCAAACACGAAGCCGACAAGTACGACTCAGGAATTGCTGGAAAAGAAATATCAAATTGCTCAAAATACCTCTACAGTCAACTACTCATTCTACATGGGTGCTACTAATGACAACCTAGATGAAGTACTGAGAACGGACAAAAGTCAAGTCTGTGGCGTCAAAGTATTCATGGGTTCGAGTACAGGAAATATGCTCGTGGATAACACTCAGACACTAGAGAAAATATTTTCGCAAGTTGATCTGCTGATAGCGACACATTGTGAAGATGAGCAGACTATTAGAACCAACTTACAAGCTTATAAAGACAAGTTTGGTGATCATTTAGATGCACGACAACATCCACTTATTAGGAATACTGAGGGTTGCTATCTTTCCTCTTCGTTAGCCGTCGAGCTTGCTAAGAAGCATGGGAGTAGACTACATGTACTACACATTAGTACTGCCAAAGAAATTGAACTATTTGATAATGTCACGCCATTAGTTGATAAGAAGATCACTTCGGAAGTCTGTGTCCATCACTTGTATTTCGATGAAGCCTACTATGCAGTCTTGGGAAACAAGGTTAAGTGTAATCCAGCTATTAAGTCGATTAATGACAAGGAAGCATTACTCGAGGGATTGAAAGCAGGATACTTCGATGTGATTGCAACCGATCATGCGCCGCATACTAAAGAAGAAAAATCGAAACATTATCTAGAAGCGCCATCAGGATTACCATTAATCCAGCATTCGCTAGCTATTATGTTAGATTTCTATCATCGAGGTGAATTATCAATAGAATTTATAGTCGATAAGATGTGTCATAGTCCAGCAGAGTTATTTAGAATAGCTGATCGCGGATATGCTGAGGAAGGTCAGTTTGCTGATCTGGTAGTTGTCGACCCGGAACTGCGATGGTCTGTCCTAGAATCTGAAGTGAATTACAAATGTGGCTGGTCTCCGCTTATGGGCTTTGATATGAGAGGAAAAGTCACAGCGACGCTATGTAATGGACAGTGGGTCTATAAGAACCAAAGACTGACTGGTACAAAGGCAGGACAGCGATTGAGTTTCAGTTACTAGAATCCAATTGTCGAACCAGGTTTATCTAGGTCTTTCTGAAGTTGCAGCATCTTTAGTGCTGTTATTGCAGCCTCTATGCCTTTGTTACCATACTTCCCACCCGCTCGATCCAGTGCTTGTTGGTGTGTATTGACTGTTAGGACACCGAATACAACAGGTTTTCCAGAGGTGATTGCTAATTGGTTCAGTGTGATGGCAACAGATTCGTTGATGTATCTATCGTGGTCTGTGTCACCCTTTATGACACACCCCAGACAAATTACCGCTTGTGCATTTTTACTTTTAAGAAGCATCCTAGCGCCTAGAGGCAATTCAAAAGTTCCAGGTACACTAATACACTCTATTTGATCTGAGGTCAGACCTTGCTCAGTAAGTGTACCTAAGGCACCTTTCTGTAATGATTCGGTGATCTCTTCGTTCCAATCTGAGACCACTAAACCAATCTTAGTGATATCGTCTGGATCAAATTTTTCCAGCTTATTAGAGGATAAGTTTTTGTTCTTCCTGCTCAAGGGGATTATTAGGAATTAGACATACTTCCTATGATAACATCTATATGTGTCCCTTCGTTCGATGCAGCGTAATCTGTCTTAATTTTCTGAAATGCAGTCAGTGCACGATTATTATCGCCTTGCTTCTTAGCAAGTAAACCTAACTTATAGAGGTAGTATGGCGTCAATAAAGCGTCATCACCTGCTGAGGCAGCCTTATTATAGTAGGTCATGGCATTATTAAAATCTCCTTTTTCCGAATAAGCATCTCCGAGATTTCCATTTTTCAGGATAGGCGAGTAATTACCAGTAGCAGTATGACTCTCTAGATATGAGATTGCATCATCGAATCTTCCTAGATTTAAATAGGAGATTCCTGCATATAACTTTGCAAGATTAGAGGTAGATGTACCGCTATAACTATCTATTATGTCAAGAAAGCCATCAAAGCCACCACCTGGATTTTCCAAAGCAAGTGCAAAAGAGTCTCTTGCAAACTGCTGCTCAGCCTTATAGATAGCGGCCTTTGCTTCTTTCTCCTTCGGTTCTTTGACCATGTACTTAAATATAAGGAAAGCAGCTATAAGTAATATTATGCCAGCAATAAGGCCTAAGATGAGTTTGCTGTTCTTTTCGAACCAATCTTGAGTCGATTCTGCAGCTTGTTTACCTTGCTCTACAATTACCTCATCTAAATCCTCTTCTCTCCTGTTTCGTTTCTGTTTAGCCATTCTGTGTCAATAAATTTGCGCAAAAATAAGTAAAGTATGGTAGTAATGGTTAATCCATGATGAAAGGATAGTCCTTCTGCACGTAGTTATCATCATACAGCTCAGAACCAAGTGGAAAATCAGACTTTTCTGCAAACTCTACTGCAGCGGCAATCTCTTTAGAGATTTTGTCCTTGATAGCATCTATTTCCTTAGCTGTAGCGATATTTTCATTAATAATTTTCTCCTCGGTCTCAGAGATTGGATCTCTTTCTTTGAATGAATTTAGTTCTTCTTTCGAACGATATTTACCTGGATCAGAAACAGAATGACCTCTATATCTGTAGGTCTTAATCTCAAGGTAGTAAGGCCCTTTGCCACTTCTGATATGTGCGGCGGCCCTAGATAGTGCTTCATGGACCGCTTCTGGAGACATACCATCTACTGGTTCACTAGGCATATCATAACCAAGGCCAAGTTTATAGAGGTCTTGTACATTAGATGTTCTTTCTACTGAAGTACCCATCGCATACTGATTGTTCTCGCAGATATATAGTACTGGTAATTTCCAGGTCATAGCCATATTGAACGCTTCGTGCAGTGCGCCTTGTCGTGCAGCACCATCGCCGAACATTGTTACACATAGGTTATCTGTCCCCTTATATTGCTCAGCAAGTGCGACACCAGTACCGATTGGAATCTGTGCACCTACGATGCCATTTCCACCTATATAGTTATGCGCCTTAGAAGAAAAGTGCATAGAGCCACCTTTTCCTTTGACGATTCCAGTGACTTTACCGAAGAGTTCCGCCATACAAGCATCAGAACTGATACCTCTACTGAGCGCGATACCATGCTGTCTATAAGCAGTGGCTATTTTATCTTCTGGTCTCAGCGCTGATACAATACCTGCCGCAATGGCTTCTTGGCCTATATAGACGTGTAGAAAACCACGAATTTTCTGTTGGCTATACGCTTTGAGTGCTGCTTCTTCGAATCTTCTGATTCTTAACATCACCTCATACCAATTTAAATAGGTTGCTTTATCCAGTTTGGTATCCTGTATGGAACCATTAGATTGAGATATTACTTTTTCCTTTACTTCAGCCATAGTATCGATTGTGAACTTATCTAGTGAACTAAGTGTAATTTTAGAGACTAACAAAACAAACATTAAAGATACGCATTTGACCAATATAAGGATAGTCAAAATAGAACTCGCTAATTATAGGAATTACGAGGCGCATTCTCTTGATTTTCATCCAAGGTGTAATCTAATTACTGGTCTAAATGGGGTTGGGAAGACCACAATCCTAGATGCTGTCTATTATTTATGCAATGGCAAAAGCTACTTTACACGGCAAGACAAACACATTTATAGATATGAACAGTCATTTTTTAGAGTTCAGGGAGAGGCGATTTCTGATGATCAGACTTCAGGTATAAGGATTATTTCTAAGGCGGGTACTAAGAAAGCCTATGAATTGGACGAAAAGACACTTAAGTCAAAGATTGAGATTCTAGGTCGATTTCCGGCTTTCATGATTGCACCCAAAGATGCAATGACCTTCTTTCTAAGTAGCTCTGAGCGTCGAAAGTTGATAGATAGAACCATATCCTTGGCTGATAAGGACTACTTAGCTCAACTATTGACTTACAATCGATTATTGAAGCAAAGGAACGCCTACTTGTTACAAATCGGCCGATCTGGGCGCTTAGACGAAAATGTGATGCTTGCGTTCGATGAGAAAATGTCAGCATCAGCAAAAAACATCCACGACAAACGAGCCCGTTATATCAGTGACCTTGCCATCCTACTTAGGGAAAGTCACCAACTTATCAGTGCTGGTCAGGAAGAGATTAGTGCGGCTTATGATTCAGAATTATTCGCTGAAAATCTACTAAGCCTAATGCAGAAAAATAGACAAAAGGACCAGATGCTAGGACGAACTAATTCAGGCATACATAAGGATGACTTAGAATTATTAATCGACGGTAACCCAATCAAGCGGTTTGCCTCCCAAGGTCAGTTGAAATCAGGTATCATTGCTCTTAAGCTTGCTCAGATGGAGTGGGTCAAGAAAGTAACTCAGAAAAAACCCATTTTGCTATTAGATGATATCTTTGATAAGTTAGATAATCAAAGAGTGACTCAATTGTTAGAATTAGTGCTTGACAATATGGCTAGCCAAGTATTTATAACTGATACAGATACAACTAGGGTAGCGCAAGCATTGGATTCGATCCAAGTCGATTTCAGCCAACATCAGCTATAACTCAGACCACATGAATAACCAAAGTCTAAAGCATATCCTAGATGAGCTCTTATCTAAAAAGAGTAAGCTCAATAGTAACTTTAGTAATTATACGGTAGAACAAGTTTGGCGGAAGACTTTCGGAGACGTCATATCTTCTTATACTTCCAATGTTAGAATCAGGAATGGAATCTTAATTGTCTATCTCACTTCCTCCGCTCTTAAGCAAGAGATACTAGCTACAAAGCCCAAAGTCATAGAGCGTATGAATGGTCAGCTTAAGTATAATCAAGTCACTGATATCCAACTAAGGTAGCATCATATCAATTGATTCAATAAGAAGAAAAGCACTAGATAAATCCATAAAGCATCCAAAAAGTGCCAATAGATGGTTAGTAGTTTTAGGTTTCTTTTTTTGTCTGGATCAGTGAAGTATATCAAAACACTCACTGGCTCTACCATGGTCTTAAGCGCCTTCCAATAGAAGATGGCTAAGAAAGGAATCCCAATTATGACATGCGCAAAATGTACACCTGAAATAATATATAGGTAGGAAGCCATATTACTGTGGTCCACAAAAACCCCCTTATTATAGAGCTGTTTCCATGCGACAATCTGACTTAGTAAGAATAAGATGGTAATCAAGAGGGTTAGTCCAAGATTTCTTTTGTATGCCTCTGTCAGGTCGTTCTTGTAGTATTGCATGCCTTTGACTAGTAAGTAGCTAGATAAGAGCAGCAGGAAAGTGTTCAGTATAAAAAGTACTGGTAAGTTCATAGGTTCTAGGCCACCTGTAATTCTAGCATACAGATATGCGCCTGTAAATCCTAGGAAGAGAGATGTAACACCCAATAGTAGTAGGCAAAGGGCTAGCGTCTTCGGATGGATAAGATAGTTCCGGTTATCAACCATTATAGGTATAACTCATCATGAGATGAAAAGTTGAAATATCTTTTATCAAAAAATGAAAAGCCACCTTACTCAAATAGTAAAGTGGCTTTGTTCTTCTCTAAATATGGTTATTTAGATGACTTCTTTCACAAGATCAGCTGCTTCCTTGAGCAGGATAGCTGATTTGACGGAAAGGCCACTTTTGTCTATTATTTCTTTAGCTATATCAGCATTAGTCCCTTGTAGTCTCACGATAATCGGTACAGTAATGTCACCCATATTCTTGTAAGCATCTACAACACCCTGTGCGACTCGGTCACATCTAACAATGCCTCCGAAGATATTGATCAAAATTGCTTTGACATTTGGATCTCTTAGGATAATTCTGAAAGCTTGCTCTACTCTTGCTGCATCTGCAGTTCCACCAACATCAAGGAAATTAGCTGGCGAACCACCAGATAGTTTAATGATATCCATAGTGGCCATTGCCAGACCAGCACCATTGACCATACAGCCAACATTACCATCTAGTTTGACATAATTAAGACCGACTTCTTTAGCTTCGACTTCAGTAGGATCTTCTTCTGAGGTATCTCTGAGTGCTTCTAAGTCTTTATGTCTGTAGAGCGCATTATCGTCTATGCTCATTTTGGTATCGACAGCTATAATTCGATCGTCACCCGTCTTAAGGGTTGGGTTTATCTCGATTAGTGATGCGTCCGAACCTACGAACGAATTGTACAGCTTAGCGACGAACATGGACATGTTCTTTAGTGCGGCACCAGAAAGACCTAGATTGAAGGCGATTTTTCTTGTCTGAAATGCCTGTAAGCCTAGCTGAGGATCGACCCATTCTTTATGCACTAGGTGAGGCGTATGCTCAGCAACTTCTTCGATATCCATCCCGCCTTCGGTAGAGTAGATGATAACATTCTTTTGTAAGTCTCTGTCCATCAAGATGGACATATAGAACTCACTGCAGGCATCGAAATCAGGTGCATAAGCATCTTCTGCTACTAGTATCTTACTGACTAGTTTTCCGGCACCTTCCATTCCACCCGGGGTCTGAGGCGTCTTGAGCATCATGCCTAAGATATTACCAGAATGTTGTTTCAACTCGTCCAAGTTTTTGACCAGTTGGACACCGCCACCTTTGCCTCTTCCACCTGCGTGAATTTGCGCCTTGACTATTGCGACCTCGGATCCTGAGTCAACTTTGATTTTTTCATAAGCTGCGACAGCTTCATCTAATGATTCAGCCATAATCCCTTTCTGTATCGGAACTCCGAAAGAGGCAATTAATTCTTTAGCTTGATACTCGTGTAGATTCATATTAGTCCACTAATATTTTTTCAGTTATTAATCCATCTGGTGTTTCTATCTTCAAGATATGAATACCAGATTCCATACTTCCTGCAGGTACTGTAATTACATTTGGTCCTGTTGTAATACGGACTTCTTCAGTATATATCTTTTTGCCTGCAACATCAAAGACTGCAACATTTGCACCAGTTGTTCTACTAGCATCAAATTTGATAGAAAGCGCTTGGTCTTGAACCAGTGGGTTGGGGTAGATAGCTAGTTCAGAAACAAAATCTAGTTCTGATATGGCAGCTGATGCGTCACCTGTCCTAAAGACAATTTCTGTTGTTTCATCTATACAACCAGCCCCAAACTTAGTGAAGGCTCTGACACTCCAACTAACAATACTATTAGGCATCTGATCAAATGCTCTATATTCAGAATCTTCTACCTCGATGACATCGCCATTGATTCTTAGTTTATAGAATTCTGCGTTCTGTACATCTTCCCAGTCAAATAAAATATCGTCAAAAATCTCAACCGTTTCTAGAGATCCTGGTGCACCAGGACTTATCTGCGTGACCGCATCCCTTATAGGCTTGTATTCAGTTACATCTGTATTTCTCAGGTACGTTCTAGCACTTGCATCATATGAAGTCTGTAAAGCGACAATCTGGTCAGGTGAGAAGACATACTCATTACAATTGGTTGCATATGACATGATATTAGTTAATGGGGGCGTTAATATCGTATCTCCTTTTCTATCTATTACTGTCCAAAGCATGTTACAGCAGCCGCAGGTAAATCCAAAACCATAATTAGGGTCGGTATCACATATCTCATCTCCTGCTATCTGACAGTTGGAACGATCGACGAGCTCTACTCTTACAGGATTGGTCACTTGAGTAGAATTAATCTCTGTAAATGTAATCTGCTCTGGGTAATCCGAAGGACGATATGGTTGATCTTCCCATCCTCTATGTGTATGAGCTAAAGTGAAAAAGTGCCCTATTTCATGTTCGAAAGTATATGTTGCATCCCCTAGATTGCCTTTTTGGATCACAATCAGGTCCATGCCAGGAGAATAGTATCCTAAGGTATTTCCTGTACCAGCACCTCCAGTAATCTGGGAAACGACAAAAACGTTCATCGATCTCTCATCAAAGTTAGATATCAGTGCGTTTCGGTTATCCCGTGGGTTTGTAAATAAACCTGTGTTATTGATTTCATTAATACCATCTAGGTAGAAAAACATCTCACTTCCTGCAGCTTGGTATCTATCATTAAGCTTGCATAATGCGGCATAGACACCATCGACAGGCATTCTATCCGTACCATCATTCTTAGCGACTAAGTGGAAGGTCACAGGAACAAATCTATCGACTAAGCCTTTTTGGATGGTTTTATCCCAATTTGCTTTGTTTTTTCTAAAGGCACTCATGAATGCCTCATCTTGTACTGTGCCGCAGGTGCCGTGTTGTTGAGCACTTAAGTTATAGCACATCCCTAGCATAATTATCAAAATACAATTAACTCTCATTGAAATATTTTTTTTGTAAAGTTAATAACAACTCTAGTCAGTCTATAGAATCCGAAGTCTTATAATCGACAAATTGTGAGAATACACGATCCTTGCTGAAGACAAAATTAGTATTGAAACCCTAAGATTTACTCCAAAGGAAATATTATATACTTTTGCAGCGCAATATTATACAAATTAAATTAAATCAGATATGAGTAAAGTTACAGTTGTAGGCGCCGGAAATGTCGGTGCTACCGTAGCCAATGTACTAGCGCACAAAGACATTGTTAATGAAGTTGTCTTACTTGACATCAAAGATTCATTTGCAAAAGGCAAGGCTCTGGATACTTGGCAGCAAGCACCAGTTGACTATTACAGTACTAAGGTAACTGGGACTGGAGATTATAAAGCGACTAAGGGTTCTGACATTGTCGTCATTACAGCTGGTATACCGAGAAAGCCAGGAATGAGTCGTGATGACCTGATTTCCACTAATGCAAAGATTGTTGTATCCGTAACGAAGTCTATCCTTAAGTATAGCAAGAAAGCTATCTTTATAATCGTATCTAACCCTCTTGATGTTATGTCATATGCTGCTCTTAAGGCAGCTGGGGTAGAGCCACACAGAGTAATCGGCATGGCAGGCATCCTAGACACGGCAAGATATAGAGCGTTTCTTGCTACCGAATTAAGTGTTTCGCCAAAAGATATTCAGGCCGTACTAATGGGTGGTCATGGAGATACAATGGTGCCTTTGCCTAGATTCACGACTGTCGCTGGTATACCTGTTACAGACTTAATCAGCAAAGTCGCTTTGAATAAGATTGTTGCCAGAACTAAGAAAGGTGGCGGAGAGCTTGTTAAACTAATGGGTACATCAGCATGGTATGCACCAGGAGCTGCTGCTGCTCAGATGGTAGAGTCTATTATCAAAGACGACGGCAGAATTTTTCCATGTAGTGTTTGGTTACAAGGTGAATATGGACTCAAGAATATGTTTTTAGGTGTACCAGTTCAGTTAGGAAAGGAAGGTGTCAAGAAAATCATAGTTCTCAAGTTGAATAGAGAAGAGAAGAAATTACTTAAGAATTCTGCACAGCATGTGACTGAAGTTATCAAGTCCTTCAAAAAGATGAAATTAGTATAAGTGGAAATAGACCTAGAAAAATATATAACCAATGAGGGTAACACGCTTAATGAGTTAGGCAGAAACCGCCCTCTGTTGGTTGTTTTTCTACGTCATTTTGGTTGTCTTTTTTGCAGAGAGGCATTGCATGACATCTCGTCCAATCCAGATATTATCGCTAATGATAAAATCAAGATTATTCTTGTTCATATGGCCTCTATTAAGGAAGCAGAAGATTTTTTCTCGCAATCAAACTTAAAAGGCATAGAACACATTTCAGACCCTGAACTTAAGATTTACAATGACTTTGGTCTAACCAAAGGGACTTTTAGGCAATTATTTGGATTAAGTACATGGATAAGAGGCTATGATGTATATCAGAAAGGTATCTCGTTTTCTGCTAGGCAAATAGGTGATAGTTTCCAGATGCCCGGTATATTTCTTTTAAAAGAAAATCAAATAGTGGCAAGCTATATTCATAAAAGGGCTTCAGATAGACCTGACTATAATCAACTAATATCCTCCTGTATCTCCTGACGTTGTATACCTCTCTACTTACTTATTACGTTATACCCATACAATTTCGTCTGCTATGAGATACATGTTTAGTACTATTATCCTTTTGGTGGTCATAACGACTGATAATTATTCACAGAAAGGTGACTATGGAATAGTTGATGACCTCCAGTTCTATTCTGACATCATGGCCAATGCCTATGAACCTGCAACAAGACAAAGGGCAGCTGTCCATTTTAATGAATTGTTTATTGAATTTGTAAGCTTACCTTCTGCTTTCCAAGAACTTGATCAGGACTTCAAGTTCCTTTCTATATTGTCACCTGAGTCTAATGATTTTAAGCTAATTAGTTGGCTTACTAAAGGTGATAATGAGATATACGACTTCTTTGGTTATATCATATTTTCAGATGGCACTTTCCAGCAGCTAAAGCGCTCGGAACCTTTGTCTAATGAACACGCCTACTTAAGTAATTCCGCAGATGATTGGTACGGCTGCTTGTATTATAAGCTTATGGAATTAGAGGAGAATCAATATCTATTGTTTGGTTTAGACCCAAGTACTAAGTATGATAATCTGAAGCTATTAGATGTCATGACGATTAATAATAAAGAGGTGAGCTTCGGATCTGCTATTTTCGAAGATAAAGAAGAGAGAGGTACTTTTCTTAATCGACTCATTCTTAATTTCTCTTCGGATGCTGCAGTGACGCTGAATTACAACGAAAAAAGTAAAATGATCATACATGATCATCTAGAATCTAGAATGGGCTTACAAGCAGGCCAAGGTGTTACGAGTCTTCCAGATGGTACTTACGAAGGTTATTTCTATAGCAAAGGTAAGTGGATGTATAAGGAAAAACTATTCGACCATATCTACGAAGAAGCCCCTAGGCCTAAACCAGTTTTTTCTGATAAGCCCAAGACGGATGAGAAGGTTAAATTAAAGTGACGAGTACAAAAGGTCCAATCGTCTCTTTAGAAACCTTGTATCTCTCGTCACTGCGGTAACCGGCAAGCCATACTATCTCTGACCCATTTAGGAAGATGGGAATGGTATTTTTCTTAGCTCTATCGACCTTTTGATTGATGAAGTATTTTTTTAGCGATTGTGATTGTCCTTTCATCCCCAAAGGGCAGAACTGGTCACCACTTTGCCATGTTCGGATAGTCAAATTATTAGCTATCTTTTCCCTGGGAATGTATATTTTACTTGAATCTAATTCCAATACTTCAGCTGTCAGTTCAATCAAGAACTTATAAGATCCGAAACAAATTTCTTGTGGTAAGTTTTCTAGAGTCACTATTCTAGCTTCATGTGCTGGCTCTCGGGGATAAATAATAATATTAGATCTATCGATTAATATTATATGATCTGCAGTAAAGAACTGCCTACCAACCCTTTCAAGACAAGATAGAATATCATGAGCTTGGCTAAAATTTATTCCATATTTTGACAAGGCATGATATATAAAATCTGCAGATGCTAAGTCAATAAATATCTGTTTATCTAAACAGGTCCTTACGCCATCGGTTGTATCGACTGTTATCGTCGCTGCTATGAGTTTTTCTACAAGAGCCTGTAATAGGCTTTCATTCCTTTGGTTCCTTATGCTAAGGTTTAATAGTTTTTCGTCGACATCATTAGTTACAGAATTAATCGATGGAAGTAACTCATTTCTAATGAGGTTGCGTAAGTACTTATTCTTACTGTTCGACTCATCAGTGACAAAGCCGACAGTATTTGCCTTAGCATAGCTGATAATTTCTTTCTTACTAAATTGTAATAAGGGTCTTAGCACATGTGAATTGACGACAGGAATCGTTCTGAGCGATCTACCATTCAGGAAATTGACAAAAATAGTCTCGACGGCATCATCCTTGTGATGAGCGGTCAATATATAGGTATAATCCAGTTTACTAAAAAATGAATAGCGTGCATTGCGTGCATAATCGTGGAAGTTACCATGAATACCTTGTTTGTAATCGAGGTTATGAAGGTGGCAGGTTATCGATCTTGCTCTACAATATTCTAGTACAAATGCTTGATCTGTATCAGAGGCGCCAGATCTAGTATTATGGTTGACATGCGCAACGGCATAGGACTTAGGAGTACTTTCTAACAAATGGCATAAGACCATAGAATCAATACCGCCACTAACTGCAACTAAAATCTTGACCTTATTGGCTAAGAGCTCATTTTCGACGAGGAAGTCTTTAAACCTATTAATCAAAATCCATATATTAGTCTCCGAATAAAGGTGTTAACTTGAAGATGATCGATTTCCATAAGATATTATTGTGTTTTTGTGTACTACTAACTAGTTGCAAAAATGATGTGCCTCAGAGGCCTGAATCATTATTGAAAACACCTGAAACACAAAACAGTGATAGAATAAAAACCAAATTAAACAATCCTATCTTACAACAAGCTCAAGATAAACACAATGAGCTAGAAAAAGCTAGGACTGCGGACCCCAAGCTAGTAGCTGCTCAGCGCGCTCAAGCCTTATCGATAATCAACCATAGACTTAAGCAAAATAGTGAGTCCTATGCGATTGTAGAGGCAGATACCTGGGAGTATCAGTTCTTACACGATGGCGAAATGTCTAAACCCGGCGAATATGATGGGGTATGGATTGACTACAAAGCGGATCACACTTATACTTATGGACACTATAGTGAGATAAAAGGGAGTGGAAAGTATAACTATCACAGTGAGCGAAGTGAGATTCTGATGGTTGATGACGATACATCTAAGAAACCAGAAGAATGGACAACAAAGCACGCAGGTGATATTATGATTCGAGTAGGCACTGCAACCTATAAGGACAATCATATACAAATGAAACTCGTCAGAGTGCCAGACGACATCCAGAAACAATCTTAATTATCGATAAATCTTGCTTTTATTAAGGAAGCGCCTATAATTATCAGCATTCCTATTATGTTCTATCAGGTTTCTTGCAAAAGCGTGTCGACCTGAGTTATCTGGTTTGGCACAGAAGTATAGATATTTATGCTTTTCGTAATTCAGCACGGCATCAAGTGAAGAGATATCAGGCATGCAGATTGGCCCAGGAGGCAGACCAGAATATTTGTAGGTATTATAAGGCGAATCTATTGCTAAGTGCTTGTTAAGAACCCGCCTTATCTCGAAATCTCCGTTAGCAAAAACGACAGTAGGGTCAGCTTGTAACAATTGTCCTCGGCGTAATCTATTAAGATACACACCAGCAACTCTAGGCTTCTCATCGTTCACCAGTGTCTCTTTTTGTACTATTGATGCTAGTGTATATAATTCAGACTTAGTCAAACCGAGGACTGAGAGTTTCTGCATTCTTTCTTCGTTGAAAAACTTTCGTCTTTCTTTAGTGAAACGCTTAAGTAAGTCTTCGCCGCTGGTAGTCCAATAGATCTGATAAGTATTCGGTATGAACAAACTCATGATGTTTTCCTGAGTGTATTCTTCTTCAGTTGCTATAAAATTAGATATGTCGGCCGATAAGTCTGTTTTATTCAGTTCTAGTGTATGAGCAAAGTAATCAACTAACTCATTGATTGTCCTAAGATTATTAAAAGTTAGATTTAAGGGTGATTGTCTCCCAGACCTCAACAGCGATATCAATTGCTTGTTGCTCCAACCATCCTTGACAAGATATCGTCCTGACTTTGGTTTCTTATATTTCATAAGCTGAGCAACTCGTCGGATCGAACGCTTATCTCTGATTAAATTTCTGCTACTGAGTGTGTCTATGACTATGTCGATATCCTGTGCATCGCTAGGAATATGTATAATCTGGTCTTGCGTATCTGGACAGCTCACATTAGGGCCAAATATCATCCTATAACCGTAGAAAGCGATAGCTATACATATAAGTGTAGCAACGAATATTATAAACCGAAGCTTCATCTAATATTGCTCAGATTCGTTGGGGAAATCACTGGATTTGACATCAGAGATGTATGATTCCACTGCGCCTTTCATTCCATTATAGAGATCCATATATCGTCTGAGGAATCTTGGGTTAAACTCCTTAGTAATACCGAATAGGTCATGGCTTACTAGGACTTGTCCATCTGTTTGATTACCGGCACCAATACCAATTGTAGGAATCCTTAGATTCTCAGTCACTGTTTTTGCTAAGTCAGCAGGTATTTTCTCCATAACCAGACCGAATACACCAACTCGCTCTAGTAATTTGGCATCACTGAGTAATTGCTGCGCCTCCTCGTCTTCTTTTGCTCTTACTGTATAGGTCCCAAACTTATATATCGATTGGGGGGTTAAGCCCAGATGCCCCATGACAGGTACACCAGCTGTTAATATTCGACTTACAGAATCGACAATCTCTTCTCCGCCTTCTAATTTGACAGCATGAGCACCAGATTCCTTCATAATCCTAATTGCTGAGCTCAGAGCCTTAGTCGAATTGCCTTGGTAAGTGCCGAATGGCAGGTCCACAACGACTAGCGCTTTTTTGACCGCGCGGATGACAGAGGACGCATGATATATCATCTGATCCAGCGTAATCGGTAAGGTTGTTTCATGACCAGCCATGACATTTGAAGCAGAATCACCTACTAAGATTACATCTATTCCAGCATCATCTATGACCTTGGCCATGCTATAATCATAGGCGGTTAACATTGTGATTTTCTCACCCTCCTCCTTCATACGTTGGAGTGTGAGCGTGGTCATTCTTTTGGCATCCTTACTTACTGCTGACATTTGGTAGATGATTATGTCGACAAGATATAAAATTAGCCCTCTTAAACTGCCTTATTTATTATTTCCGTTAGCTTTGTTGTATGAAATACTTACTTCTATTACTTGCATTGACCCTAGTTGTTTCTTGTGATAATACACTTAATGTTATAGAAGATGCACGAGATATACCCATCGTCTATGGATTCTTGTCATCTACAGATTCGACTCAGTATATCCGTGTAGAACGGGCTTTTGTGGATATGGAAATCTCTGCCTTAGAACTGGCTAAGAATCCAGACTCACTGTATTATCCTGCTTCAGTTACTGTCAGTATTAAAGACTTAAATACTCAAATAAGTTATCAGGCAGAACGTGTCAATGGTAATGACGAAGGTTTTCAGAGAGAAGATGGTGTTTTTGTGACAGAACCAAATATCTTATATAAGATCGGTAAGGATGTAAGTATAGAAGAAGATCGTGATTACGAATTGATACTTAATCGTGGTGATGAACTAAATCTCGTAACGGCAACGACTAATATAGTAGGGACGACATCTATGATAAGACCTAATCCAGTGGTCAATGATCCTAAAGTAGATTTCGCCTCTGCTAATCCGACTCAATTCAAATGGAGGAGCGCTAATAATGCCGTTATATATGATTTAATCATGACTATTAATTATAGAGAAAGAACAGAGGACACTCAATATCAACCAAAATCCATCGTATGGGAACTGGCAAAGGGACTAACGATAGAAGAGCATGCGCAAAGAGGTAATGAGTTCTTTTCTGTCTTGGCGGCAAATGTCGAAAAGGACCCAGAAATAATTAGACGTTTTGAGGATATCACTATTGATGTCGTGTCAGGTAATCAACAATTATTAGAATATATCAGGATTATAGAAGCTAACCTAGGTATTACTTCAACCCAGGATATACCGACATATACTAATCTCTCAGAAGGTCGAGGCATTTTTGCATCTAGAAACACCTATACCTTCCCTGGAATAGGCCTCAGTAATGGGACTATTGATTCATTGATTAATGGCTCTGTCACAAAAGACCTCAACTTCATTAGATAATATGACTTTTTGTCATATATCTATTGCTGCAAACTGCTTCTTGTCAGTCTAATTGGTCTTATTCATGTATTTCTGTCATAAATTACACCAAGGCACAGGCTTTGATGTGCTTATATTGATATTTATAAAAACACGTAAAGTTTAATTACAGACTTATGGGCAAAATAATAGGCATTGATCTCGGTACCACTAACTCAGTTGTAGCAGTTATGGAAGGTAACGAGCCAGTTGTTATACCAAATGATGAAGGTCGTCGGACGACACCTTCTGTTGTTGCTTTCTTAGATAATGGAGAAAGAAAAGTTGGCGATCCAGCCAAACGTCAAGCAATCACCAATCCCACGAAAACGATATCCTCTGTCAAAAGGTATATGGGACAGCGATTCGAGGAAGTCGCTACGGAGATAAAAAGGGCGTCTTATAAAGTTGTCAAAGGAGACAACAGTACAGTCAAGATCAAGATTGACGATAGAGAATATACACCTCAGGAAATCTCTGCGATGATTCTTCAGAAAATGAAGAAGACAGCTGAAGATTTCTTAGGCACAGAAGTAACAGGCGCTGTAGTCACTGTCCCGGCGTACTTCAATGATTCACAAAGACAAGCTACGAAAGAAGCAGGCGAAATCGCAGGACTGAAAGTAGAAAGAATCATAAATGAGCCGACAGCAGCTGCGCTTGCATATGGCTTAGATAAAAAAAACCAAGATGTCACCATCGTCGTATACGATTTAGGTGGTGGTACTTTTGATGTTTCGATTCTTGAGCTAGGCGATGGTGTATTCGAAGTGAAATCCACTAATGGTGATACGCACTTAGGAGGTGACGATTTTGATCAAGTGATCATAGATCATTTGGCAGAAGAATTCATTAGGCAAGAGAACATAGACTTAAGAAAAGATCCTATGGCGCTGCAAAGACTTAAAGAAGCAGCAGAAAAAGCTAAAATAGAATTATCTTCTTCGACGGAGACAGATATCAACTTACCTTATGTCACAGCTGTAGATGGTGTACCTAAGCACTTAGTTCTTAAATTGTCTAGAGCCAAGTTCGAACAACTATCTGATGATCTGGTAGAGCGTACCCTTAAGCCATGCCAGGAAGCACTTAAGGATGCTGGTATATCTAAGTCTGACTTAGATGAAGTGATTCTAGTAGGTGGTTCGACGAGAATTCCTAAGATACAAGAAGCAGTCGAAAAGTTTTTTGGCAAGAAGCCAAATAGAAGTGTCAATCCAGATGAAGTTGTAGCAGTTGGTGCATCTATCCAAGGTGGTGTACTTAGTGGTGATGTTCAGGATGTATTATTGCTAGATGTTACACCTCTTTCTATGGGAATAGAAACAATGGGCGGTGTCTATGATGTTGTTATAGAGTCTAATTCTACTATACCAACCAAGAAATCCAAAGTCTATTCTACTGCTGCAGATAATCAGCCTAGTGTTGAGATTCACATCTTACAAGGTGAGAGACCGATGGCCAGTGCTAATAGAACAGTTGGTCGTTTTATCTTAGATGGTATTCCGCCAGCTCCAAGAGGCGTGCCTCAAGTAGAAGTGAGCTTTGACATGGATGCAAATGGTATACTTAATGTCTCCGCGAAAGACAAGGGTACAGGAAAAGAGCAAAACATCAGAATAGAAGCATCTACGGGCTTATCTAAAGAGGAGATAGAAAAAATGAAAGCCGAAGCAGCAGCCAACGCCGATTCTGATAAGATGGCAAGGGAAAATGCTGATAAGATTAATACGGCAGACACACTTATCTTCCAGACTGAAAAGCAGATGAAAGATTATGGTGATAAGATCCCAGAAGATAAGAAAGTACCTATAGAAGCAGCATTAGTTGAACTAAAAGAAGCCCACAAGATGCAAGACATCGGGCAAATAGACGCGGCCATGGAAAAGATGAATACAGCATGGCAGGCTGCTAGTCAGGACATCTATGCTGCTAGCCAAGAAGCAGAAGGTGCTGCTGGTGCTGGCGAGACAACAGAATCAAGTCCTGAAGGGAAGGATGGCGAAGAAGTGACCGATGTGGAATTCGAAGAGGTTTCTGACAAGTAGTTAGGCAGATAATTCAAAGTAAAAAGCGACTGTCTCAAATTGGAGACAGTCGCTTTTTTATTGGAGTGATTGGATTGTTCTCATTAGGGTAGAAGCTCCTTGACAATTCTATCAGCCTTATATATGTACTTTAAGGCTGCATAGATACCTCCCGCATGTACAGATACAGATCTATTGTACTGCTCATCAAAGATAAAGTTACCTGGTAGAGACTCAATATTGCCGTCAAAGATTAGACCTACTGCCTCACCCTTTTGGTTGATAATCGCACTGCCAGAATTTCCACCAATTATATCATTGGTAGAAATAAAGTTAAGTGGTGACTTCATTAATTCCATAGATGGATCCTTCCATCTATCGGGTAATCCCCACGGGAAGGCCTGATTGTTAGAATAGTGGCGATCATATAAGCCAAAGTATGTTGTTATGACCGGTGCCTTGGTGCCATTGTAGTCATAACTTTTGACAAGACCATCACTGATTCTTAGTGTAAAAGTGGCATCAGGTGGAAGAGAAGTACCTAGAACATTAAATGCTTGGTTCGCAATCTTGCCTTCAAGGGATTTGCGGTAAGGACTCGAGCTTGAAAAAGCTGAACTGGCCTCCTTATACCTGTTAACTAAAATATTAGCAGCCTTTAATAGAGGGTCTTTGGGTTTACTGAAATTCTTTTTCTTGTCCAAAAATTTATTCAAGGACTTACTGCCTTTCAAAATATCAGAGTTATCAAATAGATCAGAGATGAAACCTGATGCTGTCTTTCCATCATACATCCTAGTTAGAGTGTTATCACCTGGATACAAATTGTCCTTCAGCTCACCTAGAAGCATACTCAGCATTTTTTCTTCTTTTGAGCGTTCTAGCTTCGAAGTCAATTCAGTGATATTGTCCTTAGCAACTTTTACTTCTTCTGAATCCCCATCATCAGTCATCAATGAAGAGTACTTAGAAATCTCATGCATCAGGAGCAATGCATTACCTCTTAATGGGGTAGGCCCCAGCAAATTAATCGCCCAAGCATGTGGTCTTAGTTTTTCATATTCATTCTTTAGGTCTGACCAGTGGTCTGAGCCTTGTGACGCCTTCATGATCTTCTCTTCCATGTCACTCTTGCGCTTCATGAAGGCCTTATTCTTCAGTCCACCCATAATCCCTTCATAGGCCTTGATAGAGTTAGATAGGTTATTAATTGAGCTTAGGAGTTCCTGTGCCTCGCGCACTTTTGCTGTCTGGCCACTCATCATGTTGTATTCTTCTAACATCATGTCCCTTCTATTAGTAAGCCATTGAAGCAAATGCTTGAATCGATAATCTCTATCGTATTCTAATTGGGCAACCGTTCTATATCGTTCTGTTCTACCAGGATTACCAATAACAAAAACTGGTGTCCCTTCTTCGACACCGTCGATATTGAATTCATAGTAATGATCAGAAGTATCTAGAGGTTTGCCAGCTGTATCATAGGCCCTCCAGAAGGTGCAGTCGAGATTATACCTAGGGTAGGTGAAGTTATCAGGATCACCACCGAAGAAACCTAAATCATTTTCGGGTATAAGAACCAATCTGATATCATCATATTTTTTATAACCATAGATAGAGTATTTGCCACCAGAATAAAAGGATACAGTCTGTAGTCTGAGCCCTTCCCAACCAGCTTTCTTTGCATACTCAAGCTCTATCTCTTTGAGAGCGTCTTTCTCTCTTTCTAAGGCAGCCGCATCACTTTTCGCACTTTTCTTGGCTTTCAGTACCGTTTCTGATATATCATCTACCATGATTAGTTGCTCGACGAATAACTCAGGTACACGTCTTTCTTCTCCTAAGGTCGTAGCGTAGAAGCCGTCATTATCAAAATTCTCATCTCCAGATTGCACTGTAATAGCTACGTCTCGAGAGCAATGATGATTAGTCATAATCAAGCCATCTGGTGAAACAAAAGATGCAGAACACCAAGAAGCAAACTTTAGAGATGACTTTCGGACATCATCAAACCAAGCCTGATCTACCTCCATTCCATAAGCTTCTTTGAACCAATCAACAGGTGGCGCTTCGAAAGTCCACATTCTGCCATAGTCAAAAGGACTCGCTTCTTTTTCTTGTGACCATCCAATAGAGCAAAGTAGCAATAGAGGTAGACACACTAAAACACGTAAGTAATTCATATCGTTAAGTTCTAATTGAATCATGAAAATAGATTTCCTAAATCATATTATTGTTACAATTATCAGTTTAACCGACAAGACCTAATCTTTGACTTAGTATCTACCCAAATTTATATAGATAACATATAACAGATATGGATAATGCATATGTAATTGCTATCGAGAGTGTTATTTAATTAAAAGTCAAAGAAAATTATTGGTTGCACTATTAACATAAACTACTAATTCTAAGTGCTATTTTTACGTTATGACAATTTGTATGCTATTGTAAAATTTAGTTATATTATTATTTTGTATATATATAAATAACTGAAAAACAATATTATTTTTGTGATTTCTAGGGTTAGTCAAATCTGATCCTTTGTATTTAGTTTTTAATAACCGAAACTCATATGCGAATATTAAATTTCATCCTATCTAGTGTTGCACTAATGACAGCCGTCTTTTGTAATGCTGAAACCCCTACTCCAATCAATGGTTCATTCTCGTCTTCTAGCATGCATTTCGATATGGATGCCTGTTCTGCTTATAATGCTTTGACGACAAATTTTGATTATTCAGAATTTACTCCTGTTGTAACTAACTCAAGTAGCTGTCTTCAGATGTCTATAATGGGTGGTAACTTATATAGAGATGAGCCACTTAGGAATCCGCATTCGTGTACAGAAGGTGTTGATGGCAGTACTGCTATGTGTGTAAGTTCAGTTATGGACTGTGCCTATCCTGCAGGTCATATGCGATCTGTCAAAATAGATGTAATTGTAGAGCCAGGAACAGACGGGACTGGTACTTTAAGTAGTTTATCTTTCTACGAACAGGCACCAGAGAACTACTCTTGGATTGATGGTGGCTCTGGACCTAATAATTATCCAACGCTATATGGCATGCGCGTACTTAAAGATGGAGTAGAAGTATATCGATCAGAAAGAAATTCTACCTCAACTGATTGGACTTTAGAATCGTTTAGCTTTTTAGATGAACCAGCATTTGTTGTTGATACTAGAGCCGTGTTCACATTCGAATTCATAGGTTACTGTCTAATTAATAATGGATCGACTGTTTCAGCATGGGACTTAGATGAAATTACCATAGAGTCTTCTTGTGGAACGATAATAGACGGAGGTAGCCTATCACTTAATAGCGGAAGTACCGCAACTAATGTTTGTGTCGGCTTAGGTCAAGACGCCTCAGTCAATGTACAAGTTTCTGGTAATCAAGGACCTAATTCTAGCTATGTTATCACTGATGAGTCAGGTATTATCCTTGACGTTCCTGCTTCTGGACCTCCTTTTGACTTTGAGGGTGCTGGGACTGGGGTTTGCCTTATCTGGCACGTTAGCTCTGATGGAAACTTAGGTGGATTAACTGTTGGTAGCGATGCAGCTAATTTGACAGGTTGTTTTAATTTATCGAATCCAGTTACAGTAACGAGAACTACTGCGGATGGTGGGACGATATCAGGAGGCCCTAATGGCACGACTGTATGTGCGCACGGAAGTAATCTTGTAGAAGTGGACCTCACGGGTAATTCAGGTAATAGTCGTTGGGTCGTGACAGATATGAATGGTATGATTATCGGTCTACCATCGGGATCTCCGTTTGATCTTTCTACGATACCTGCTGACGAATGTATACTCTGGCACCTAAGTTACACTGGCAATATCGGTGGGCTATCTATTGGTGGTAATGCTAATAACATATCTGGAGACTGTTTTGACCTTTCTAATCCATTGACGCTAATCAAGCAAGGTGTAGATGGCGGTGTCTTATCAAGTGACGGTGTTACTTACATCAATATCTGTGAAGGCGATGGTAACAGCAACATTGTTGATGTTGTCGTGAATAATAACGACGGTGCCAACTCTCAACTTGTTATAACAGATGCTCAAGGAAACATTATAGATGCAAATCCTAGTTTCCCTTATGACTTTTCGGGTAGTACAACTGCAACTTATTCTATCTACAATGTTAGCTGGAACGAGCAACTAACTGGGCTATCAGTTGGCTCTAATATCAATAATCTATCTGGCTTCTGTTTTGCAATATCTAACTCAGTTACGATTGATAAGGAAGGTGCAGAAGGTGGATCAATATCATCTACTTTAGGAAATAACATATCAGTTTGTGTCAAAGGCGTTGTTTCTGATCAAATTCCTATCACCTTAACAGGTGCAGACGGTGAGTTTGGTAGATGGATAATTACTGATAATGATGGAAACATTATTGGTTTGCCTGGTGCGCCACCAATCAGATTAGATCCTGAGTTAGGAGATAACTGTATGATTTGGCATCTAAGTTTCGAATCTTCTTTCCAAGGGTTATTTCTAGGACAGAATGTAGCTGATTTTTCTGGATGCTACGATCTTTCTAATCCGATTTCTGTATCTAAAAGTGCAGTAGGTGGAGGTGTAATTAGCGAGAACGGCCAGACCTTTATCAACTATTGTGGTACACAAAATCAAATTCTTAATGTAGGTATTAGAGACAACTTTGGAGATAATTCTGTTTACGCTCTGACTGATGATAGAGGAATAATCATAGAGTTAATTACTTCTACACCAATTGATTTCAGCAATTATGGAAATGGCTCTTATAGACTTACACATGTTGCATATAACGGTTCCCTTTCTGTACTTTCGGTAGGTTCAGATATTGCTACTTTAAGTGGCGAATGCTTCGATGTATCTAACACAATGACTATAGATAAATTCAGCCCATCTCCGGGTACAATATCTACTGCAAGTGGTACTATTGAAGTTTGTGCAGACGGATTTGAAGACAATGTAGAGGTCACTTTAACAGGAAATGTTGGTGCATTTAACAGGTGGCTCTTAACTGATCTTAATGGAAACATAATTGGTCTACCTAACGGTTCACCATTTAATTTCGAAGGCTATCCGAATGGTAGTTGTTTGCTATGGAACGTGTCGTATGAAAATGGAATTAGTGGGTTGGTCTTAGGAGAGAATGCAGCGGATTTAGTTGGGTGCTTTGCCTTATCTAATTCAATACAGGTCAATAAAATAGCTGCGATTCCAGGAAATATCTCTGCAGACGGAAGAACGACAGTGAGTATCTGCTTAGAAGATTCTGAGTCAGATGTAATCGATGTTACTTTATCCGGGAATGATTCAGATGATGGCGCATGGGTTATTACTGACGACCAAGGAAGCATTCTGGAAGTTGTAGATGGACCTCCGTTTGATTTTTCTAATGCAGGAACTGGCGTGTGCAGAATCTACTTTGTCGCATATAATGAAATATCAGGATTGACTCCTGGAGCAAGTATTAATGACTTTACGGGCTGCTATGGAATATCTAATTCTATAACTGTCAATAGAAATGGGTCTGAAGCTGGAAGGTTAAGCACTGATGGTGGCTTTGAGGAAGTCAGCGTCTGTGTGGGAGACGGTAATGCTGACCTTGTCAATGTTTTTGTAAACGGGTCAGATCCTGGAGGTACTGATAGGTTTGTTATTACAGATGAGGATGGTACGATACTAGGACTCCCTGGCGGCTCGCCGATTGACTTTGAAGGTGCTGGTGTAGGTATATGTTATATCTGGAATCTTAATTCTAATGGCACGATTACCGGCCTTGTAGTCGGTGGCAATGTGAATGACATAGAAGGTTGTCATGGCTTCTCTAATCCAGTTGTTGTCAATAGGTCAAGTGCTGACGGTGGTGCCGCGACTAGATCAGTATTGCTATACAATATGGAAAGTTGTGATGCGACTAACATAACAGAAGGAGAGCAGGATTATTCTGAATTCACTCCTTTGATAAATAATAGTAGCGCGTGTACTCAGCTTTCTGGTTCTAACGTATACAGAAACAATCCAACAGTCAATACACACTCATGTACACCAGGGTTTAATGGTATGACTGCAACTTGTATTTCTTCATTAAATAGTTGCACTTACGAAGCTAATAGTGATTTAGCACTAAGGTTTGATGTTACAGTAACACCGGGCCCTAATGGTCAGGGTTCTATCAGCACGTTAAGCTTTTACGAAGCAGCACCTCAGAATTTTACATGGATTAATGGGACATCTGGTATCAATAACTTTCCAACTCAGTATGGCATAAGAGTTCTTAAGAACGGTACCGAGGTATATAGATTAACAGAGCAAGAAACATCTAATTTTTATTCAATAGAGACGTTTGATTTCTCTAGTAATCCTGACTTTACAGTAACAACAACGACAGTATTCTCATTCGAATTATTAGGCTACTGCTTAGTGGGTGCTAACTCTACAGTTTCAGCTTGGGATATAGACGATATTAGAGTTGAGTCTACTTGCCAAGGTGGCCTTAATGGTGGTACTCTAAGCATCCAAGACGGTGCTGGAGGATCTACTGATGTGATAGACGTATGTGCTGATGATGGAGAGGACGAGAATATCATGGTAAGCTTACTGGACGCTGCTGGTCCTAACATGTCGTATGTTATAACAGATATCAATGGAGATATACTAGCACTTCCATCTAACCAACCTTTCAACTTTGAAGGTGCTGGAGAAGGTGTTTGCTTAATATGGAACCTCGCATTTATCAATGGTCTTAGAGGTGCCTTTGTCGGTGCGAACGCAGCAGATTTACAAGGTTGTTATTCTCTATCTAATCCTATAACTGTCAACAGATTTGTAAGCCCTGACTGCCCAGAAAATATTATTGCTGGCGGTAACCTTACACTGTCTTCTCAGTTAACTGATTCTAAGCTTTGTGTAGATGATGGATTGGAGAGTAGCATTATGGTTGATGTATACGGCAACTCAGGTTCTGGATCAATTTTCCTTCTAACGAATGAATTTGATGTTATCACTAAAGTTGTAAATGCATTCCCAATGGATCTAGAAGGATATGATGTAGGCACAATGAGAATCTATCATGTCAGTTATGAAGGCATCCTCGAGAACATGAGTCCTGGATTCAGTCTATTGCAATTAGAAGGCGAATTTGCAATTTCTAATAGGATAGAACTAGAATTGACGAGTTGTATGGAGGAGGAAGTAGATGAGGTTTTGGTTATAGAAGAATTTGCTACGGCGTTTGACTTATATCCTAATCCGTCTTCAAATCAAATTACGATTAGAACCAATGTTCTAGCTAAGAATATTTCTGAGTATATTATCTATGATAGCTATGGAAGAATTCTCTCTAACCATACTTTGTCAGAAGGACAAGAGCTAAAAGTTAATGTAACCGATTTAGCTGAAGGAGTCTATTATATCAAAATGATATCTGGACTAAGTGAAACTATGAAGAGGTTTACTAAGATGTAGAATTAGTAGGTAATAAAGAATAGAAAAAAAGCGGCTTTGATAAATCAAGGCCGCTTTTTTTTATTATAGCATAGCTTGCACTTTCTGCTTGATAGATTTGATTTCGATTTCTATGCGTTGGAATTCGCTTTCTAAGAATTCTATCTGTGTCTTCTCTTCTTCTAGCAATTTATCAAAGCGTGTAAAGTTGTCATCTATTTTAGCCTTGATTCTGCTTGTGTAATTATTAAGCTTCTCAGTTACTTCTTCTTCTATACGTTGGCGTCCACGAGCGACTTCTTCTTCATAACCTCTAATAATCTTAGATCTATTAAGACCGACAGTAACACCAGCAAAGACAAACCCGATTGCTGTTAGAATACCGCCTGTTACATCAAATACCATCGTATTTGTCAGTGCTGTCAGTATCATTCCTACAACTGCAATACCGCCCCCTCTAGCAACATTAGGCGCTATATCATCTGCGCCTTGCATAAGGTCCTTTTCATAGAAGTTCTCAGAGCTACCTAGAAAGCCCGAAAAGGTTTGTTGTAACTCCTTGAGCACATTAGCTCTTCTCTCAGCTATATCCGAAAAGATTTCGTGGTTGTCCTTAAGTATCGTTTCACTATTCTTAATCTTAGCGTCGATGAGCTTACCCATGTCTTGTATACTATCCGCTATATCTACGACGCCGTCTTGAAGCTTGGATTTGAATTCTGTATTCAGGTTATGATCTAGACTCTTAGTGAGTCCTTCTAACCATACTTTTGGCGATTCTTCATTCGAGAATTTAGAGAAGATGGATCTCTTCAGCATACTGAAGACGTTTGATCCTGATCTCAACTTCTCCTTATGACTATTTGTGATACGGTCATAACTGGCTAGGAGATTCTCTACGAGCACCGTGACTTGTCGTTTGGTCTTTTCTTCCTGAGTGTTAAGACATTCTATAATGTCAGCTCTAAATCTAGAATCTGACTCATATTGTTCTTTTCTAATTAGAACACCTTTGTAGATCTTATCGTTAATCGTCAGAGCTGTATCAGCATTATTCCTAATCTTGAGATAAGGCGCTTTGCCACCAGTAATGTTTTCATTAATGTAAGACCTAACAGCTGCAAAACCACTTATGTCTTGTTGCTCTTCCAGTTCTAGAAGTGCAGAGACTGGAAAAACTTTGGGCTCCATAATGCCCTTAGCCTTTGCATGTTCGATGACGCCATTGATATTAACAACGAGATCATCAGGCTTCATCAAATCTTTTTGCTGTAAAATGAATATGATCTTCTTCCGCCATTCCTCTTTGATGAAATCAAAGAACTCCCATGCCGATTGTCTATAGGGATTCTTAGATTCAAAAACGAAGACGATCAAATCACTTGCAGGTATGAACCGTTCTGTGATTTCCTGATGATGGTCGATTATTGTATTGGTGCCTGGCGTATCGACTATGGCAACCTCTCTGAGTATCTCTACCGGTTGTGTAATCCGCTTAAGATAAGGTGTCACATCTACTATCGATTCTTTTTCACCATAGACTATTTGTTGTATCGTATCAGTCATAGGAGAGGCTGCAACCTTGCATATCTCTTTTTTAGCCTCTAGAAGTGCATTTATAAAGCTGCTTTTACCTGCTTTGACTTCACCGACTATAACGAACATAAAGGGATCGTCTATTCTTTCCCATATATCCTTTACAGTAGCTTCTAGCTCTTCGTGACCGATACTCTTGGTGATGTCATATAGAGTGCCTACCGCCTTCTCTAGGTCCTTCCTGAGACCTTCTGTATTAGTATCTATCAGTTTACTCATATAGCGAAATACGATATTTAGACTCTAAATTGCTTGTGGGAGACAGCATTTCTTAGAAATATTTCTGTTTCAGGGCCTACATTGAAGATCAGATCAAGAATACTTAGACCTGCTACATAGCCAAATTTGGCTTTGAATACTTGATCATATGATTCTAGTCCTATAGGGTATAAAGCTGGCTTGTAGCGTAAATCAAGACTATTCTCAGGACAAGATTGGTGGAACTCCTTAGTGTAACTGACCTCAGCCAAATGGAAAGTATGCCTAATCCAGTCTAGAATAGTACTATTTAGAACGAATAATGTAGCTGGACTGGTTCTTAGGATTTCTTCTATGCTAGGAAGATAATAATCTATATAGGGTGACGAGTTATAAGCTGCTGCGATGGATTTGAGATGTTCATCGACCCATGGAAATTCATAAGCGATATTAGTACTCATAATATGAGAGCGTGTTTTGCCTTTGGCAAGTGGTACAGATAGAATGGCAGGCCCGTTAGCTGTAAGTATCTGACACCTATTTCGAATCGAACGTTTCTGATAAGTCTCATGCACTTCTATGTAAGCTGTGCCAGAATTAATCAACTTGTAATAAGTAGAAGGTCCAAAATAACTTGTGGGTAGAAAGACCTTTTGATTCATAAGTTTAGAACTTTACAACTCTAAGATACGAGAGTGAATAAATCAACACAGCATTATCTGACTCAGAGAATACAGGATGATCTCTTGTCTTTTCTACCAAACGAGAATAAAATACCCACCATTATTGTTGTAATACCTGCGTATAATGAACTATCAACTACTATCGCAGCGACACTAGATTCATTGCGAAGTAATAAAGATACTCAGCAACTAGAGACATACTTACTTCTCAATTACAAAGAGACTGATAGCCTGAATATAAAGCAAGAAACGCATATCACCTACAATTGGTTATCAAGCCTTCCTCACTATCATGACCTAGGCCTAACAGTTATGATCAAAGCGTTATCTGGAAAAACAGCAGGTGTAGGCCAAGCGAGAAAACTCCTGATGGATGCCGCATTCTTGAGGTATCATCATAAGCGTGCAGCAGGTATCATTGTTAATCTTGATGCAGACACTATTGTTGATGAAAACTATATAGCTGCCATCAAAAATTTTTTTGAAACTAACCCAAGGCGCGATGCTGCTAGTATTGCTTTTAGCCATTTACTTAATGAATCAGATGTCGAGTATGAGGCCATCCTACAATATGAATTACATCTTAGATACTTTATCAACTATCAAAGATGGCTTAAGCTCCCTTTCGCTTATCAGACTATAGGTAGTGGGATGGCTGTTAGATCGGCAGCTTATGCAAGAGAGGGTGGTATGAATAAGAAACTTGCCGGCGAGGATTTTTACTTTTTACACAAGTACTCTAGTAGGTTAGTGCTCGGCGAAACTAATGAAACTATAATCAGACCCTCATCCAGAAGGTCATCTCGCGTTCCTTTCGGTACAGGGAAATATGTATCAGACCATATAAAGCAGTCGACAGTTGAAAGAACAACTTATCACCCCGAATCATTTATTGCACTACAGAAATGGCTAGGTCTAATAGATCATTACTTATTCAGCGATGATTTTACGAACTATGACCACATAGCTGATGACACCATACTTCAGTCCTTCTTAGAAGCAATCAATGGGGTAGAGGCAATCAATAAGGTTCTAAGTGAAACCAAAGCAGGAAACAGCAGGTATAAGCGTTTCTTTCAGTGGTTTGATGCCTTTTTACTGATGAAGTATCTACACTTTGCAAGAGAAAATGGACGACCAGACCAGCGATTGTCTAGCTGTGTGAATATGCTTTTTAGTGAATTGGACTTAAAGTATATTGGAAACATGAAAGAGGATCTAATAACGATAAGGTCTTATGACTATCAATCTAACTATGACTATCAATGGAGAGCTGACCTGATCTCTAGACTATCAAGGATGGCTGCTTCCTGATCCACCCACCAGCTCAGCCTATCGTATACTGGGGCTTTTTCGAAGTAATTGAGCGCCATTTTAACGTATATGTGTCCATGCTTGGCTTCTGAGATCCAAAGCATCTTATAGAATTGCTTTAATTCGGGATCTTCGATATTCTCTGCTACCAACTTAAATCTCTCGGCGCCTCTGGTTTCTACTACAGATGCGATAAGCAACCTATCCATAAACCTCTCGTCTCTACCGGAATGGCATAATTTGATAAGTTGCTTGAGATAAGGATCTTCGCCTATAGAATGCTGCAAAGGGATACCACGTGAAGCCATCAGCATATATACTTGCTGAAAATGTTCTAATTCTTCTATGCCAGTCTCTATTAGCTCGGGAATAATCTCTTTACGATCGGGATACTTAGCCACAAAACTCATTGCCATAGCTGAGGCTTTTCGTTCGCAATCGGCATGATCTTGCAGA
This sequence comes from uncultured Saprospiraceae bacterium, assembly GCA_937944095.1. Classification (GTDB taxonomy): domain Bacteria; phylum Bacteroidota; class Bacteroidia; order Chitinophagales; family Saprospiraceae; genus RFSX01. The sequence continues at coordinate 52,285 of CALEAC010000081.1, forward strand.
AAGTCATCAAAATTAGCTATTACTGCAGCTACCCATTCGGGCTTACTGTCAGAAGCAAGATCTAAGCTCAGCTTCATATAATCCCAATTTTATTAATCTAATTATTAAGCATAAAAACAATGTACAGTATCACTAGGAGAATCACTGCTACCCCTATAGATATTGTCCAGAACTTCTTTTCTTGCTTTCGATTCTTGAGTTCTTCCTTTTGCAGTTTTGCAGATTTTCGTGATTTAGCCATGCTTGTTGATTATAAATAATTAGTAATCCATCACTAAGGTAGTAAATATTGAAATTAAGGTAAAATGCTATCTACGTATCATGGTATCGTAATACTCGATAACTTGGTTATCTACTAGGATATCCTTCGGTGTCATTTTCTTCTTAAGGATAATCCCCTCAAAGGTTCTACACCGACTAAGTGCGACATAAGTCTGTCCATGATCGAACGCACCACGACCCAGGTCTATTATGACCTTATCAAAGGTTTTGCCTTGGGACTTATGGATAGTCATGGCCCAAGCTAACTTAAGCGGATATTGTTTATAAGTGCCTATGACAACCGATTTAAACTTGTTTTCCTTAGCTTCATCTATCTCATATCGGGTCATTTCCCATTCGACTTTTTCTACTTCTAGGATCTTTTCTTCTTGATCTTGCTTAGTTATAGCTACAGATATGTTTTCTGTATCGACATGCACAACGCGCCCTAGCGTACCATTTACAAAACGGCCCTCAGGGTCATTTTTCACAAACATGACTTGCGCATCTCTCTTTATGGTTAAGAAAGTCGGTGCAGGACTTATAGAATCTTTGAATTGCCCAGACATAGTACCAGCAAAGGTATAGGCGTCAGTTTGTAATTCTTTGAGCTTAGAGGCGTTGATTTGATTGACGATTGCATTAGTAGTACATAGGGTAATTGTTGGCACCAATAAGCTTTCCGACTCATCTGCATCAAGCAGGTGCCTCTGGTTAATCTCCTCCATATCTTCATAGTCTAGCTGTCTCGTTCTTATTCTGTCCAGCAAGCTAATGAACCCCCGATCTTGTTGTCTATAGACTGTACGTAATTCGATCATCGTCAGTTCGACTTCTTGGAAGACATCAGCCCCAAAGAAGTAGGCTGTACCATACTTATCTTGCAGTAATTTCCTTTCGAATTGTGAAGCGACGACAGGAGGAAGCTGGAATAGATCACCGAAAACGACTATTTGTACGCCTCCAAAAGGACGGGGATCATCCCTATTAACTCTCAGAAAAATGTCGATACAGTCCATTAGATCGGCTCTAACCATAGAGATTTCATCAATAATTAGCAGCTGGAGCTTCTTATATAGGTAATGATTCTTTCGCTTAGTTAGCTCATGGGGGTCTATCAGCTTCGGTGGTAGTTTGAAAAAAGAATGAATAGTTTGTCCACTGACATTAAGCGCAGCTATGCCAGTTGGAGCTAGCACGACAGCATTTTTTTTTGTTGTTTTTTTTAGAATACTGAGTAAAGTTGACTTACCAGTCCCGGCGCGACCTGTAATGAACGCATTAAGGCCATGAGATTCTATTTGATCTAATATCTCATGAAATCGCTTATCGACTAAGAAGGGTTGTTTGTCCTTCAAAATTTAATCTGTTACTGATTTGGCTATAACCATGTAGACAGGTAGATGGTCACTGAAGCCACTTTGGTAAGCATCAAAATCAAAGGTGCGTTTAGGATAGCCTTTGTACTTGCCTTTACGTTCGATTAAGAAATTCTTATTGAAGATACGTGCCTCAATAAATTGCAAACCCGATTGTGTATTTGTAACAAAAGGCGCGCTCACAACAATCTGATCGAACAAACTCCATCTATCTCTATTTGCATTAGACCCTAGTCCTTTATTATATAGGTTAGACATGGGGTTATACATTTCTGAGCCACTTATTTTATTTAACTTTCTCGCAGCTCGAAGATGTTTCACTAGACTCGCATTATCAGGATCATCATTCAGGTCACCCATAACGACAAATCTGACTTCGGGATCGATTGTATACAATGAATCTAGTATCCGACGGTTAACTGTAGCGGCTATATTTCTATTGACCGCACTACGTTTTTCTCCACCACTTCTAGAAGGCCAGTGATTAACAGTAATATGCAAGGGTAGACCATCTAGGCGACCAGACACCAATAATACATCTCTAGTCCTTCTGACCTTAGAAGTATCAGAAAACTGCATGTGGACAGGATAGGGTACAACCTGATCCACCTGAAAGACTGTTGTGTCGTATACTAATGCGACATCGATGCCTCTTCTATCTGGAGAAGAATGGTGAACAAAGCCATAGTTTCTAGAATTCAATTGTGGATGGGAAATCAAATCCATGATGACAGTGTCATTTTCTATTTCAGAAAGACCTAGTAAGCTCAGTCCATCAATTTCTTGATTTCGGCCAATCAGCGATATAACAGAAGCTATGTTAGCTACTTTTTCATTGTACTTGTCCTTCGTCCATGCTTTGCTGCCACTGGGTGTAAATTCTTCATCCCAGATCATTGGGTTATCAATGGTATCAAAAAGGTTTTCTACATTATAGAAGCCTATTGCATAGTATTCCTGTACTGATGCTTGAGACCAAATATTAAAATTTGATACCATCAGTAACACTAAGAGCAATAATCTATGTTGAAGCATATTAAGCTGTAAAATACGGTTAGCTAAGGTGGAATCGCACTAAATTTAAGCTAACTTAGCTTAATATATGTGATATCAATATGAAGCTTTCTACAAATTTGTTCTTTATCGTTATTCTGCTGTTGTCTGCCTTTTCTATCTCTAGTCAGTCAATAAAAGGACGGATATTAGATGGAGAAAGTTCCGATCCTGTTAATAATATAATCTTGTCTATAGAGGGCACTCATTTTGAGGTCGACCAATCTGGTAGTTTTAGTATACCGAACCAATTTACAAAAGAGACACTTGCACTTCAGATTTCCTCATCTAGCCATGAGTCGTATTTAATGTCGATAACGAATAGCAAAGATGCAGACATAGAATTAGGTATACTCTTCCTAACCTTAAATAATACGAATAGACCTGATGCTCTTAAAGGGAAATCCAGTCTAATAGATAACGGCGACAATGATAGTTTCGATAATGAAGATAATGGTGTTTCCAGTTTGCTCTCTGCAAGTTGGGATCCATTTGGTTCCTTGGCAGACTTTAATTTTAGAATCACGAGATTCAGGCCCAGAGGGCTGGGCCAGGAGCAATCAGAAGTCTATCTCAATGGATTACAATTTAATAATCTAAGGGATGGTCGATACTCATGGAGCCTATGGGGTGGCCTGAACGATATGTTCAGATCCAGATACTCAGAAATAGGGATGAACTCAACTGACTATGCAGTGGGTGCTTTAGCGGGGATGCAAAACTTCGACTTGAGATCTAAATCAAGGTCTAAGCGGTCACAGCTCACCATGGATCATTCTAATCGTTCATATCAGTATAGAACGATGCTGAGTCATAATAGTGGTGTCCAAGCGAATGGTTGGTCATATTCTCTAATGCTGTCTAAGCGCTGGGGTCAGCAAGGCTATATCGAAGGGACATATTATGATGCTTATGCCTACTTTGCTTCCGTAGATAAGGCTCTTAATGAAAAGCATAGTATTAGCCTTGCAGCATTTGCATCTCCTAGCGTACGAGGTCGATCTGGTAATACAACTCAAGTCATGTATGACCTTGTAGAGGACAACTTCTATAATCCTAATTGGGGATATCAAAATGGTAAGATTAGAAATTCTAGGGAGTATCGCTCACATCAACCAGTGGTTATGCTGCGACATGATTATGAAGCGAACACGAGCACTTCTTTCTCTACCTCAGTCGGTGTTCAATTTGGCTACTTTGGGTCGACCAGATTAGGTTGGTTAGAAGCGCCAGATCCTCGACCTGATTATTATGGGAACCTACCTTATGATAATGCAGCTAATTTATCAGAATCAGATCTCAATACACTGACTCAAGCTTACAAGGAGGATGAGAGTATAAGACAGATAGATTGGGACAAAATGTATGATATAAACCGAAGTAGAAAGTATGGCTATAGAGATGAAGATGGACAACTAAATGAGGAGAATATATCCGCATACATCCTAGAGGAGCAACGCTTTGATAATAGAAAAATCATAGTTCAGTCACATCTTAGTCACACACTCAATACTAATTCTGAGCTCAATGCGGGTGCTAGTTTTAGGTATGATCGCAATCATAATTACAAGCTAGTTGATGATCTGTTAGGGGGTTCTCATTTCCTAGACATAGATGGCTTTGCACTGAGGGAATCTAGAGACTTCACTTTTCTTCAGAATGACATAGATCGCCCGAATAGATTACTGAGCCAAGGTGACCGTTTCGGCACTGATTACTACATTCACAATACCAATGTGCGTTTGTGGGGTCAGTATCATCACCGTGGGAAGAGACTCGATTTTAACCTGAGGACTAGTGCTGAAAATACCAATTACTATAGAGAGGGTCTTATTGCTAATGGTAAGTTCCCAAACAATTCTAAAGGTAAGTCCGAAGTAGTCAACTTTAACCACGGTACTGTAAAGGCGGGTTTGACATACAAAATTAATGGGAGAAATTATATCTATTCTAACCTCAGCTATATGACGAGAGCGCCATTTAGTAGTTATACCTTCGAATCTGCTGATACCCGTAACAGTTTAGTAAGAGGCTTAAGTTTAGAAAAATTTCAAGCTGGAGAACTAGGCTACATACTTCGGCACCCTAAACTGAATGCAAGAGCCACTTTCTTCTATATCAATTCTAAGGATGGGATAGAAGGCATTTCTGGCTTTCTAGAAGGCATAGGTCAGCAAGCGACTGGAGCATTTGCAAATATTATAACCTCAGGTATCGATAAGCTTAATTATGGTTTAGAGTTTGGATTGGATTATAAACTGTCATCCGTACTCAATGTGAGGTATGCCGCGGCACTAGGAGAATACATATTTACTTCGAGGCCAGAAATCACTTTGACAATAGACAATAGTGGACAGGTTGTAACATATGACCAGCAGCTAGTTGCCTATCTGGAAAACTTTAATCAGGATGCTGTACCTCAGGTCGCTCACACGCTCGACTTCGAATATAGATCACCAGCCTTCTGGTCGTTGAGTGTGAATTTTAATTATTTTGATGATATCTATATAGACCAGAATCCACTAAGAAGGACTATTCTAACAAGTAGAGCTGTTAAGGACTTTACTGAGACCAAACGCTATGATGACCTATCATATGAAGAATTATTGGACAATCTAGTCAGTCAAGAAAAATACAAAGAGATTTTCTCCATAGATCTATTTGCTAAGAAATCTTTTAGGTGGAAGCAATATGATTTAGACATCCAATTAAGTGTTAATAATCTATTGGACAAACAGGATATTATTTACTCTGGTTTCGAACAACTACGTTTTGATTTTATAGGCTTAGACCAGAATAGATTTGCAGCTAGATATAACTATGCTTACGGAAGAAATTATTCTGTAGGACTTAAACTTAAATTGTAAGAATAATAAATACTACATACATGAAGTTCAGAATTGTATCACTTTTCATCGTAAGCATTAGCTTTATTTTCACTAGTTGTGTGGATAGAGATTTCGATGCACCTCCTATCTTGGAGAATGCAGATCCAAATATCCCGGAAGGTCAAATCATCTCTATTTCGGACGTCCTTTCTCTTAGAGAAGCCGGAGAAAACTTCCATGATGTAGATATGGATATGTATATCAGAGCGATAGTTACAGCTGATGACCAATCAGGTAACTTCTATAAGAGCATAGTTATAGAAGATGAGACTGCGGGCATTACTATATTGTTAGATGATGTAGAATTATGGAACAAATATTTCGTTGGCAGGAGAGTATTCGTTCACTTAAAAAATATCTGGGTTGGTGAATTCAACGGTCTACCTCAACTAGGGTTTGAGCCCTTCGATAATGGACGAGGTCTGACTATGGCAAGAATCCCTGCGGACATGATTCCATCAACAGTAATAACTGGTCTCATATTAGATGAACCTCTCGCTAGAACCATGCAAGTTGCTGATATAACTGCTAGTGATTATAACACGCTTATCACTATAGAGAATATGCAATTCAATGAAGAAAGCGTCAATACAACTTTTGCTGATGCAGAAAATGCAGAAGCCATTGATCACACGATAGAGGATTGTGATGGGAACGCCTTGACACTAAGAACTTCAGGTTTTGCAGAATTTGCAGATCAGATGACGCCGACTGGCAAAGGTTCTGTAACAGGTATTATTTCAGTCTATAATAGTACGAGACAGTTTCTTATCAGAGACTTGATTGATATAGATATGACTGGTGATAGATGTAGTGCTGCATTAGAGTCTAGTCTTGTAAGTATCGAAACGATATTAGCAAGGAGAATTGCTGGCGAGGACGTAGAATTTAATAGTGGCGAGGTTATCAAGGGTCAGATTATCTCTAGCGATGAGACAGGCAACTTCTTTAAGTCGATTACTATTGCTGATGAGACTGGTGGTATAGCAGTGCTAGTGGACGCTACTAACACCTATAACGATTACCCATTAGGTTCTATATTCTACTTAAAACTAAATGGACTATATATTTCTGACTTTAATGCACTACCGCAATTAGGCTATACCCAAAGCAATGCTAATGTGAGTCGGATTCCTGAAAGTCTGTTATCCAACTACTTTGTGCCGACTATAGAAACACAAGCGCTAACGCCAAAGTTGGTCGCTCTTACAGAATTAAACGAGGGAATGCTTAATACTTATGTGCAATTAGATGACATCCAGTTCACAACTGGATCACTTAACGACAGTTATGCGGATGCCAACAATCAGGTAGCAGTTAATCACCAATTAGAAGATTGCAACGGTAATAAAATCATAATCAGGACATCAGGTTATTCAGAATTTGCAGGGCAAACAGTACCATCAGATAATGGCTCAATAACTGGTGTCCTTCAGATTTATCAAGAAGATTATCAGATTTATCTCAACTTCTCTGAGAATGTCAATTTTGACAAAGATAGATGTCCCTAAGGTTATAATGGCACGACAAACTTGTGATTAGCGATACTGTTATTACTACTTAGATTTAGAATATAGGTTCCAGCAGTCAGATTAGCTAAGGGAATTTCGTATGAAACAACCTGTGGGGTCAGTGAGGCTGCAGCTATGTCTGACTGATAGATTAGTCGACCATCAGCACTATATATTCGGACTAGATGACTGCCAAGTATTTCTGAATCAAAATTCAAAAACACCGTTTCGTCCTTATAGCTGATATAGTTAATAATCAGTTCATCGCTGCTTTCATTGTCGCAATAGTCTATCAAATAGTCATAGGCTTTAGATAAATTAATTCGACCACCTGTTTTTGTATTTTGTAGAGAGCTTATCCTATCCGTGGATGCCATAATACATCGTCGCATAAGCAATGCTGCCTCTGAGGGGGAATCCACTATTAGTTTCTGTAACCTAGAGCAATCTACACTATATAGTAAAGCAATTACGCCAGCTATATGAGGTGAACTAGCTGAGGTACCTATCATTAAGCTATACTCATTTCCTGTATCAGTCGTCAGTACATTTTCGCCTGGAGCTCCTATATCGACGTTTAGCGGGCCATAAGCTGCAAACTGCACTTTGTTATCACTATCATCAGTATTCGTCACTGACAATAAATAATCACTAGGACATAAAGAAGGCAGGTCGCCTAACTCATCTATATTGTAGTCATCGTTAGGTACAGCACAGACTGATAATATACCAACCGCACCTGCTCGCTCATAGAGATTACACCAATCATCAGCGCCTTCTGGAAACCCGAAATCGACTCCTGAGGACAAATTGGTAACCATTACATTAGCACCTTCAGCTCCATCCGTATCTAAGTATCGTTGCTTCATACTGATGACATACTCCATTGCTTGAATGATTTCACCCACTTGAGTTACACCGCTGATAGGCATAATCTTCGAATTCCAATTGACACCTGCAACACCTCTACCGTTATTTCCTTTTGCAGCGATTATGCCATAGACGTTTGTACCATGCGTTAGGATATCGTGTTCTTCAGATTTATCATCGATATTATAACCATGATAATCATCTATAATCCCATTATTATCATTATCCAAGCCATCATTACTTATCTCTGCCTTATTAGTCCACAGATTGTCGACGAGATCTATATGCTCTATATCGAATCCATCATCTAGAATAGCCACAACTATTTCTTCGCCTGTCGTCAGTGCACCACCTGTGGTATGTTCCCATATCGCTGGTGCATTAATGATGTCCATATTCCATTGCTTAGAATACTCTAGATCATCAGGTATTCTATCTCTTTGTTGCAATTGCTTATTAGGATAAGCACTTAGGACTCTGTATTTATCGAGATATGACCGAATTTTCGCTTGAGACACAACTTGTGATGTCCGGAATCTATAAAGGTTAAGCTCAGAGCTTATCATTGATATCTCAGTTATTGTGGGCGATTTTTGGTCTTGGAGGTTACTTATGCTTTGTGTAGATGGCAATTTAATAAGCCAATCATCCGTCTGGGCATCTAAAGTCATGATGCAAATAGTCATCAAGAAGAATAAATAAATGGCTGTTTTCATAGCTTGGCTTAGTTACATGATAAAATTATCGAATTTAATATCACCATGCATCTATATACTACAACTATGTCGTGACAGACTTAGTTAGATGCATCCACAATAACAAGGCTATTCTTCATAGAAGCCAATCGTTTGATATTTGAGATTCCTTGATCTCTCAGGTCGGTAATTTCTTCCCATCCTTCTGAGTTACCCTCTTTGTAGAAGTACAGTTTAGACCCATTACCCATGATTATCGTGTCATCATTCAATAACTCAAAGTCCTCAGATTCTGGCAAGGTATTGACGATGATTCGGCTTTGATTGGTGAGTGTATTATATTCCTTGATGACCCATTCCTGATCATTAAGCTTATGTACAAAAACCGGATTCTTCGCTTTATTAACTTTTATACACCGACCTACTTTGTCTAGTATAATCTTTCGTCTTTCACTTTTGGCATGAGCTATTGCTAAGTTATGATGAGGCTCCTCTACAAGAAAAAGAGCTATATTTTCTTCATCTAACCAATTATGATAACCAATGTTATTGCTGTTATTCATATACCTTTTAGCAATTCCAATACCATCCATAGGATAGTACGAGAGTGTCTGTACCTCACCTCCTTTTTCTACTCTAACGACTGAGAATTCATCTCTGCCTGGAATCTTAGTAGGGGAGTACTCTTTTTCATCAGTATAGGTTACCCGAGTAAGCGTCTTTTCGAAAAGATCAAAAGCGGCAATCTCAGTTTGCTCAGTATCGTAATAGTTAGTGGTAAAGTAGATTAATTTATCATTAAAATAAGCCGGCTGATTATTATACCCATTTTGGTTAAAAGCTGTAAGGAATTGAGGTGCCTTTAATCTATATTTCTGACCTACTTTAGTAAGTGTAAAGTGATACATATTACTAGTGCCTTGTCCTAAAATAAAACTGGGCAATAACACAACGAGTATGGCAATAACTCTAATCAACATTAGCAGACTTAAACATTCGATTGAATCTTAAATTTTTGAAAGAGAACCTAGAGTTCTTCAATGAGAACCATATAAATAGAGGTTTTCCGACTATATGGTCATGAGGAACAAAGCCCCACATTCTAGAATCTTCACTATTGTGTCTGTTGTCTCCCATCGCCCAAAAGTAGTCTTGCTTGAAAGTATAGGAGTCTGCAGGTGAGCCATTGATTAGAATCTGTCCATTCTTAAGTTCTAATTCATTTTGCTCATATACAGAAATCACTCTTCTATACAAGGCCAGATTGTCCAGCGTAAGATTTACAGTAACGCCAGCCTTGGGAATCCATATGGGGCCGTAATTATCGACAGACCATCCTTTAGTTATATTGGGATCATGAGGAAATAACTTAATTGGCTCGGATGACTGAGGATGATAATCTAGCTTAATGTTTTCATCCATAGCTAGCATCTTTTCGCGTTGTTGCTCGGTCAGATGGAAACCGTAAAGCTGACCCGAAGACCCTACGATATCACTGTCTGTATCACCAATACCCCAATCTTTGAGCTTATTCATATTGACGCTATTAGGTGGTATGGTTACTCTATTCAGGAATTGCATTTCCTTAGGATTGATTCCTTTTTCACCATTTATATAGATTTGTCGATTCACTATTCTAAGCGTATCACCGGGAACAGCTACACAGCGTTTGATATAATGATCCTTCTTGTCTATTGGTCTAACCACAAACTCTTTGTTTTGGACTTTACTTCTTAATTCTCGATCGATGGATAGAAATTCTCTATTTCGTCTAGCTTGACCGACGGTGTATGACCTAGAGCTTGTGACATAGACAGAATCACCTACTGGCCAATTAAACACAATAGGCTTATTTCTAGCAACACTTTCTAACTCTGGTAATCGGTGATACTTAAGGCTTGGTTTTTTTAGGTAAGATTCTTTTCCTATACCGGGTATCCGATTGTGCAGTAAGGGTATCATAGCAATAGTCATCGGTGTACGGATGCCATAGCTCGCTTTGGATACAAATAGAAAGTCACCAACCATTAAGGACCCTTCCATAGACGGTGTGGGAATGACAAAAGCTTCTATTAAGAACATTCTTATGAATGCTGCTGCAAAGACAGCGAATACAATAGATTCGATCCATTCTCTGAAAATAGATTTACTATAAGGGCTTTTGGACAGAAGACGCTCTAACTGTGGTTTGTCTCCATTCTTCCGAGCGACTTTCAGATCATTTAGGTAAGCCGTTTCTTTAGGATAATTGGCGCCAGTATACTTCGCATTATCGTTAGTCGCTAACCAAGCAAAGGCGGCAGGTGCGTAGATAACAGCAGCAGCACTATGACCTAATTTGTACTTCGAAAAGGACCTAACTAGGTTAACTGCCATTCCGGCGAATATAAAAATATTCACAATGGGGACTAGAAGTAGCAACGGCCACCAAGCAGGTCTACCAATGATTTTTGCCCATTCTATAAAATTCTTCCCAGGAATTAGGCCATTGATTGCTGGGATATCAGCTTTAGGAAATAGCAGATATAAGCTTATACTAAGCAGTACATACGAAATAAGAAAAAACAGCAGTATCGACACGTCTCAATTAATTTCCATAAAGATACGAAAGACCTGATGTTAAGGACCTTTTAAATAGGACTAGTCTTAGCTTATTCTAGATAAGAATCCTTAATGTTTATACCAAACAAGAATTAGCTCAATCCAAATCCAAGGTATATGAGGCAAAAAACTCAAAACTAGCTCCTGCACTCATGATTGCTCCTGAATTAATACTGGCTACAGCACCTAATTTCAGCTTAGTATATCGGCCACCTACATCATCTAGAATAACACCTCCATTGACGGAAAGGTCATTTATACTAGAATAGGACAATCCTGCCCAGAAGGTCTCTTCTAATTCAAACTTTGCGCCTAATACATAATCTATCAGCTCTGGATTAACATAGTTGACCTGAAGAGATGGCTCCACATAATGATTGTAACCGAAAATTTTAGTACCCATATTCACGAAGAAATGTCTTTCTCTCTTTGCATTACCTTCTTCTAAGAAAACATTCTGAGCTGTTAATTGCAAAGCAGAAAAACCGACATAGAAAATATTATCTCCTTCGTATTCTTCCGTACTAGAAAAATAGGCAAAACCAGCACCAAAACTAGGAATAAATTTGGTCTGTCTTCCAGCAGTTATTAATGGTTCATCCTTAATAAAAGTAACTAAGTCAGTGGGGTCTATTTTGTACTGATAGAGAAAAGTATTAATACCAATACTTAGTTGATCATCGCGCCCCAGAAGCTCCTTGAGCTTATAAGCATAATTAAACTGGAGTCCAGTCTTACTAACGGGGCCTGTCTTATCAGATATAATCATAGCTGCAGCACTCATATTCATGTCCACAAACGGATACTGGATAGAAGCAACACCAGTAGCAGGTGCACCATCGAATCCGATCCATTGCCTTCTATAGTAAACTGACATATCCATCATCGTACCTGGCGCTGTAAAGGCCGGGTTCCAAATATGCTGGATATCCTGGATAGGCGAGGTCAGTGTCATTTGCTGTGCTCGAATAGATGTTACAGCAATCATTCCTAGGAATATATATAGTATATTTTTCATCTTTCTAATTTCTTAATAATGTTATACTGCTCTTGTATTTCTGTCCTTCGAATTCTAATATGTAGAAGTAGGTATCAGCTGGTAGTGGTTCACCACTTCTAGTGCCGTCCCAACGTACATCGTCGGATTGGTAACGCCTTCTTTCAAATACAATATTCCCCCACCTATTAAAAATGGTTAATCTATTATCTGGAAACAGCTCTAAGCCTTTGAACTCTAATTCGTCATTAATGTTATCACCATTAGGAGAGAAGCCGTTTGTTTGCTCGACAACTACTGTAATATCATCTATGACATCTATTAATATCTCATCAGTATCTGTACAGCCATTGGCGTCGGTCACCGTTACCGTAAATACAGTAGAGCTATCTAGCTCAAACTCAGGATCAGAAACAGTACTAGAACCGATTATCAAATCGGTATTATCCCAACTATAAGTCACACCTCCTGTTGCTTCTAACTGCGCTGTCCTACCCGGTATGACCGAACGGTCATCACCAGCATTAGCTTCAGGAAGAGGATTGACAATAACTTGTATTGAGACTATCTCAAAGTTATCAGGACAGATATCACTAATCATCACATCGTAGACAGTTGTCTCTGTCGGGGTAGCAACTGGGTCAGCGGTAGTAGTCGAACTCAAGGTTCCTGAGTTATCTGTCCATTCATAAACAGATCCACCTAGTACGCTAAGTTGTACAGATTCTCCTGCACATACTTCATATACATCTTGTGGCACAGATACATCCAATGCTGGGAAGTAAGTGACATCAAAACTAGCACTCGTAGAACAATTAATATCATTTGTCGCTGTGACAGTAATCGTCTCTGTCGTTATCTCAGATACGACTTGATATGGAATCTCTAGGACGTTCGTTGTAGAACTGACCGATCCACCAGTCCATACATAAGTTGTGAAGTCATCTGAGATAGTAATGATACTTGGATCATCATTTGGACATAACTCAACGTCTGCTATTTCTATAGGTAACACCGATATCTCATCTACCACTATTTCTGCAGTGGATGTACAACCGTTATCAGTCACTTCTATGTCATAAGTTCCCGGCTGATCTACAGTTATCGTTTGAGTATTCTCACCAACTGATACGTTATCCAAAGTCCAAGAGATCTCAGAACCACCAGTCATGATTTCCAGATCTACATCTTCTCCCTCACAGAATGACACTGCTGTATCTTCTATCATAATCGTCGGATACTCAGTGAATATGACCTCGACCACATCACTTGAAGTACAGTTAATAGAGTTAGTCGCTATCAGTTCGTAAGCACCTGAAGCCGTAACAGTTATACTCTCTGACGTTTCACCAGTTAAGATGTTACCATCCTGATACCATTGGTAAGTAACGGCTGTTTCAGCTGAGATACTGAGCATAACTGGTTCATCCTCGCATACTTCGATTAGCTCTTCTGTAATATCTACAGTAGGAGATGGAATGAACTCTAAATCAAATTCAACGATGGTCGGACAGTCTGCCGCATTATATGCATAGAAAGCATAACTACCTGTAGTAGAGAATACCTGTACTAAATCTGTTGCACCAGAAATAGGTCCATCATCGTCATGCCATTCAAATCTAACACCATCACTTTCTGCTGTTATTGGTAGGTCTACACCTTCGCACTCTCCTGTAGGTAGATCATCAATGGTTGCGGTAGGTAAGCTAAAGAATTCTACTCTTTGTGAAGTCGTTGCAGTACAATTATCAGCGCTAGTTACCGTCACGTCATAAGTACCAGATGCAGTGACTTCGTAGGTTGTTTCTTCAGATAACAACATACCATTAGTTGACCAAACAACAGAGGCTGCGTCTGTATTAGCTGTTAGAAATAAATCTTCACCTTCGCAACCCATTTCAGGTCCTTCGATTTCTAGACTCGGTGTTGGGAGTGGATTCACCTCGACTTCGATCTCGGATTCGCATTCTTCCCCTAGTCCAGCAACACCTCTATAAATACCTGGCTCTGACACGACTAGGGTTAAGCCTGTTTCACCAACCAGAGGGTCATTTCCTCGGAACCAATCTAATGATCCCGCATTAGACTCTATAACTATGACCGCATCTTCACCCTGACAGAGATCGATAACTGGAAACAAGGTGCTTAGCTCAGCGACTTCAACAAATGAAACTGTAGCTGTATCAGCTTTTGTACAATTCGCAGAGTTGACTGCCACAACGGTTACTGTAGCTGAAGTACCAACTATTTCATCCTCACTTAATTCTAATATGCCTGTCGTTACTGTAGACTCTATGCCGCCAACAGTCCAGACATAAGTAAAATCATCAGGGCCAGCATTAAATACAGCTATATCACCTGCACATTTTGTCTCGCTATCAATTGAAATATCTGGCGACTCTAGAAAAACGACATCTATACTATCCCGATCACTACATTGTAGCCCCAATCCGGCAACAGCCGTGTATGTTCCAGTTGCTGAGACAGCGAGAGTAGTGCCAGTCTCAGGCAGCACTACACCATCCTGGAACCAGGTCAATTGCCCTGCATTTGTATCTGCACTTATACTAGCTGTTACGTCACCAATACAGAATTCTTGGTCACCCATAACTACAACAGATGGCGTTTCTAAGAACTCTACCGTAGCCGAATCTAGAGTCATACAACCAGACTCGGTGTCTACAACAGTAACAATGACCTCGCCGACACCTTGAACTAAATCAGAGGTTAGAACTAAAACGCCCGTCTCTTCCATCAAACCAGTTCCGTCGAGAGTCCATGAATATGTATAATCTGGATTCATTCCAGCGTTGATAACGATCTCTGTGTCTTCACATTGCTGATCATCCACTAACTCCGTAATAACTGGATTGTCAGAAAAAGAAACCATTGTCGTTGCACTATCATCGCAAGCCAATCCTAAACCCACAAATACTTGATATTCACCTGGGTCAGTAACGACTAGCATCGGAGAATTCTCACCCTCAATCTCTACACCATCATAAAACCATGTCACGATAGGTGAACTGGAGTTAGCCATAATTACTGCGACGTCATTCTCACAGAAACTATAGGTTGCATCTATAGATACAGTTGGTGCATCTAAGAATTCCAAGGTGATTGTATCAGCAGATTCACAACCTTCTGCATTAACTGCTAATACATAGTAATCACCTGATTGCGTGACTAGAACATTACCTTCAGCTCCAGTTTTTATTTCTGTACCATCTTCATATGTCCAAGTGTAAGTATATAGCCCATCGTCTCCAGCTGTAATAAGATAATCATCTCCCGTACAAGCTGAGTCTGTATCTTCTTCGATATCAATTTCTGGATTGTCGATAAACGAAACTATCGTGGAGGCATTATCATCACAAGACAATCCTAAGCCCACAAATACTTCATATTCTCCTGGGTCAGTTACGACTAGCATCGGAGAAGTTTCGCCTTCTATCTCCTCATTTTCATAGAACCATGTAACTACTGCTGAGCTGGTATTTGCTGTAATCACAGCTACATCATTTCCACAGAATTCGAATGATTCATCTATCGTCACAGTAGGTGCGTCTAAAAACTCTAAGGTTATTGTATCCCTAGAATCACAACCGTCTGTGTTGGTCGCTAATAGATAATAATCACCGGATTGGGTAACAAGAACATTACCCTCATCTCCTGTTTTTATTTCTGTACCGTCTTCAAAAGTCCAAGTGTAAGTATATAAACCATCATCACCAGCTGTAATTAGATAATCATCTCCTGTACAAGCTGAATCTGCTTCTTGTTCTATATTAATATCCGGTGCAGGATTGAAATTAATCTCAATCTCGTCTGACTCTTCGCAATCTTGACCAAGTCCGACAACTCCTCTATATGTCCCGGGCATAGTGATTGCTAACTCCGTTCCAGATTCGCCTTCGATTAGAACATCATCCAGGAACCAAGCCAGTACAGTAGAATTACTGTTAGTTGTTATGACAGCTGTTTCGCCAACACAATAATCGTTCTGAGAAGTGATCTCGATAAATGGTGCTGGTGTAAAGACGGCTATAATTGTATCAGCACTGGTACAATCTGCATCATTGGAAGCAGTTACAATATAAGTACCGTCTGCATTGATAGTATAAGATCCCATCTCTCCTTCTTGGAGTATCACATTATCACTAGTCCAAGTGTAGGTGTATTCTCCATCGTCTCCAGCGGTCACGACTTCTTCATCGCCAGCGCAGAGCGATATATCATCATTCATTTCGATTTCTGGTGCTTCTAGGAATTCTACTTCTATCGTGACGATATCTTCACAAGGTGGGCCATCTCCAACTTTTGCCTCATAAGTTCCAGGTTCAGTTACACCCAAATCTAAGGACCGATCAGCTAATTCGTTACGTCTGAAAATCCAAGTCACGTTATCGATATTCGAAGCAACTGAGATGATACCGACTTCTCCAGCACAGAAGGTATATTTTTCTTGTACTGCCTCTACGAATGGGGCATCAACTAAAGTAACTCTAACAGAATCCGTGGTAGAACAATTAGAATCATTTATTACACGAACAGTATATAAGCCTGACACTTCTGCAATATATGTGCCTTCCTCACTGCTGGCTTGTATAACACCATCTAACGACCAATCATAAAAGTTCTCACCATCTTCCCCTGCTACTAATTCTACCATATCACCTGAGCAGCCGCCACGATCAGGACCGAGTTCGACTTCAGGGGCTTCTATCAGTGTAACCGAAATCGTTTCACTATCTTCACAATCTGTCCCTTCGCCGACAACGACTCTATAGTCTCCCTCTTCCGTTACGACAATACCTAGTTCGGTATCAGGAAGTAACATGTTACCTAAATACCAGGTTACATCAGTAACATTTGATTGCACTATTAATGAATCTCCACTCCCTTCACAGAATTCATATTCTGTCTCTTCTGCAGTAACAAAAGGTGCGTCTTCTAAGTCGACGACAACTTGATCTGTAGCTTCACATAGATTCTGGTCACGAGCAGTAACCACATAGGTTCCAGAAACTAAAGCTGTATAAACACCCGTATCATCTGTTGCCACTATAGCACCATCTCTTTTCCATTCGTACGTATAAGCACCATCAGGTCCAGCTATCAAGGTTATTTCATCTCCTAAACAACCAGTTCGAGTATCTTCACCTAAGTCGATATCGGGCGCACTAGAGAAGTCTACCACGACAGTCCCTCTGAGTTCACAATCACCATCACCCACAACTGCTTCATAAGTTCCAGGCATCGTCACATCTAGCCTTCTACTCGTTTCAGGTAGGGTAGTTGTCCCTTGCAACCAAGTGACTTGTGGTGCATTTGTTTCTGCCACTATTGTTAACGTCTCACCATCACAGCCGCCGAGCATCTCTGGTACTTCCAGGGTAAAGGCATCTATGAATCGTAAGAACGCTGTATCTCTAGCATTGCAACCTTCTGCATTTCTAGCTATAACAATGTATTCTCCTTCCATGCTTGCGACATAACTACTTTCTGTTGCACCTGTAATCGGGCTCCCATCTTGTAACCACACATAATTATAATTGCCTTCTGGTGAAGCATCTATCGTAA
Source organism: uncultured Saprospiraceae bacterium (assembly GCA_937944095.1). Lineage (GTDB taxonomy): Bacteria > Bacteroidota > Bacteroidia > Chitinophagales > Saprospiraceae > RFSX01. The sequence continues at coordinate 70,123 of CALEAC010000081.1, forward strand.
CGTTAGATCCTTCACAACCTTCATATAATTCATCCACCGAAATGCCTGGAAAAGGCAATTCGGTCAGTTCGACTTGATCAGAAGCTTCACAGTCTTGTCCATCGGCGATAACTGCTCTATATACACCTGGCAGCGTCACTTCTACTGTTGGGCCAGACAAGCTAGGAACTAGGACGTCATCTAAGTACCAACTAATACCCTCGTCACTTGCAGTCGCTTGTATAGTCACCTCATCGCCTCGACAGAATGGGTCTAGGGCATCAGGCAACTCTATTGTTGGAGATGCTACATATTCGATGGTTATGTCATCAAAGAACTCGCAACCATTGTTCTTATCTCTTACTCTCACTTGATAATAACCGGGTTCTGTTACGTTTTGGGTACCACGTATGTTAGGGATTTCATTAAAATCCTTGAACCAATTGTAACTAAAGTCAGGTGATGGGAAGGGCCCTGCAAAAAGATCTACATCGATATCGGCCCCATCACAAAATGAAAGATCTGGTCCTAACTCAACATCAATAAATGGATACTTTGAAACAATCAAAGTATCTGTGACTTGGCAATCTTCGGATATAAAAAACTCTATAACATACTGTCCTGGTTCGGGTTGCGCAATCCATGGATTAGTATAATTAAGAATCTCTTCGTCATTATAATACCATGTCACTGGACCTGAAAATTCTTCGGCTTCTATTCTTGTATATTCACCGGGACAATCGAAGGTGTCATCGCCTAGGTCTAGGTCAGGTACCTCTTCTATTCTAACTCGAATGATTTCGCAAGACTCACAACCAAAACTATTTGTACCACAAGCTTCATATCGACCTTCTTCTGTAACTTCAAGGATATTAGTCGTACTGCCTTGAACTATATTGGGATTGAGTTTAGTCCATACGTAGGTCAATGAATCGACATCAGCTTCCAGTGTAATTATCTCTTCCGAATCACAGGCAATGATATCATCACCTAAGCTGAATTCAGGTGTTGGTCTATATGGGACAAAAATGTCATCAGTACGAGAGCAGCCTCCTCTAAATACTTCTATCTTGTAGAATCCAGCAACTCTTGCAACG
>CALEAC010000082.1 GCA_937944095.1 uncultured Saprospiraceae bacterium
TACTCTAGCTAAGGATTATTACCAGATAGAAGCAGATTATGTCTATGACATCGGATTGACACCTAATCGATCTGATGCGACTTGCCATCTAGGTGCTGCTAAGGATATAGCAGCTTATATGCGTATCCATAAATCATGGACTGGAACAGTTAATACGCCTGATACGTCTAAGTTCTCTGCCACTGGGGCCTTAGATCTGAAGATTAATGTAGCTAATACAGAAGCTTGCCCTAGATATAGTGGCATACTACTAGAAAATATTACTGTCGGGCCATCTCCAGATTGGATGCAAGTGGCGCTAACCGCAGTTGGTGTACGACCGATAAATAATGTTGTGGATATCACGAATTATGTCTTACATGAGTTGGGTCAACCATTACACGCCTTTGATAAAGAAAAAATCAGTGGTGGGGCGATTAAGGTCAAATGTCTACCTGAGGGGACAATCTTCCATAGCCTAGATGAAGTAGAACGTAAGCTCTATGCTGAGGACTTAATAATCTGTGACGGCAATGATACCCCGATGTGTATCGGTGGGGTCTTTGGGGGTTTGGAGTCTGGTGTAACCGATGCGACTAAGTGTATCTTTCTGGAAGCAGCTCATTTCGACGCTGGCTATATCAGAAGATCGAGCACCAGACACCTACTCAGAACTGATGCTGCCAAGGTCTTCGAAAAAGGCTCTGACCCTATTATAACTATCCTTGCGCTGCAGAGAGCAGCCCTATTATTGCAGGAACACGCTGGTGCGACCATCGCAAGCGAGATTGTAGATATATATCCATCACCTGTACAGCCTATTGAGGTCGTGATGCAGTATGACAAGATCACTAAGGTTATAGGAGAAAGACTAGAACCCAGTCAGATACATACCATACTACAAGCTATGGATATGGAGATCCATGCCGAAGACGATGCTTCTTTTACCGTCAAGGTGCCAACCAACAAGGCTGATGTGACCAGAGACGTCGATGTGATAGAAGAGATACTGAGAATATATGGGTACAATACAGTGCCTATTCCTGCTCAGCTCAGGACTCATATGACTTTCCAGCAGCACCCGACTAAGCGCCACATCAGAAATACGATTGCCTCTTATCTGGTTGATAATGGCTTCAATGAGATGATGGGTCTTTCCCTGATAGAATCTAAGTACTATCCAGAGGCCAATGAGCTGGTCCATATCAATAATACCAGCAATATCCATTTGGATGTCATGCGGCCGGATCCCCTGCTTTCAGGTCTGAGGCATGTGGCGCATAACCTCAACCATCAGCAGAGTGATCTGAAGCTATTTGAGATGGGTCGCACCTATAAGCAAGGCGAGGGTTATGAGGAAGCTGAGTTTTTGACACTTTTTCTCGTAGGGAAGACGACGAGAGGCTCATGGAATGTGACAGAGACCATGGCTGATTTCTATGATATTAAGAAATGGGTCAGAGAGCTACTAGAGAGAATCGGTGTCGAGTCCTATCAGATCAAAGAATCAGAAGACGGCGCTTTTAGGGAAGCATTAAGTTATGCAAGAGGCCCAATAGAATTGGTCAGATTTGGTAGTCTCCATAGAAAGACCTTAGAAAAGATGGCTATCGATCAGCAAGTATTCCATGCGGAGTTCAATATGGTCCAGCTTATAGCCGCTGCTCAGAAGAAGGAACTACGGACCCAAGAGCTCAGTAAATATCCATCCACTGAGCGAGATCTCTCTCTTGTCATCAATGAATCGGTGACTTTCGATGAGTTGCTCAAGATTGCTAGAGGTGTAGACAAAAAGTACACTCAGCGTATCGATCTATTCGATGTCTACCGGAATGAGGAGCAGTTAGGGAAGGATAAGAAGGCTTATGCGATCAAGTTTCTTTTTCAGGGCAAGGATAAGACCTTGAGTGACAAAGAGATAGAAAAGGTCATGACCAAGCTCATTTCTGATTTCAAAAGTAAGGCAGGTGCCATATTGAGGCAATAAGCTATTTTGAAAGGCTATCTAAAAACCTGTATCTTTGTTCAAATACAGCTGTTGCAAGTTGCATTTGATTCTTATCAAAAGTGAAGGATAGAAGTAACTGCAAGTGTATGAAAGAACGCAGAGCGAAGACTAAGGCATACTAAGGTTGCCCGAGTTGACTCGAAGAGACTGAATAGTGGAAATAGTTCTTTATGAGGTAATTACGTTGAATCAAGTATGTCATCTAATCGGCATACCGACCACATATCCATATTGAGATTTAGGTGCTTGACGATAATATAAATTTATCGCCGCAGCCTAATACTTACATTTAGCTTCCTAGAAGCTATTGGAGTAGTTCCATAAAGAAGTCACAGTCCTCTTTCTCTGCCATTTTTTAATCTCAATAAATATTGAAATATGGAAATTGGTATAATGGCTATAGCTGGTATAGTTATAGGTGCCGTTATCGGCTTTGTCATATCTAACCTAGGTCTCAAGCGAGCGACTCAGGGTAAGATAGAAGAAGCAAACCGAAAAGCAGACCTCACACTTAAAGATGCTGACCTTACAGCTAATCGGAAGATCTCCGAAGCGACATCCAAGGCAGATAAGTTGCTAAGTAAGGCCGAAAGCAAGAATGAATCTATCAAGCAAAAAAAGATTCAAGAAGCAAAAGACAAGTATGCTAAGCTGAAGGAGGATTATCAGAGTTACAAAGCCGACCATAAGGTCGAAATGAAAGAAAGAGAAATGGAGGTTGTCTCCATGGAAAAGGAGCTTAAATCAAAAAAAGCCTCCCTTAGAGCCGAAGTAGAGTCTATAGAGCAGCGGGAATCAGAAGTCAAAGCAATCAGAGAAAACTTAGACAAACAGATAAAGATTGTTTCTAAGAAAAAACAAGAGCTAGACTCGGCCAACGAGGAGAGAATAAAGCAACTAGAAAGCATCGCTAAGCTATCCGAAGCCGAGGCCAGGGAGAAACTCATAGAAGCGGTCAAGGGTAAGGCTGAGTCAGAAGCTCTAGCAATCGAGAAGGAAATGATTAGCGAAGCGAAGGCTAGAGCAGCTAAGGAAGCTAAGAAAATCATCATTCAGACCATCCAACGTCAGTGTGCAGAATACACGATCGAGAATACAGTATCAGTATTCAATCTCGATAGTGATGATATCAAGGGCCAGATTATCGGTAGAGAAGGGCGGAATATCCGTGCACTAGAAGCAGCCACAGGTGCTGAGATTATTGTCGATGATACACCAGAGGCAATCATCATATCGAGTTTTGATCCTATCCGTAGAGAAATATGCCGCTTGTCGCTAAAAAGGCTAGTCGCTGATGGCAGGATACACCCAGCCAAGATAGAAGAGACTGTAGAGAAGACCAAAAAGCAATTAGAAGACCAGATCAAGGAAATCGGAGAGAGAACCGTAATAGATCTCGACCTACATGGACTGAAAGCTGAGATCATCAGAATGATCGGTCGGATGAGATTCCGTTCTTCTTACGGTCAAAACTTACTGAAGCACTCTATCGAGACGGCTAACCTCTGTGCCACGATGGCCGCAGAGCTAGGCATGAGCCCTAAGCAGATCAAAATGGCCAAAAGAGCTGGCCTGCTCCACGATATCGGAAAAGTAGCAGAGGAAGAGTCAGAACTACCTCACGCATTACTCGGTATGGAAATGCTCAAGAAGGTGAATGAACACGAAGTCATACTCAATGCAGTCGGTGCCCATCACGATGAGATAGAGATGAATAACATCATCTCTCCACTAGTCCAAGCTTGTGATGCGATATCAGGTGCTAGACCAGGTGCGCGTCGAGAAATCCTAGAAAGTTATCTCAAGCGTATCGGCGAGTTAGAAGACCTAGCACTATCTTATGAAGGTGTCCAGAAAGCTTATGCAATCCAAGCAGGTAGAGAATTAAGAGTGATAGTAGAGAGTGATAAGGTTAGTGATGCATTTGCAGATGATCTGGCTTTCATGATCTCACAGAAAATTCAGGACGACATGCAATATCCAGGGCAAGTCAAAGTCACTGTGATCAGAGAGAAAAGAGCAACAGCAATCGCTAGATAAAAGAATAACATTAGATCTAAGACATAGAGGCTGTCTCTTAATTGAGGCAGTCTCTTTTTTATTGGGTACTCTTAGTGCAGACTTATTGTCTGGTATTTCTGCCCAATAGTGAAGTTCTATCCGAGCTACAACTTAACGAATTTCTGCACCACCTCTTGACCGCTACCATCCTTTAGAATAATGAGGTAGGTGCCGATAGATAAGGCGCTGATGTCCAGTGCCATCTTTCTGGTATCCACAATATG
>CALEAC010000083.1 GCA_937944095.1 uncultured Saprospiraceae bacterium
CTATACTCAGATTCTCAATCTAGAGCTAGATTATGCACAGCAACTTATAGAAAAATACCAAACTGACCACCCCAATGACTTGTCCTACATCCATCTAGCCAGCTATATAGATTTTTTCACTCTATTTATCTCAGAAGACGAGCAGACCTTCAAAGAGCTAGAGAAAAATCGAAAAAAGTGGATAGACACCCTAGAGAAGAATCTCCAAGACGACGACCCTTACAAGGCCTATGCTATCGCAGAAATCAAATTGCAATGGGCGATTATCCGATCCACATTCGGTCAGTTATTCAAATCATCCAGAGAGATCCTTAATGCTTATAAGCAACTACAAGACAACAAAGAAAAGCACCCAGATTTCATCTACAATCTTAAGAGTCTCAGTATAATCCATTCCCTGATAGAAACCGTAACGCTACCTGGAATCGTCAAGAAAGTACTAGGACTTAAGGGTTCCATAGAACTGGGTATAGAAGAAATAGAGACTGTGGTCGCACATTCTCAGCGTGATTCCGAATTCATATTCAGTGAAGAAGTAGATGCAATCTATTTATATCTACTGGTCTACCAGGCGAATGACACTGAGCAAGCTCATCGATACCTAGATCAGGTCAGCTTAAGACCAGACGAGAGTCCTATGGCTAGTTTCCTCATGGCAACGATATACGATAAACTGGGTCAAACAGATCTGGCCCTTGAGGTTATTGCGAAGCGTCCTGATAAGGAAACACAAAGCGCTTTCCACTTTCTAGACTTCAAGGAAGGCTTGCTGAAGCTAAGGCAACTCGATCCGACTAGCGTCATTAGCTTAGAAAAATTCGTTTCTGAGTTCGGTGGTCTGCACTACATCAAAGAAGCTTATCAGAAACTGGCTTGGGCTGCACTGGTCTTCGATAATGACCTTACAAGCTATAAGAATTACATGAATAAGGTGCAGAATACTGGTCGACTATTGCTTGATGGAGACAAGCAAGCATACCATGAAGCAGAATCTAATCTGATACCAGATCCTATCCTGATCAAATCACGGTTGCTCTGTGATGGTGGTTATCATCAAAAAGCCTATGTCCTCATGACTCAGAACGCATTCCGATATCAGGAGGATAATCTCGACAGAGTTGAGTTCTACTATAGATTAGGAAGAATCACTCAAGCACTAAAGAATTATCCTGAAGCCATCGATTATTTCGAAGCGACACTGGACAATAAAACTTACAAGGATGCGTACTTTGTATGTAACGCAGCCATCCAACTGGCGCACATATATGAATCGCAGAAAAAATATAAACTTGCAAAGCGCTATCTGAATTATAGCTTGGAACTGGACCCAAACAACTATAAGAATAGCTTGCACCAAAAAGCAAAGTCTGGTCTGTTGAGGTTAGAAGAAAAGTCTCACTTATAAAAAAGACAGGTCCTCGAACTTTTCCGAGGACCATATCTAACACCCTTAATATTGAGAATTTAATCTTTGTCTCAACTCGACCGTAAATGTATCGGCTTGCATAAGTTATTCCAAGTATAATGCAGCTATACCGACGCTTATGCCACTAGGTAGCATTACAGTCACAAAATCTACTTTGACATAGGGGTAACCCAATAGGGGGCAATGCGGAGACTGATTTTTCTCCTGGAAGGATTTTATGACTAATTATTAATATAGTCTGCAACAAGTTGGAATTCTGGTATATAAGCCTTGAATAGGCTGCCATCCAGTAGGCGCTTCATCGTATAATAACCTGTCATTTTTCCGATGGGTGTTGCGAGTGGACTCCAAGAAGAGTAATGAAACATTTCTCCAGGCTTGATAATGGGTTGTTTGCCGATAACGCCTGTGCCTTCTACTTCCTTCATGTCGCTATTAGCATCCCGAATCAACCAATATCGCCTGAGTAGTTGCACCTCGAAGGGACTGTCGTTCTCTATCTCTACTACGTATGAAAAGGCAAAATACTGATTGAGGGGTCTGGAAGAACCTTCCTCGTAATAGGAGGCTATTCTGATCGTTATACCTTCTGTTGTCTTTGTCTTTTGCATCCCTAGCTGTTCTTAAGAACTAACGATTCTATGATCTGTTCTGCTTCCTTCAGGGCATCTTCTAGTTTATCATTGAGCAGAACCATATCAAAGGTGTTTTCGAAAAGTAATTCTTTTTTAATACGCTTGATTCTTTTCTCTAGGCTTGCAGGTGTCTCGGTTCCTCTGTTAGTCAGACGAGATACAAGAGCTCTAAATGATGGTGGCTTAACAAAAATAACGAGGCATCGTTCGTCATACTTAGCCTTGATGTTCTGTGCGCCATTAATCTCTATATCGAAGAGTACCTTCTTACCATTCGCAATTAAGCTATCGACCTCAGAATGCAAGGTGCCATATAACCTGTCTTCATATACTTCCTCCCACTCGATAAAGGCCTCATCATTTATTTTCTGCTGAAATTCTTCTTGGGATAAGAAGTAATAATCCTTTCCTTCTACTTCACCTTCACGTGGAGACCGAGTTGTTGCTGAGGTCGAAAAGTCCAACTCAGGATATTTTTTGAGCAGGTGCTTAGCGATAGTCGTCTTCCCTGCCCCAGAAGGGGCAGTAAGAACTATCATGTCATACATATTTACTAGAGAAGATTCCACTATAGTGTATTCAGGACTTGTTCTTTGACTTTTTCTAATTCATCTTTCATTCTGACAACCAGCTTTTGCATATCGGATTGCTGCGCTTTTGCACCGAGCGTATTAATCTCTCTACCCATCTCTTGGCTAATGAAGTTCAGCTTCCTGCCTTTCCCCATCTGATCTGTTAGCAGTTCCTTCAAGAAAAAATCGCAATGTTGAGTCAACCTGACTTTTTCCTCATTGACATCCAGTTTCTCTAAGTAGAAGATAATCTCCTGCTCGAATCTATTTTCATCTATACTCTCATCAGCAAAATGCTGATTAAGATTTTTTCTGATGCGCTCTTTGATATTGTCTACACGGGCCTGATCATATGTATCCATCTCACCGAGTGCTGACATGATATTAGTAACGCGTTCCTTAAGGTCGGCAGCAATTGACTGTCCTTCAGTTCTTCTAAAGTCGTTCAGTTTCGTCATAGCATCCTTGGTAATGGCCTCTATGATTTGCCACTCATCATCATTTATAGCATCTTCTGCAAGCTGGACGACGTTAGGTAAGCGTATGAGTGTCTGTAGGATATCCCCCGTGGGTAACTTATTGAGTTCACTGAATTTGATCAAATCCTTATAATAGGTATCCATCACAGAAAGATTCAGTTGGTTGTCCTCACTAGCACCTGCTGTCAGTACCAGATTAACATCGAATTTTCCTCTGACACCCATGTCAGTCACCATTTTCCTTAGACTAAGTTCTTTATCCCTCAGATTGAGAGCACTTCTGAATCTGATATCAGTGCTCTTGCCATTCAGTGACTTGATTTCCATTCGGAAAGTCCTGCCATCTAGCTCCCTGGATGCCTCTCCATATCCTGTCATAGAATAGACCATAATTACATTGTTTTTTTGCCAAGCCCTACAGATCATGACTAATAGAGGCCAAAGCTAGCTATTATTGAGATAATTGGACCAAGCATTTGTATTTAGTTGATTTAGAGACAATTAGCTATATTCATCCTGCAAAAAGCTTCAATACATAAAAAAGGCTTGTTTTATTTCCTTAAACAATATTTTTTGCGAAATTTGCCACCCTTTGATTTGAAAAGGTCTCATAATCACTTATTAATCAATAATTTACGATTACATGCGAAAAGCTGACTTGGTAACTGTAATCTCAGAGAAGACTGGCGTCCCCAAAGTCGATGTCCTCGTTTCGCTTGAAGAATTCTTCAAAGAGGTCAAATCCTCTCTTTCATCAGGGGAGAATGTCTATATCAGGGGCTTTGGGTCTTTTGTGATTAAGAAGAGAGCAAAGAAAATAGGGAGACATATCAAGCAGAATGTCGCAATTGAAATCCCTGAACATTATATTCCTTCTTTCAAACCAGCTAAGATTTTCGTCGATGAAGTAAAGGATAAAGTATCTTCTCTTCCAGATGACGACAAGAATACAAGTGAATAAAGCACAAATATTTGCTGTAGGCCTTTTTATTGGCCTGACAGTCTTACTTTACTTCGGCTGTGATACAAAATCCAGCGAACATAGAACGATCGAAAAGTCGAGAGCTCAAAAATTTGAATTGATTAATGTCAATCGCTTGGTATCAGAATCCATGGACAAAATTCCTGGAGCAAATAGAAATGATATCATGCAATTAAACGGTCAGCTGAAACTTGCCGAGACAGATTCAGAAAAATCAGAAATCTACCAGAAACTAGCCTCTTTGTGGTATGCTAGTGACAAACCACTGATATCTGGACACTATGCTGAGCAAATTGCTCAAATAGAAAATACTGATGAATCTTGGCGGATAGCGGGCACTACTTATTCCATTGCCTTCCAGAGATCTAAGGAAGACAATGAGAAGAAACATGCCCTGATGAAGAGTAGAGCAGCCTTTGAGACAGCCATTTCCATGGATGCAGAAAACATCGAAAGCCAAATAAATTTGGCCTTGACTTATGTAGATGCACCTCTAGAGGATAACCCGATGAAAGGCATATTGATGTTATTAGACCTCAATAAAGCCCATCCTGAGGACGTATCGGTCCTTATGCAACTAGGTAGATTATCTATGAAAACTGGTCAGTTTCAGAAAGCAGTTGATAGATTCAAAAAAGTTATTGAACTTCGTCCATCTTTTGCCCAAGCTAATTGTCTGCTAGCAGACGCTTATCAAGCTAATGGTCAATCAGCCTTAGCGCTAGAGCAAAAGAAATTATGTGATACTCATTAAAAAAAGAAATATATGCCTTGCGGTAAAAAAAGAAAACGACACAAGATCTCTACTCACAAGAGAAAAAAGAGACTTAGAAAAAACAGACACAAGAAAAAGAATAGGTAACTAATTAGGTGGGTGCCCCTGGCATCCACCACATCAGTTATCATTTAATAGCAAGGATCCGGTAGTCAGGTAATCCCATATTACTTTATGCCCAATCTTCTTTCACGTCGGTCTTATTCTAGCACTTTAGACGACTGTCGGTCCTAAAAAAACAAATCACTTTGGAAAAGGAGTTATTAGTTAAGTCAACTCCCACTGAAGTTGAAATAGCCTTAATAGAGGATAAGAAGCTTGTAGAGCTTCACACACAGACTAACGATACACAATTCTCTGTTGGGGATATTTTTCTGGGATATATTAAAATGTTAAGACCTGGTCTTAACGCTGCGTTTCTAGATGTAGGCGTCCGAAAAGATGCTTTCTTACACTATACAGATCTAGGACCTCAGATTATGTCCGTACTAGACTATACCAAGAAGACAATCGATAAGCAGTCCTCAGGTCATCATCTAGACAACTTCACTTTGAAGCCTGACAATGAAAAGAACGGCAAGATAGACCGTGTATTTAAGAAGCATCAACCATGCCTCGTACAGATACTCAAGGAGCCCATTTCTACTAAAGGGCCTAGACTCACCTGTGAAATCACTCTAGCTGGCCGATTTATGGTCATGTCGCCATTCAAAAATACTGTCTCCGTCTCAAAGAAGATTGTAGACAATGACGAAAGGAAAAGACTTAAGGTGCTAGTCGAAAGTATCAAACCGAAGAACTTCGGCATTATTATAAGAACTGCAGCCTCAGGCAAGAAAGTCGCTGATCTCCACGATGAGATCAATAAGCTCGTTAGCAAATGGGGGCGCATCACTGAAGAACTTAAGAAAAGCAAAAAACCAGCTAAGGTTCTTAACGAAGTCGACAAGACAGAAGGGATGCTTCGTGACATCATGAATGATTCTTTCAATAAGATTATCATCGATGACCCTGAAATATATAACAGTGCTAAGACCTACCTACAAAGTGTTGCACCAGATCAAGTAAAGATTCTCTCTAGCTACAAAGGCAAGAAACCTCTTTTCGATCATTATGGAATCAGTAAGCAGATCAAATCTAGCTTTAGCAAAACGCCTACTATGTCCAGTGGCGCCTACCTCGTAATCGAGCATACCGAAGCGATGCATGTCGTCGATGTGAACTCTGGGCCAAAATCCCAAAACCGTGATCAAGAATCTTCTGCCCTCAAGGTTAACCTAGAAGCCGCCAAAGAGATTGCAAGACAATTGCGATTAAGAGATTTAGGTGGCCTTGTTGTTATAGATTTCATCGATTTAAGAAATAAAGAAAACAAGAACATCCTCTACACCAAGATGAAAGAATTCATGGCTGGTGATAGAGCGCAACACACAGTACTACCTCTTAGTAAGTTCGGACTTATACAGATCACAAGACAGCGGGTCAAGCCTGAACTCAAAATCAACACCTTGGAGGTCTGCCCTTCTTGTAAAGGCACAGGTAATATCGAACCAGCCTTATTACTGCCAGATGAGATAGAACGGCACCTCAAGTTCATCGTAGAGACATATCCTAATGCATCGATTACACTTAAGGTGAATCCACTCGTCTATACCTTCTTTAAGAAAGGGGTTATTACACGTCAGATGAACTGGTTCAAAACTTATAGAAAGTGGATTAAACTGGTCTCCGACAATGAAATGCCAATCATCCAGTATAAATTCTACAATAAATTCAACGACGAGATCCGAATAGAATAATAAGACAGGATGAATGTCGATGTCGATAAGGGGGTACAAACGATACTTTATGGCGTTCTTAATTGGGGTCTCGGGCATGCGACAAGGAGTATTCCTCTTATTCAAATGCTTATCTCTCAAGGCAAAACTGTAATTATTGCCAGTGATGGAGAGGCGCTACTCCTATTAGGTGAAGCTTTTCCTGATTTAGTTACAGTAGAACTGCCAAGCTACTCAGTCACGTACAAGGGCCAGCACTTATGGCAATTAGTCCTCTATAATCTGCCGAATGTTGCAACAGCAATAATCAGAGAACGTAGAGCCTTAGCTCAATTAGTCAGACAGCATAGCATCGATATGGTCATTTCTGATAGTCGATTCGGCCTGTCTTCCACGCTTGTCAAGTCGGCGATTATATCTCATCAGCTACATTTACTTGCGGACAATCGAGCCATCGGCTATATCATGAATCGAGCTAATAGATACTTCCTCAATAGTTTCGATGAATGTTGGATACCAGATAGCACTGATCCATCATATTCTGGTCTCTTAAGTCAGAATCCAAGAATTAACAATCAACGGAGAATAGGCGTTCTTTCTAGATTGATAGCAACGACAGAAGTCATCGAACCACTCTATGATCTGGGTTTCTTCCTATCAGGTCCTGAACCCGCTCGGACCGAACTAGAACGGCATATTATCGATACTTTCAGTCAGGACCCTAGGAGAGTCCTGCTAGTCCGTGGGACCAACTTAGCGCCGAGCTTAAGCAGACAACCAATATCATGGGTGGTTAGAGACCGCATTAATTCGAAGGAAATTAATACGCTCCTACTGGCCTGTGCACAAGTCGTCAGCAGATCAGGTTACAGCTCGATAATGGATTATATCCAGCTCGGTATCGGTGCCTCCTTGATTCCAACACCAGGGCAATCCGAACAGGAATACCTAGCTAAGTATTTAGATGGCAGTTACGGCTTTCGGTGGATACGTCAGCTCAGCGAGCTATAGTTATAACACACCTCTTTTGAGTAAGAGATCTGTCTTAAGAATCGCAGAGACAGACATCGCATCAGTAATATCTCCACGTATTACCATTTCGACGGCCTCTGCAAACGGTCGTTTCTGAACAGCTAATTCCTCAGTATGTTCTGGTTCTGCATCATAAAAGCTAAGCCCCCTACAAACAAACAAGAATGCTGTCTCATCGCAGACAGAGTTAGATGTATGTAGTTTCATAATCTCTTTCCAATCAGTGGCTTTTATACCCGTCTCTTCCATCAGCTCCCGATGTGCGGCTAGAAGCGGATCAGTGCCTTCTGGACAACCACCTTCTGGTATCTCCCAACTATACGTATCTAAGACATAGCGATACTGACCGACCAACCAAGTATTATTCTCATCATCCAGTGGTATAACACCAACAGCAAGGTTCTTATAGTGTACCTTCCCATAGATACCAGCCTGCCCACCTGGCGTCGTGACCTCATTATGGACTACGCTGATCCAGTTATTAGCATAGACTTGTTTGCTCGTTTTTGTGATCCATGGGTTTGTCATGATGAGAGAATTTTATCTTAGGAGCTTGTGTGGTATATGAAACAAAAAAAAGGAGCTATGAAATAAATCATAACTCCTTGATTATCATTTGTGGGCGATGAGAGACTCGAACTCCCGACCCCCTGGGTGTAAACCAGGTGCTCTGAACCAACTGAGCTAATCACCCTCTATATGCTTATTTGCAAAGCGACCGCAAATATAGATGCAGTACTATACAAGTGCAAATTATAGACCAAAGTTTGTTGGTCTTAATTAAGCTAAATAACAATCTTGAGAGCTAGGCTCTAAGAAATCTACTTAAAC
>CALEAC010000084.1 GCA_937944095.1 uncultured Saprospiraceae bacterium
CTTCCAGTATATGAGAAACGCATTACACCTCAACAATGGTAATGGCCATTTCAGTGACCTGGCACATTATTCCGGGATAGACAAATCTGATTGGAGTTGGGCCTCACTGTTCAGTGATTATGACCATGACGGAGACGAAGATTTGTTGGTTGTCAATGGTTGGCTCAGAGATACCCAGGACAAGGACTTCTCTAAGAAGACAAATGAGCTTGCTAAAAAAACTCAGAACAGACTAACCTTCGAGCAGGCCTATTCTGTTCTGAAAAGCACCCCTCTAAAGAATTACGCCTTTGAAAATAAAGGAGAAATGAAATTTGAGAAAGTTTCTGACAGCTGGGGATTTGATCATTTGGGCTTTTCTAATGGTATGGCCATCGGTGATCTAGATAACGATGGAGACTTAGATGTCGTAGTCAATAATATCAATGCTGATGCTTCATTGTATGAGAATACGATAAATAATGACGCCTATCTCAGAATCAAATTTGAAGGCCCTAAATCAAATAAGTTGGGGTATAATACTAGAGTTAAGCTTACAAGCTCAATTGGGTCTAAATTCAAAGAATTTCAAGTGACAAGAGGATTCCAGTCGTCGTGTGAACCCGTTTTGCATTTTGGTTTAGCTCAGAATGAAGTACCTCAACGATTAGAAATCTTATGGTCTGATGGGACTACACAGTCAGTCAAAGAGGTTGCTAAGGGGAATATGGTTATTCGTTATTCACCCGACAATACTAATGACACAGTTAAGAAAACAGAAAGGAGTAAGCTATTCGAAGAAGATACAAAGCAGTCTTTAAAGTATAAACATCAGGAAGAGTATGTAGATGATTATAAAGTGCAAGTCCTGTTACCTCATTTGCTTTCACAATTGGGGCCGGCCTTGGCTATTGCTGATATCGATGGTAATGGAAGTGATGAGATTTACTTAGGTGGTCCTAGAGGCCAAGCTGGTAAGATTTTCCAAAGAAATCAGATGGGTAAATACATAGAATTGGCCCAGTTCGATGAAGATAAAATGTATGAAGATATAGATGCCATTTTCCTTGATGCAGATAATGATGATGATCTAGATCTCTATGTCGTTAGTGGAAGTTACGAGTATCCTATAAATTCTAAGTTCCTCGAAGACAGATTGTACTTAAACAATGATGGAGTATATAAAAGAGATAAAGTTTTGCTCCCGAGCATCAGGTCTAGTGGGGGAAGCATCGCTACTGCAGATTATGATGGCGATGGGGACCAAGACCTCTTTGTAGGTGGTCGTCTGATACATGGTAAGTATCCACAGTCACCACGTAGTTATTTGCTTATAAATACACCAACTGGCTATATAGATAAAACCAAGGAATTAGCGCCGGACTTACTAACTCCAGGTATGATAGCAGCTTCAGAATGGACTGATTATGATGGAGATGGTGATATGGACCTGATGATTGCAGGCGAATGGACGGATATCCTCATTTACGAAAATGTAAATGGGCGATTAGAAAAAAATGATAAGATACTATCTAAATCTCTCGTAGGATGGTGGAATGTTCTCAAATCTGGTGATTTAGATGGGGATGGAGACTTAGACTTTATCGCAGGTAATCTAGGAGAGAACTACAAGTACGAGGCCTCAGATGAGCAGCCATTTGAGTTATTTGCCGGTGACTTTGATAATAATGGTTCTAACGATATAGTCGTCAGTTATCATTGTGATGATCAGCTTTTTCCAGTTCGGGGATTCCAGTGTTCTAGTGAACAGATGCCAACACTGAAGTCCTCTATTTCGTCCTATGAGGAATTCGGACAATCTGATGTGTATAAGATCTATGGGTCAGCGTTAGATAATGCTTTTCATGTTAAGGCCAACTGCTTCAGTTCTGTGATTCTCTGGAATCAAGATGGGCAGTTGGTGCCAGAAAAATTGCCCTATCAAGCTCAACTAGCCCCTATCCAAGACGTCGTTATGGTTGATTTAGATCAGGACAAGGATTTAGATATTATCGCAGCGGGCAACTGGTATATGTCAGAAGTCGAGACACCGAGGGCTGATAGTGGTGTTGGTGTCGTTCTAGAGAATATAGGACAGAAAAAATTCCAATCTATATCTACTGAGGATTCTGGATTCTTTGCTAATCGTGATGTGAGAAAATTAGCCTGTGCTCAGGGTGCTAATGGTCGTCGTCATTTTGTTGTGGCCAACAATAATTCAGAGGCTCAGTTATTCATTTTAGAGTGAAAGATGCCCTTATCAAAATTGGCGTTAGCCTGATCGCACTCATTATCAGTGCCTATGTGACTGTTATTATTCCTGGGGATATCCCATTCTCAGCTCAGAGTTTAGTGGTATTTGTGTTTGCAGGATTATTGCCCCTACGTTATTTCGGCATTATGATTTCATTATACCTCATACTAGGTAGCTTAGGACTGCCCGTTTTTGCTGAGGGGAGCGCTGGTTGGCAAAAGATAATAGGTCCCAGTGGTGGTTTTCTATATGGTTTCCTTTTTTCGGGCCTCGTTATTAGGAAATTTCTCAGTTTAGGTGAAGTTACTTTTCTACGAACATTAGTTGCGATGTCAATAGGAACAGCTGTTTTGTTCCTTTTTGGCCTAGGTCATTTAACATATATCTTTGATTTTGAGCGCAGTTTAGAATATGGCTTCTTCCCATTCTGGAAAATGGCCCTGATCAAAGGAATTGTGGCTGCAATTATTGTATCCTTAGTCAGTACATGGGCGTCTAAAGTATAATGTGAGGCTTTTACTTCATATTAGAATTAGTTATATATACTTTTATCGGATAATCAAGGCTATAAATAGTGGGACTATTAATCGTATTTTTTCTTTTATCTATTGGATTCTCTTTCCTCTGCTCTATTCTAGAAGCTGTGCTGCTGAGCATCACCCCATCCTATGTCAACCAGCAACTACAGGCTGGTACTAGGACAGGTTTATTATTAAATGAATACAAAGAGGACATAGATAGACCATTGTCAGCGATTCTGACCCTGAATACCATAGCCCATACAGTGGGCGCTATTGGTGTGGGTGCGATGGCAGGTGACATTTTCGGGAAGAACTACCTGAATATAGGTCCTCTAAGCATTAGTTATGAGTCTATTATTGCTACGGTGATGACCTTGGCAATCTTAATTTTATCAGAGATTATCCCTAAGACTATAGGTGCTAACAATTGGAAAGCCTTATCTCCGTTCACCACTAGGACCTTGAAGTTATTATTATTTTTACTAGCACCATTAGTATGGGTCAGTCAATTGATTACTAAGTCCTTGAAAAACGAAAAAGGGAAATCAGTCTTAAGCAGAGCTGATTTTGCTGCGATGACTCAGGTAGGAGAATCGAGTGGCGCTATAGGCAAAGAAGAGTCAGCAATCATATCTAACCTCCTGAATTTCGAGAAGATGAGTGTCCGAGAAATCATGACACCTAGGACAGTCGCTTATATGGTCAAAGAGGACATGACTGTAGGGGACTTCGTCAAAGAAAGCCCCGATAAATTATACTCTCGTATTCCAGTATACAATGACCAAGTAGATAATATCACTGGTGTTGTGCTCAAGGATGATATCCTAACATGCCTTATCGAAAATGGTACTGATGAGAAGGTGAGTGACTTGATGCTTGATGTACAGACTGTGCGTGATGATTTAGCTCTACCTCAGCTTTTCGAACAGCTAACGAAGACAAAACAACATCTTTTCGTCGTTAAAGATGAATTCGGTAGTGTTGTAGGTTTAGTGACGATGGAGGATCTCTTTGAGACACTCCTAGGTAAAGAGATTGTTGACGAATCCGATCAGGTCATCGATCTCCAGCAATATGCTCGCCAGAAATTTGGCGACTCAGAGTCATAAGATTACGACCAGTTATTCCTTTTCTTAAGTTCAGTTATCTGAGTGAGATGGTGGTGACCATGCCAGCCATATAGTGACCCCATAAGATCTAGACTGAGGTTCTTTTTCCATTCTGGATGATATAAGGTCTTCTGGAAATCTGATTCGTCCATGCTATCCATGACCTGGCTTAGTCTTGCATGGACGCCATCGAGAATTGCTAGCGAGACATCGATAGGCATCTTAGCATCTTCGACTGTGGCCCAGGCATCTTGATCGTAGGGTTTGATAGTTGGATTATCTTCTGTCAGAGCGAGCTTGAACCTGATTAAGCTATTCATATGGCTATCTGCTAGATGATGGACTATCTGGCGAGTGGACCAACCGTCTATTCTATACGGTAGATTAAGTTGCGCTTCGGACATATTATCTGTGGCTACTCGAAGTTCCTGGGGTAGGCTTGTTATACGGTTGATATTAGTCGCCCTTATTTCTGATGTATAGGTATCAGGTGCGGTGAATTTTCCTAGTGGGTATCTTAGTTGGTCTAAATCTATCGATTCCATGGCCTCCTTTGCTTTAATGTATCCCGAAGTTGTAACAATTAGAGGAAATATTACATCTTAGACAGGTAAGAAATAATCAGAAACTTAATTAAGATGAGAATTGTCTTTTCCCTTATTGTGGTTGGATTAATTGCAGCCGCAAGTTTTAAGGGCAATGAGTTGTATCAGAACTCTCGAGAGATCAACAAGTATAAATATGATTTCGCAGAGATTAATAAGATTAACTATGGGCTGTTCAATATAGATATCTGGAAAGAAAAGATCTTTTCTGTCATAGAGAGAAAAGCCAAAGACTTCGACTTCAACACCGGTGACTTAGGAGGTATCAGAAAGGAAATAGAGAACTACCTCTATGGGCTGCATAGTGAATATATAGAGTCAGGGAAACTGGTAGAAATGTTCATGGCAGATAACAAGCAAGAGAACAAATTAGTTGGGCTATTCATGAACCTATTCAAGGGAAACATCGAGAATCAAGTCAAGAACATAGATTTCAAAGCCAAGATTCCGGGCATCGCCGATCAGATGATGCTAGAGTTGCAAAAGAAAATGCCAGAGATTAAGAAGGGCATTACCGAGCAAGTCAGTAATATGTTAGTCTCAGAATCAAGCAGCACACTCAATGATAGAAGGCACTTAATCTACGAAATCTATGGAGTAGCTAACCTCCAAGAAACGAACACAGTGATCAAAGAGCGGATAGCTGCTGCTGAATTATTGTCAACAGAGTTGATACGCTGGATACTAATTTTGCTAACAGCTGCATTAATCTTGCTCATATTAGTGGCAAAGTATGCTGGGTTTAGATTAGCTATGGTGTACTTATCGTTGGTATGTGTCTGCATGCTTGCTCTCGGCTTGGCGATGCCGATGATCGATTTAGATGCTCGACTATCAGACGTAGATCTGAAACTAATAGGAGAGGAAATCCACTTTGATGAACAAGTCATGTATTTCCAGAGTAAGAGTATCTTAGATGTAACACGGACTTTACTAGAAGGCCATGCATGGGATATGAAATTAGTCGGCTTCCTGATTTTGCTCTTTAGCATTATACTTCCTTTTGCAAAGATGATGCTTACTGTACTGTACTTATTTGTAATAAGAGCTAAGCAGAGTCGACTTATTAGGACGGTTATCTTCTATCTAGGCAAGTGGAGCATGGCAGATGTGTTTGTAGTGGCCATATTCATGTCCTACATCGGTTTTTATGGCTTGTTGAATTCTCAACTGGCGAGTATGGCAGGTGGTTCTGACTCAGTAAGTATAGAAACAGTCAATTACTCGAGTTTTGCACCAGGCATAATCTTCTTTACCCTATACTGCTTATTGTCTATTATTATGAGTACGCTGATCCATAGAAAAATGGAGCGAGGCATATTGGTCTAATTTTGCTAGTTATTATCCTATACTAACACCTAATTGAATTAGGATGAATCCTATGAGACCCAGTATGAAAAGGAATTCTTTCACGATTCTATTTTCATTGTTCTCCATGATGATTCCTAGGAGGATTGTCATCGGAACTGAAATAATAAGGAGATGAGAAGTCAGTGGCTTAGGCATGAACAAGATACTCACTATTGCAAATAGAAGAAACCAATAGCATAGTTCTATCTTCTTGATAGATTCGAATTTCTTTTTCTTTCTTGTTTCAGCAGATAAGACCAATAGGACGAGTATGATAACTATAGAAAGTATGACCTTGAAAATGAGTGTTGGTTCTAAGCCCTTCGATATACGTGGCAAAGAAAAGCTAGGTACAATTGTATCATAGAAAGTAGTTAGATCGGTATTGTAGAACTGATAGACCCAGAAAAAGAAAATAGGCGTCAAGAAACCGAAAGTAATCTGCAAACTCTCTTGTAAGCTCAAGTTTCTCAAGCTATACAGACCTATCATGAAAACGATGAAGTATATTCCGTAAGGATTGTAACAGAGCATCGCCAGCCCAAGGTATAGACCACTATTATATAAGGTCCCTGTCGGTAAGTATTTTTTATATATCGAGAATAGATTTCTTAAGGCAAGAATAAAAAACAAATTCGCTATGAGTATTGTACTGAAGACTTGTGGTTCTAGTGCCATCGCCGCGTATACAACAAAGCAAGCTGCAGGAATTGTGCTCAGTGCTCTACTGAGCTTATGACGAGTGACCAGATCATTAACCAAAATTGCCTGAATGCAAATGAGGGCAAGGCTTATAATGACTAGCAGCGTGGGATTACTAATTAGAGGCTTAATCTTCGTATCTAAAAATCCAGAATACCATTCTGGCTCTATCGTATTAGGGAAGATGAAATAATACACATGTAAGACTGCTGCTAATAGGAACAGTAGTATATAATTAGTAAGAAGATTTCTTCTAAATAGGGTTAGCAAGGCAGGGTCGTGAGTTATTAATTATTAGAAAGTGAAGATAGTAATTAGAAGAAAAGCGCGTAGAGACACCATAGACTATCTGGCACAATTAACACAATTAGTGCTCTCAGGCATAAACATCAGTCGAGCACGATTGATAGGTTTTTTACAATTAGCACAATTGCCGAAACCAGGATTATCTAGTTGAGTCAAGGCAAATTTCAACTTATTCCGCTTGGAAACTTTATTTCTAAGAGATGCTTCCATCACACTTTTATTATTAATAGCATCCATCCGACTGACTCTACCTAGAGAATTTTCTGGCTTAACTGGTTGAGTCATTTTCTTAGTCTCGATGATGTCATGTTCGTATTTCGCGATCATAGCTTCTATCTTTTCTTTTAGATCTACTTTATCTTCAGCTGTCATCTTTATCTTTTAATAAACTTCTTATAACGCTGTCCGTCTTTACTTGATAGTTCTAGTAAGTAGATACCTGGAGCTAGGTCGGAAACTAGTAATTGACTTAGGCCAGGCCTTATATAATTAGTGCTGTAGAGCTTTCCAGCAGTGTCTATTATCGTTACTTGTAGATTTTGCTCTGAATCTAAGTATAGAATCTCACCTACAGGGTTAGGATATACAGAAAAGGTGCTAAAGAATTCATCTGTACTATCTGAAAGGAAACCAGCAATATTAGAGCTAATCTTAACAAGTCGACGTCCGAGGTCACAATCGACTTGGGTTGTTATTTCTATCTGGTAGTATACATCACCAATAACGGATTCTTGATCAGTAAATGACAGAGCGGTAGACGGTAGTACAACAAGCTCTTCTAGGTCATCTTGCGAACTACCCCTTAGTATTCTTATCTGGTCGTAGGTGATGCCAGCATATTGATCCCAGATGAGATTGACATTATCATTGGTTCCTAGGTTAATAGTGAGGTGAATCGTTTTGTGTATATCACTTGGCTCAGATTCATTATTGCACTTGTCGACAGAGACGACTTGGTATCTATATGCTTGCTGTTGGTTATCCGCATCTAGGTCATTGTAACTGTTCTCCGCAGCCACCTCGGTGATGCCTATAGAATCAAATACATTGGTGGTATTGCCCTCTCTTAGGATTTTATAATAGGCGATGTTTTCAGAATTCTCTATGGGGTCTTCCCAGAGAACCACATTGTGATTATCAGTTTCGTCAGTGGTGATAACGCAGATCTTTGGACTACCTAGATAGTTCTCCGTAGGATTGTAGCTATCTATGAATGAGCATCCATCTCCATCTAGAGCTAACAGAACGACTGGGTCATTTGTATTCTGAATCACCAGATTATTGTCATAATAGTATTGGTTCTGGTATTCCCATCTGTAAGTTTCATACGGTTCTAGTGTAGAGATTGTAACCTCTTCCCAACTGCAATCTTCATCCAAGGCAGATAAGTCTATCAGATCTCGTTCTTCAGGAAACTTAATAGGGAACTCAAAGGTGAATTCTACACGGCAGCCTTCTGAGTTAGTGCCCCTGAGCGTGATTAATGGCGAGTATACATCGAGATTGTAGGTATAATCTATCTCTATAGTTCTATCCGTACCTAAGATTTCGAATTCGTTATTATCAAAATTATAGACGTGCCATTCATAGTTATTGTAGTCGGCTGATGCTTCTAGGTTTACAATCCTACAATACTCCATTTGCTCCGACTCTAGAATATCTTCATCATATATAAGGTCTTCTTCAGGATAGATATTAAGGTATTGTTCGTAAGTACAACCATCTGACCCAAGTCCTCGCACAACGAGATTAATGAAAGAGGTCACTTCTTCCAGAATAAGTTCATTACCCATTGTTACTAGACCAGTATTTTGATTTTCCCAAGTCACTGCTGTGTAAGAAGGGTTACTAATTAGTAATAAGTCATTCCCCTCACAGATAGGAAAATCACTGCCATCTACGAGGTCATTAGCAAATAGATTTTCGACGTTAACGCTCACATATTGGAATACCGAGCAGTCATTGTTTGCAGACTGAGCTGTCACAAGGATACTTAGGGATTCATTCACATCTGTGATTGAGATCAGGCTGCCCGTATATATCTCACCTGTATTTTCGACTGTCCAGGTTACCTCAGTATATTCTGGCTTAGCTGATAATTCTATTATACCTCCGAGACAGGATGTCAAGAAATTATCTCCCACTATGATGTCAGCCTCTTGACCCATTGGGTTAGCGTAGATGTTGATGTATTGCACGACCATACAGCCATCATCTCCAGCAGCTCTTATTTCTATAGTGACGTACTCTTCTTCTACGGTATATGTATAGGTGTCACCATAGAATAGGTCTCCAGTATTCTGGTTGTACCAAGCGACATCCTCAAAACCATCAATAGCTACCCATTCTAGAATTTGACCTTCGCAAGCTTCTATGTTGTTATTTCCGTTGGGCGTCTGTACAATTGTAGCTGTCTGTGTTTCTAACAATATAGTTAAGAAATCTCGGACGTTACACCCTTCTTCATCCTGTGCTGACACAGAGATGTATACATTTTCTTGTATATCAGTATAGGTGACTTCATAGCCAGAAATGATATTACCTGATTGGTCATGCCAGTTAACATTACTATATTCTGCTCTTGCTTGTAAGGTCACTTCTTCTCCTGCACAGACGTAGATATATTCTTGGGGGTTAGTGATGATGTCTGCTTCGTAGCCATAGACACATTCTGCATCAGCAGCTATGAATCTCACTTGTTGGCTAGAGCCTATAGGATCTGCAGGGTCATAGATATTAACAAGTACTTCATATCTATAGTCATTAGCTTGGCCTAATTGTCCATTTATTTCGACGAAATTGATAAAGCTGTTTGTCCATGACATTGTCTCACCCTGGCACCAGGTTGCATCTGGGTTTTCTAGATATGGGTCATGAAACTGGCATTCTACGAACTCTATATTTTCGGAAATATATTCTATTGGTTCCCAGACGATTGGTCTTTCTAGGTACCAGAAATCTTCGAAGATAAATTCTATAAGTGAAAAGAAATCTCTATTAAAAGGGTCCTGTATTTCTAAGGGAATATAGATTGTATCAGCCAACTCAATACCTTCAAAATCTAGTATTTGGAAAGTCGGTGTAGGTTTTGTTGGGATGATTAATTGGTAAGCAATAGTTACGGATTCCTCTTGTAGAATATTACCACTTAGGTCCTTGGCACTAATTTGAAAGGTTTGGTAAGCGGTATCGACATCTTCTATTTGGTCTGTAAATAGGAATATGGAGGGATCTACTGAAACGATATCACCTCCAGTAAATATATAGTCCTCTACTTCGTAATAGCTAAAATCAGATTCCGACACCCCCCAAGTAGGTGGTATGTCTATAGCAACTGATTCTATTGTAAGCAGATATTCCTCTGGAGAGTTATTATAGATTTCTAAATAACCCGTTAGGTCTATTGGTTGCTGACCTGTCAGATCATAGACTTCTCCCCAGATATCATCATATTCTGCGATAAAGACCTGTCCGTGGATTGCGGAACATAGAGCCAATAAAATGACACTTACGATGTATTTTAACATGAATTGCGATTGTTTTACCAAATATAAGTGATATAACGTTCCTTTATACTGATATACCTGCTAGTGGCCCAACGAAACTGGACATATTATTCTAGGACTGGACGTCCCTATCTGATACAGATGTATCACGGGGATGAATCTGGACATTTGATGCTTTTTGTCAATGGGCGTATCCTAAGCATCTCGTTTTCTCAGAAGGAAGCGACTAATTATAGCTTCTCTATCGAAGGGCAATTATTAGAACTGAAGATAGACGATGAAATAGAGCACTTTCATTATACTATGACGCCACAGCCACTAGACGCTTTAGAGGATGAGAGCAAGACCTTTGATAAGCATTTTTGGATTCCTTTGATATTCCTACTTCTAGGATTAAATTTGGCCTTCTTTTTTCTCAAACATTATAATCTAATTGGATAATCTACCCTTATATATAGAAAGTCTCATTTTCACTTCTTCTTCTGCTATCACAGTCAAGGATATCAAATCTACGCTGAATTCGCACTTAGGAGAGAGTTTCAAGGATAACGAGATACAGGAAGCATTAGAATTGCTAAGCACTAAATACGATTCTGAGAATTATCCCTTTGAGATTAAAGAGATAGCTGGCGGGTTCCAGTTTATGACCAAAGGGGCCTATTATCCTCTAGTCAGTCAGTTCCTTCGATTAGAATCCAAAAAGAAACTATCTAAGTCTGCTCTGGAGACGCTAGCAATTATTGCCTATAAGCAACCAGTTACTCGGACTGGCATAGAAGCTATTAGAGGAGTCAATTGTGATTATGCCGTACAGAAGTTGCTCGATCAGGAGCTCATTGCGATTGGTGGGAGAGCGGAGGGGCCTGGTCGACCACTGCTATATAATACTTCTGAGAAATTCATGAACCATTTCGGTCTAAAAGACCTTAATGATTTACCGAAGATCAAAGAATTCGAGCTTCCTGAGAATCAAGTCGGGCTGACAGACACAGATGATGTCCCTCAGCCACAAGCAGAAGTATCATCTGATCAGATAGAATCAGAGAAAACACCTTCGGAAGAAGAATAAATATGTCAGAACCTCAGAATGAATTGATTAACCGTGTCGCTAACAGTGGTATAGAAGTGTTCAATCTAGAAGACCACTATCCAGCTCAACCTATCGCCGAGATAGACCTCAAAGATTTTTTATTCAAAGAATTGATTCTCAAAGAGAAGGATTTCAGAGCTCAGCTAAAAGAGATGGATTGGTCCCAGTATATCGGAAAAATCGTCGTAATCTATATCAGTAATGACGCTATAATTCCAGTTTGGGCTTATATGTTGATAAGTGCTAAGCTAGCAGATCAGGGCATAGTTTCTTTTGCTGGTACAACTCAGGAATACCTTCACGCGCATTACAAGGCACTGATTAGTAAGCTGGATGCCGAAACTTATGCAGAGAAACGTGTGGTTATAAAAGGGTGTAGTCACAAACCAGTACCCCCATCGGCTTATGCAGCACTCACTGCCAAATTGCAACCTTTCGCCCAGAGTATTATGTATGGAGAACCATGTAGTACTGTACCGATATTCAAGCGGCCTAGAAAACTGTCTAAGTAAGTTTCTTAGTCTAGACTGCAGCGAGCTTGCGACCTAAGATATAGCCCTGTTCGATCATCCACTCATCGTTGTATATCTTAGATAGATATCGGGAGCCGTGATCAGAAAAGAGTAGGACAACATGATCATCTGTTTTTAGGTCAGGCATCAACTGGCGGAGGGCCTGACAGGCACTGCCACTAGAATAGCCGACGAATAAACCTTCATCCTTACACATCTGACGCGCTTGGAGCGCGCTGTCCTTGTCAGTGACTTTGACAAATCTGTCAATCACTGCTCTATCATAATTTGCAGGAATAATATCCTTTCCTAAGCCTTCGACTTTCTTAGGGTAGATTTCTTTTTTGTCATAGACCTCATCCTCATGGAATTTCTTCAGTGCTGATCCGAAAGAATCGACACCGATAATCTTAACTGCGGAATTCTGTTCCTTAAGAAAACGGCCAGTACCTACTAGAGTGCCGCAGGTGCCACCACAACAAATGAAATGCGTTATTTTACCCTTAGTCTGACTCCATATCTCTGGACCAGTCAAATGATAATGTGCAGCCGCGTTATCGGTGTTGTAATTTTGATTCAAGTAGTATGAATCTTCTATTTCTACTGCTAGTTTTTCCGCTCTCTTATAATAGCTAACTGGATCCTGACTATCTACATTAGCTGGGCACAGGACAACACGGGCTCCCATCGTCTTGAGCATCGCTAACTTTTCTTTAGATGCATTGTTTTTGACCGTAAGGATGCACTTATACCCTTTGATACAACAAAGCATTGCTATACTGAAGCCCATATTACCTGATGTGGCTTCGATTATTGTCGAACCAGCTTTGATTAGCCCTTTTTTCTCAGCTTGTTCGAGCATGTATTTCGCAGATCTGTCTTTGGCTGAATTTCCTGGATTGAAGCCTTCTACCTTAGCATAGACTGTGCAATTACTAGCGGCACTTAACTTGTTAAGTCTGACCAGTGGGGTATTCGCAATTAGGTGGGTAACGTTATCTACAACGCTATTATCATTCATCATCTAGCTCGGACCTTGATTATAACTTTGATTTTAAATAAATCGATTACAATTATAGCTAATTCTATATGAATGACTGCTCTGGCATCATTAATATAACATAATATGATTTGTAAACAACTGACTGTCAATCAGTTGTGTAATTCAGCTTTGCTTATAGATTTTGTTGATTTGTAGTAAAATCTATGATTTCAGAGATAAGATCTATAGGAATATCGGAATAAGGGTCGATAATCAGGCCACCTACCGATTTTCTACCTCTTAAATCTAGAATAGGGAAGGCCTGCTTAATCTGATGCCCCTTGAGGAAGCAAAGCTCTATGGTCTCCTGTTTTTGGGGATTCAGATAACATATCCATGTATTGTCATCATAAAAAGGAATTCTATACCTCATCCGCCTCGTCAAACTCAATTCCTCAGTAAAGACTTTATCTAGATAATTGATGGTTTCAGCAAGGATAACATCCAGAGGCTCGATGAAGTCAGCGTAGGTCAAGCCCTAAGGTGTTATAGCCTCCATAACCCGCTGAACGATACTCTCTTTTTGTTTAGCTGATTCATCGAATAATGCTTTTGCTTTGGATGTAGCACTGGTTACATAAGCTGAATTATCGTAATCCTTACAATTGATTAACACATTCATATAAGCACCATGAACTGCAGTATGTGCACATAAAGCACCTACACCAGCATCGGAGATAGAAGCGGGATTCCCTTGTGAGACCATCTCCTCTAGAACCTGATAGCCTTTTATAGCGGTCTCCATAACGCGTAATGGAATCTCTATCGCATATTCTGTCGCGTTATCAAGCGCTTGCTTTCTGTTTGCTTTCTCAGCCGCACTGGCTTTTGGGAGTTTGATAGCAGACATGATTTTATTAAACGCTTGGGTGTCCTCATCCACAAGGTGGAGGAGTTCATCCTTGATTTTTTGACCTTGTAGTGCGACTTCAGAATAGAATTCCCACTTGTCATCCCAGCCTCTCTTATGTGAAGATAGGTTAGCGACCATCGTTCCTAATGAGATGCCTAAGGCGCCTACATATGCAGATATACTACCTCCACCAGGTGCTGGACTTTCGGAAGCCGTTTCGTCTGCAAAAGCCATGAGATTCATATTGATGAGTGGCTTGTTGCTTATATCATCTAAGAGGTATTCGATGACCTTTTCCTTAGGGTCAAAAGGCCCTAATTCATCGAGGCCTAATGATCTGACAGCGATTTTTATGATCTCTTCTTCCGAGACACCGACTGATCTATTTTGCTTTCTGAGGAAATACTCTCCTGCTTGGATCAGAACTTTCTTAGGAACAAGACCGACGAGTTCTGATCCTGTGACACGAATCCCTCTTTTCTGAGCACATTTTTCTACTGCGTCAAAGGCGATATGGAGGGGTGTCGTGTTAATATCAGTGAGATTCATGGATATCTGCGCTATACCATATTCTTCTATGTACCATCCGATGGCCTTAACTGACTTGAGTAGACCTGGGACTCTGATAGCATTGCCATCCTTATCTCTTTCGATAGGCCCTTTGATAGAATCGCCTTTTCTTTTGACTCGACCATTTTCACGGACATCAAAGGCTACCGCATTAGCTCTTCTGACAGAGGTCGTGTTGAGGTTGATATTATAAGCGACTAGAAAATCACGTGCACCGATGACAGTAGCCCCAGTGTTGGCATTGAATTTTGCAGGGCCATGATCTGGTGCCCAGTTTGGGTCTTTGAGTTTATTTTCTAAGCCTTCATATTCGCCTGATCTCACTATCGCCAAGTTGCGTCTATCTGGCTTCTGAGCTGCTTCTTCATACAGATAGACTGGAATCTCCAGTTCTTGCCCGACTCTTAGGGCAAGTTTTTTTGCATATCTGACTGTCTCAGCCATGTCTATATTCGCTATGGGTATCAGTGGGCAGACATCGGTCGCACCCATTCTAGGGTGTTCGCCAGAGTGTAGAGACATATCGATGAGCTCACCAGCTTTTTTTATAGCTAAGTAGGCTGCTTCTATAACTTGTTCTGGTGGACCGACAAAGGTGACCACCGTTCTGTTTGTTGCCTTCCCAGGATCTACATTGAGTAATCTGACTTCGCTGACCTTCTCTATTTCGTCAGTAATTGCTCTGATGACTTCGGGGTCTCTGCCTTCGCTAAAATTGGGTACACATTCTATAAGTTGTCTAGACGACATGTTGGAGATTTATATGAGTAAAAGTATATGTATTTTTATTAGCTATGATATCAATCGACCAGAACTTAAAATATGTATCGTGGAGAATCCTCTGTTCTCTTCTCCTGTTATTCTGGATTAGCGCGCTGAATAGCCAAGAAGTCAGTATCTCACCAGAGATGAATATCCGAAATTATTTTGCCTATGAGTTACTCGGCAAAATAGGCCCTAGATATATGGTATATCGGGATAAGGGTTTTCTAAAAGAAGTAGATGTGTTCAATGAGTTCATGGAGCAGACCATGACTGCTGAGTTGGTCCTAGAAAAGAAGAAAGCACAAGTCTATAGTTCCATAGGACTAGATACCTGTTTCCAACTGATCTACGGTTATCTAGAGGCGGATACGCTAGAGATTATACAGCGCCGGTATGACCATAAGGTCACTCTAATAGATAGTAGTCGACTACTTACAATTCCTAAGAAATTGCTGAAGAATCAACCCAATAGTGTCACGAGTGAGGACAAATCTAAGGTCTTGCTCTATAGCATCAGCGATAAGGATGAGCTGCTATTATATGTGTATGATAATGAGCGTCAGAAGCTAATTGCCCAGAGATCGCTATCACTCATAGCATATGGTTTAAAAAGTCGGGATATCAGAAAAATGATACTCTCTAATTCGGGCGCAATCTTAACCGTGGTCCAGAAACGAGGAAACCTTGGTACAGATCAGGAGACACTGAGGCTCATGTATTATAATGCGATTTCAGAAATGATAGTTATAAGTGAAATTCAAAAAGAAGGGCACTATATCAAGGACATCCATGTCGACTATGATAACCAAAATGGAAGGATTGTGGTCTGTGGACTCTACGGTGAAAAGAAGGGGAAAGATGCGATGGGTTATTATCTCGTAAATAAAAAGCCATCAGAACTAAAGGGCAAGGAAATTCCTGAGATGATCCCATTCACAACAGAAATGATCGATTACGTCTCCAAGAGTAAAAGGAAGAAGAATAGGATATTTCAGGACTTCAGAGTTCAGGATGTTATCAAAAGAGCGGATGGTGGCTTACTAATTTGTATGGAATTAGTCAAAGAATTTTCCAGACGTAGCTCATACTCCTCAGGTTTTGATAGGACAGCATACGGTAGTTCTGCTAGACGGGGCTGGGTAGATTATTACAATGAGGATGTCATTATACTAAACACAGGGCCTGACAGATCGATCGATTGGGTCAAGATTCTCTACAAAAAGCAGTTTTCTCAGGATGATGATGGTGTTTTCTCATCTTACTTTCTGATGACCAATCCATCGAGAATCAGAATGATCTATAATGATGAGATTAGGAATGGGAATACAGTATCAGAATACATCTTTGACCCAGGTGGAAAAATGGCCAGAAATAGCCTACTTAGCACCGAACATCAAGATCTGAAGTTGCGTTTTCAGGATGCAATACAGATCAGTAATCGAGAAGTTTTGGTCCCTAGCGAATCCAATTATGCCCTCAACCTTGTCAAAATCACATATTGACCATTTTTTCTTTTGTACAAGCTCGATTTTGCAATCATAAAAATCATGCTTATGGCCTATAGAAAGTATTCATTTTGAGGCACTTAGGTGGGTTTTCCATGCCTAAAAATCCAGTCTAAATGTGTATTTTCGTTGGATTGATTTTGAAATATCACTATGAGCGAAAATAAGAACGAGGACAAAAAGGGGAATAAGAATAATTCTGATTATAGTGCGGATAATATACAAGCACTAGAAGGACTCGAAGCCGTAAGAAAAAGACCTGGGATGTACATCGGCTCGACCGATACAAAAGGTCTCCATCACCTTGTATGGGAGGTTGTAGATAACTCCATAGATGAGCATCTAGCAGGGCACTGTGATATGATAAATATCTATATCCAACCCGATAACTCTATCAAAGTCGTCGACAACGGTAGAGGTATACCTGTAGGGATGCATGAGAAGTTACAGAAATCAGCACT
Organism: uncultured Saprospiraceae bacterium; assembly: GCA_937944095.1. GTDB lineage: Bacteria > Bacteroidota > Bacteroidia > Chitinophagales > Saprospiraceae > RFSX01. The sequence goes on from CALEAC010000084.1 coordinate 17,131, forward strand.
AGAGGTCGTCATGACTGTATTACATGCAGGTGGTAAGTTCGATAAAGATACTTACAAGGTCTCAGGTGGTCTTCACGGTGTAGGTGTTTCTTGTGTCAATGGTCTTTCCGAATATCTCAAAGCCGAAGTCCATAGAGAAGGGAAGGTCTTTACGCAAGAATACTCTGAGGGTATACCGACCACAGAAGTCATCGAGAAAGGCGTTTCTACAAATAATGGTACCACAATCATTTTCAAGCCAGATGCCACTATCTTCGAGACACTAGAGTATAAGTATGATGTGCTTGCTGTCAGATGCAGAGAATTAGCATTCCTTAATAAGGGCTTGACTTTGACTCTCGAGGATGAGCGCGTAGCAGCAGATGGGAAAGAAGGTAAAAAGAAAAAGGAAACCTTCCATTCCGAAGGGGGCCTCAAAGAATTTGTGAAATTCATCGATCAATCGAGAACACCCTTGTTCGAAGAGCCTATACATGTCATAGCATCAGAGGATAATGTGGAGGTCGAAGTGGCTATGCAATACAATACCAGCTACAGTGAGAATATCTTTTCCTTTGTAAACAATATTAAGACCCACGAAGGTGGTACACACGTCGCAGGATTCAGAAGAGCAGTGAATAGAGTCTTTTCTAAATATGCAGAGGATAACGGCCTGTTCAGTAAACTAAAGTTCAAGGTTGCAGGAGAGGATTTCAGAGAAGGACTAACTTCTATTGTTTCTGTCAAGGTGCCAGAGCCACAATTCAAGGGTCAGACAAAAGGTGAGTTAGGTAATTCTGAAGTGACAGGTATCGTATCGAGAGCAGTCGGCGAAGCCATCGGACACTATCTAGAAGAGAATCCTAAGAAAGCCAAAATAATAATAGACAAGGTCATCATCGCAGCGACTGCAAGACACGCAGCCCGCAAGGCCCGTGAGATGGTCCAGCGAAAAAATGTCCTAACGGGCACTGGCTTACCAGGTAAGTTATCAGATTGCTCATCTAAAGACGCTTCAGAATCAGAGATCTTCCTAGTAGAGGGTGACTCGGCCGGTGGTACAGCTAAGCAAGGTCGAGATAGACATTTCCAAGCAATACTTCCTCTAAGAGGTAAGATCCTTAATGTCGAAAAGGCCATGGAATATAAGATCTATGAAAATGAGGAGATAAAAAATATATTCACTGCCCTCGGTGTCAGTATAGAGGATAAGGAAGGCGAGCGAATACTCAATATGGAGAAGTTGAGATATCACAAGGTTGTGATTATGTGTGATGCCGATGTCGATGGTAGTCATATTAGCACCTTGATATTGACTTTCTTCTTTAGGTACATGCGTGAATTAGTCGAGCAAGGTTTTGTGTATATCGCCGCACCTCCGCTCTATCAAGTTAAGAAAGGTAAGAAGGCAGAATATGCCTGGAATGATGAAGAAAGAGCAGAACTTATAAAGCAGTTCAGTGGTGGAAAGGAAGAGGATAACTCAATAAAGATACAGCGATATAAGGGTTTGGGAGAGATGAATGATACCCAATTATGGGAAACGACAATGAATCCAGAAACTCGAATCTTACATCAAGTGAGTATCATGGACGGCATAGAAGCGGATAATGTGTTCTCTATGTTGATGGGAGAAGAAGTGCCACCGAGACGTAAATTCATAGAAGAGAATGCAGTCTATGCCAATATCGATGCTTAGCAGTCATATAACTTTCGGATAATTGAGATGTCACTATGGCAGCAGAGAATTTCTTTGAGCAATATGGACAAATATCCAAAGAAGGTTCAGAACAACTGACCCGGAAGCTCAAGTCTAATACTGTTAGAAAAGGCGAGCAACTATTAGCCTCTGGTCAAATTTGCAAAGAGATATTTTTTGTAACCAAAGGCTGCCTAAGGTTATACTACATTTCTGATGGAGTAGAAATTACAGTTTGGTTTTCGTTTGAAGACAATTCTGCAATAGAATTGTCAAGCTTTCTGAGTGGTAATCCAACTGAATACTTTCTAGAAGCGATAGAAGACAGTACATACCTATCCTTACATAAATCTGAATTATCAAAGCTATACGCTAGCTTTCCAGAAATGGAGGGTATCATGAGGTCTTTCTGGGAAGATGTCATACTGAATCTTCTTCAGAGATTCACTGCCTTACAAAAGGATACTGCAGAAGAACGATATCGGAATTTGCTCAGTCAAAGTAATTATTTGCAAAGGATACCTCAGAAATATTTGGCCTCATATATAGGGGTGACACCGACGTCTCTAAGTCGGATAAAGAGGAATCTGAAGTGAATAAGGGAGCACACTTGCTGCTCTGCTGCCCTCTAACTCCCTGAAGGGAGGACCGCACCGCACCGCTTGCCCTCTGCTCCCTGAAGGAAGGACCGCACCGCACCGCTTGCCCTCTGCTCCCTGAAGGAAGGACCGCCTCGCACCGCTTGCCCTCAGACTCCCTGCAGGGAGGACCGTCTTGTTTCTTTTGAGGAGGGGTTTTCTTGCTCTGCTGCCCTCTATCTCCCTGAAGGGAGGACCGCCTTGCTTTGTGTGTGATTAGCAGCACCCCTTTAGGTGTTGGGGGTTAGTTTAGCATTTGACTTTTATGCGTCTTTTATAGAATGGGTTTATATTCTTGCTCCGCTTGCCCTCTAACTCCTTGAAGTGAGGACCGCATCGCACCGCTTGCCCTCTAACTCCCTAAAGGGAGGACCGCAGGAATGCTGCACCCTTTATGGGCTGGGGGAAGAGAGGCTTTAAGTCTTAGACTCAATCTTATTTATTTCTTTCCTTATTTTCGAAAGCACAGCTTGTAAGCTGTTTTTAACTTGATCGTTCGTAAAACGGAGTTCATTTATGTTGCATCTTGTTAATTCCTGTGTTCTGAATTTATCGAGTTTTCTCTGATCACTGTTTAGGTGGATCTGTCCATCTATTTCGATGCTTAATCTCAGGGCATGACAATAAAAATCCAAAATATATTTTCCAAATGGATGTTGCCTTCTAAACTTGTGACCAAGCTTTTTGCCTTTTAGCTGATTCCACAAAATTTCCTCACTTGGAGTCATCCGAAATCTAAGCTCCTTTGCGAACTTAAACGTATTAGGCTCTGCTCCACCATTAAGGCTATGCTTTAAATCATCGTTCATGATTATAAAGTTATGTAAACTCGAGTAGATGTGTATCTGCTGTGCTGCCCTCTAACTCCCTGAAGGGAGCACCGCCTCGCACCGCTTGCCCTCTAACTCCCTATAGGGAGGACCGCATCGCTTTTTGTGTGACTAGTAGCACCCCTTTAGGTGTTGGGGGTTAGTTTAGCATTTGACTTTTATGCGTCTTTTATTGAATGGGTTTATATTCTTGTACCGCTTGTCCTCTATCTCCCTGAAGGGAGGACCGTCTTGTTTCTTTTGAGGAGGGGTTTTCTTGCTCTGTTACCCTCTAACTCTCTGAAGGAGGACCGCCTTGCTTTGTGTGTGATTAGCAGCACCCCTTTAGGGGCTGGGGGTTAGTTTAGCATTTGACTTTTATGCGTCTATATTGAATGGGTTTATATTCTTGCTCCGATTGCCCTCTAACTCCCTAAAGGGAGGACCGCATCGTTTCTTTTGAGGAGGGGTTTTCTTGCTCTGTTACCCTCTAACTCCCTGAAGGGAGGACCGCCTTGCTTTGTGTGTGATTAGCAGCACCCCTTTAGGGGCTGGGGGTTAGTTTAGCATTTGACTTTTATGCGTCTTTTATTGAATGGGTTTATATTCT
>CALEAC010000085.1 GCA_937944095.1 uncultured Saprospiraceae bacterium
CATCCGCATGTCATAGAGATCTGGAATCTGGTCTTTATACAATATAACAGGAAAGCTGATGGTGTGCTGGAAGAGCTACCTGCTAAACATGTCGATACAGGAATGGGTTTTGAGCGACTAGCCATGATCATCCAGGGTAAAAAATCTAATTATGATTCGGACATATTCGCGCCATATATCGAGTTTCTAGAGAAAGAGACTGGCATAAAGTATACGAACGACTATTCGGGTGACAGTCTGACGGATATAGCGATGCGGGTGGTCACGGATCATATCAGGGCGGTGTCATTCACGATCGCTGATGGGGAGTTGCCAGCGAGTACAGGTGCAGGCTATGTTATCAGACGGATACTCAGACGTGCAGTGAGATATCTCTATTCTTATCTTAATATCAAAGACCCCTTCTTCCATAAATTAGTTCCGATGCTAGCGACACAGTTCAGTACTGTCTTCCCAGAACTAGCGGCCCAGCAGGAGTTTGTCACAAAGGTGATTCTCGAAGAAGAGAAGTCCTTCCTTAGGACTCTAGAGGATGGCCTTAAGAAACTCGATCAACTCAAGATTGATGATGGTACGCTTAGTGGGCAGGACGCCTTTGAGTTATATGATACTTATGGTTTCCCTTTTGACCTAACCAGGTTGATTGCAGAAGAAAAAGGCTGGCGGGTAGACGAGGAGGGCTTCGAGACGGCGCTCAATGCTCAGAAAGAAAGGGGACGAGCAGATGCAACCAAGGAAGTCGGTGACTGGGTCATCATCCATGAGGGGACAGAGACGACCTTTGTCGGTTATGATATAGCCGAAGCAACAGGAATCAAAGCGCTACGCTATCGGATCGTCAAGGAGAAAGGCTCAGCCTTCAATCAATTGCTACTCGACAAGACACCTTTCTATGCAGAGGGTGGTGGTCAGGTTGGTGATACAGGTCGACTCTACTTCGGAGATGAAGAGGTACAGGTCCTAGACACTAAGAAAGAGAATAATATCATCGTCCACTATATCGCCAGCATCCCCAGTGATATGACTCAGGAGATCAGAGCTGTCATAGACATTGATCGACGTCAGCTGACTGAAAATAATCACAGTTCGACCCACCTGATGCATGCGGCGCTGCGAGAGGTCCTAGGGACCCATGTCCAGCAGAAGGGATCACTGGTCAGAGATGACTTATTGAGATTCGATTTCTCTCATTATGAGAAGTTGACGGAGGATCAGATAGCCGCAGTCGAGCGCATCGTGAATCAGAAGATCAGAGAGAATATTCCACTAGAGGAAGCTCGATCTATTCCGATAGCCGAGGCCAAAGAATCAGGCGCTATGATGCTGTTCGGAGAGAAGTATGGTGATAGTGTCAGGATGATCACCTTCGACCAAGGGTTTTCTGTGGAGTTATGTGGTGGTTGTCATGTCGATCACACTGGTCAGATCGGACAGTTCCGAATCACAGCTGAGACGGGGATTGCTGCAGGTGTCAGAAGGATCACTGCGATTACGTCAGCAGCAGCCGAAGCTTATTGTAATGAACGACTGACAGAGCTAGAAGATATCCGAGGCTTATTTAAGAATTCGACCAGCGCCATAGCGTCAGTCAAGCAGCTAATGGAAGAGAACAAGTCGCTGACTAAGCAATTAGCTCAGTTCCAGAAAGCCAAGGCTGGTGATATCAAAACGGATATCAAGGCCAACGTAGAACAGCACGATGGCTATAATTATCTAGCAGCAAAAATTGACCTAGCAGACCCCAAAGCGGCAAAGACCATCTTATTCGAACTCGAAAAAGAGCTCGGTAGTGGCGTCTACGCATTAGGTATCGATACTGATGGCAAGCCTCAACTGATGATTATGATCAGTAAAGACCTTGTAGAGTCCAAAGGCTTCCACGCTGGTAAGATCATCAAGACCATCTCAGCTGATATCAAAGGTGGTGGTGGTGGCCAACCCTTCTTTGCCAGTGCAGGAGGCAGTGATGCCTCTGGACTCAATTCAGCCTTGGACAAAATAAAGAGCTTGTTATGATCCGAACCCTATTGGTTATGCTAACGACGCTGCTGACTATAGCATGTACCGTTAAGAATAAAGACTCACTTGTGACCACTGGTACGTCACTCACTGGCTACGCCCAAGAGATCAGCAATTTTCGTGCTGAGCGCATCGCTGCACTCACTGCCCCCAAAGGTTGGCTATCCGTCTCGGGCCTATATTGGCTAGAAGAAGGGATCAATTCTCTGGGCGCTGGCGAGGATAACCATATTGTGCTGCCTCATATAACCGAAGAGACAATCGGTGCTTATCAGCGGACAGGGAATGATATCTTTTTTGGCAAAGTAGAAGGCGTGAGTGTGACCAGGGACGGCATGGATTACGATGGTGGTCCAGTAAGTCTCAGTTATCCACCGATAACACTGCATCATGATCCGCTCTATTGGTATCTGATCAGAAGAGAAGACAAGATTGGTGTCAGACTACTAGACACACTTGCGGAGACGAGGCAGCAGTTTACGGGCATACCTTATTATGAGGTCGATAGCAAATTTCTCTTTCGCGCCAATGTGGTGCCAGCTGTCACAGAAGATTCTGTCGCTATTACGAATGTCCTAGGTCAGACCTCTAACTACCAAGTAGCAGCCTATCTGAGCTTTACGATTGCTGAGCGAGCTTATTCTCTGACTGCGCTCGATGAGGGTGGGGATACGTACTTCGTCATATTTAGCGATGAGACGACT
>CALEAC010000086.1 GCA_937944095.1 uncultured Saprospiraceae bacterium
TATGCTTTATTTAATAGATGGGATGATGTCTTGGTTTATGATTTCGATAGAAGTACAGGTGAGTTATCTAATGAGAGAATGATCCCTTGGTCAGAACAGATGCCAGCGATTTTTACTTCCTGTGAGTGGAGTCCTAATTCACGATTCCTATACCTGATGCAATTTGACAGCCTTTTTCAGCTTGATACTTGGGCAGAGCCATTGGAAGAGGGGTTAGCATTTATTGCAGAGAACAACGGTATTCCAGACCCGAGAATCACTCATTTCCAGAAATCTGCTCTAGGACCCGATTGTCGTATTTATATCCGTTCCCTTAGCAGTTCGAACTCTTTTCATGTCATTCATAAACCAGACGAGAAAGGTACCGCTTGTGATTTTGTACTACAAGCGATACGGTTACCTCATATTTCCTCTTCTGGGTCGTTTCCAAATTTCCCTCGCTTTCGAGTTGATGAAGAGGAGAAGTGTGATCCATCTATAGTTAGTATCCTCGGCGAGGATATCTACTGGCGGCGCGACCTGAAAGCCTATCCTAATCCGACTCCCCACTTCTTGTTTATGGAGCGACCAGAACAGCTACAGGGGGATATATATATTATCGATATGTCTGGAAACCTTATCCTACATCAGCAACAAATGAATGAGGCAATAACCAAGCTAGATCTATCTCATTTGCCTATTGGCATCTACTCGGTGGAGTTTGTACCGAGAGACAACAAGGACAGGGTGGTGTATACGGTGAGGGTGAGTAAGGTGTAGACCTAGCCATTAACAGCTAAAAAGCTTAATTTTAGAAATAGTTAAGCATTTTATAATTTAACTCGGTTACAGTTATAATATCAGCTTAAGTTTCTAGTTTTAGAATAGGTAAAAGTTATCAATATGAAATTCATCCAAGCTATTTGTCTCATTTCTCTGTGTACACTTTTGATGTGGTCCTGTTCTGACGAAGTAGGGGGTAATGCAATTCATGTCCCTGTATTGCCAGATGCACCACTGAATTATCAAGGCGTTACGGACAATGTAGAAGACTTTAAGCTACCGCAATCACTGGCATTGGCTGGACAAAATATCGAGACAAATGTGATACCAAATCCGATACATGAAGACATATTTTTCCCTAATGATATTGACCCATCATTTACTAACCCGATAGTCAGTAATGAGATAGCAAGGTTAGGTAGAGTGCTGTTTTATGACAATCGTTTATCTAAGAACAACTCTATTTCTTGTGCGAGTTGTCATAAGCAAACACTCGGCTTTGCAGATGATGTTGCGCTTAGTGAGGGATTCGGTGGGTCTAAGACCCTTCGTAATTCTATGACGATTGCTAATCCGATGGTCAATCGGACCTTTTTCTGGGATGGCCGATCACACTCGTTACGTGATCTAGCCTTGCAACCGATTTTCGATCACGTCGAGATGGGTATCGACTCTCCAGAAGAATTGATCAGTAAGATCAGACAAGAATCTTACTACCCAGAATTATTCGAAGCTGCGTTTGGTGATGAAATAATCAATAGAGAGCGTGTAAGTGATGCGATTGGGTCGTTTGTGGCTTCCATATTTACACATGATTCCAAATTCGATGCAGGTCTCAAAGACGAATTCGCTCAGTTCTCAGAGCTAGAGAAGCATGGTATGGGTTTGTTCTTTAGCACACAGACGAATTGTTCTTCTTGTCATAACGGGATCAATTTTGCTTCGCCGACTTCTAATTTTAATAACCCTTATGGTGAGACAGGGGGTACGACAAATATTGGTCTAGACTTACAGTATTCTGATCCAGGATTTGAAAAAGGTAAGTTCAAGATACCTTCGCTAAGGAATATTACCATGACTGGTCCATATATGCATGATGGTCGATTCGATAACCTAAGAAGCGTCCTAGAACACTATAACGATAATATAAAGCCACACACTGACTTAGATAGTAAGCTTAGCTCGACAGCAGGACCTGTCAGAATGGGCCTTACAGAGTTGGATTTGGATGCACTAGAGGCTTTCCTAGGTACTTTGACGAGTCGGAGTATCGCGACGGATGAGCGTTTCTCTAATCCTTTCCAATCATAAAAAAAACGTCGTCTAACTGAATTGAAATTGGCCCACACAGCTGCTGTAGGGCCATTTCTGTATAAGAGACTGTGCTAAGTCGAGCTAACGTAACACCAGTATAAAAATGAAGTGGGGCCTATATGGACGCCTTTACCGCTGGACTAAGCCTTCTTGCTTCTGCCGGTGATGCGTCGGAAGAATTTCTTTTCATACTCCCAGAAGAACTTGAACTGACCTAATAGGAAGCCATAGATTAGGAGGAACAGATTATAGATAGGGAGAATAAGAATGAAGTACATGACCGAGAAGAGAAGGGACTTCTGTCCATCAGGTGCAAAGAAAGCGACAACGGGCCTCTTCAGGAACATAATGGTGGTTCCAGTCAGGGCAAATACGATAAGAATCACAATCACTTGATTACCTGTGACACCCCATTTTTCCTCTAGTCTTTTCTTCCAGTTAGCGATAATCTTTATTTTTTATAGGCCTAGTCGATTTGACCTACTGTAATCAAGCATTAAATTAAAAACGGTGTAAAGAAACATATTTTAAATGCGCTCTTCTAGTCATTTGCACGATAATTGGTGATGTATCATAATGAAAGACAACAGTAGAAACAAATAGTCTATGGTGGCGATGAAGTATTGTAAGGCTAGAGGTCACAGAGCATGAATTATAACAATAATTGATAGGAGCTTTTATATTTGCAAAAAATAGACACATGGAAATGTTAGACGGAGATGTAATGAAGTGGATCATCATGATTATAGTCGGTGCTGTAGCTGGTACGCTGGCTGCCCGTATCATGAAAGGGGACTCATTTGGTTTTGCGATTAATGCCATGTTAGGCATAGCAGGCGCCATAGTTGGCGGCTACTTATTCGGCTTAGTAGGCATCAATGCTGGTTCTGGTATCGTCAAAGTCGTCGAAAGCCAATTTGGGGTAACCCTACCAGAGAATATTATAGGTATGATCATCTCAGCAACTGTCGGCTCTATTTTGATTCTTTGGGTATCTAAAATACTCGGTCTGGGCAGACGTAATAGATAGTGTTAGGGGTCTACATCGAGAATGATACGTAGACTCTTATAGCCATCTGAATCGAGTATAGTCGATCTCAATTGCCTGACAAATTGCTTGATGATGGCGACCTGCTCTCGTTTTTTCTCCATCTTGATCATGATGTTCTGGATATAATATCCGCGTAGTCTAGATATGCCAGGTATCGTCGGACCATAGATGCGATTTCCAAATTTTGCTCTCAGCTTATTAGTCATCAGTGCGGCAGCATCACTAGCGACTTCTGGTTTCTTATGTTTTATAGAAATTTTGATCATCCTAAAAAATGGCGGATAGATAAATTTCTTCCTTTCCGCTAGCTCTCTCTTATAGAAAGTGGCGTGGTCGTATCTACTCGTTTCGACAATAACGGGATGGTCTGGGTTATAGGTCTGTATCATCACGCGACCTTTTTTCTTGCGACGCCCAGCTCGACCAGCTACTTGGGTGAATAATTGGTAGGCCCGCTCATTGGCTTTGAAGTCTGGGAAGTAGAGAATCTTATCAGCTGCTAAGACACAGACGATAGCGATGTTATCGAAGTCTAGACCCTTAGTGATCATCTGAGTCCCGACGAGGATGTCGACCTTCTGCTCAGCGAAATTACTTAAGATCTGTTCGTAAGCGTTCTTAGTTTTGGCTGTATCAAAGTCCAATCTGGCCACCTTGGCAGTCGGGAAGACCAGCTTAATTTCATCCTCTATCTTTTCTGTGCCGAAACCCAACTTATCGAGTCCATTGTGTCCACACTGAGGACAGTCTGAGGGCAGCTTATGTCTATATCCACAGTAATGGCACCTCAGTTCATTGAAGTAGTGATGGACAGTGAGACTGACGTCACAGTTAGGGCATTCGGCGTGGAAATCACATAGCTTGCACTGCAGCGTGGGAGAGTAACCCCTTCTATTCTGGAAGATCAGAACTTGTTCTTTTTTGATGAGTGCTGCGTCGATAGCATCTTTGACCTCTTTGGAGAAGAGGCTTTGCATCAGCTTCTTCTTATGTTGTTCTCTGAGGTCTATGATGTCTATCACTGGCAGTTCAGATTCGCCATGGCGATGTAATAATTTCACCAGGCCATACTTTCCGCTGATGGTATTCATGTAGGTTTCTAGGGATGGGGTAGCGGTACCCATTAGGACTTTGGCGCCATGGAGACTAGCTAGCAGCATGGCTGTGTCTCTCGCATTATATCGAGGAGCTGGGTCAGTTTGCTTATAAGAAGGATCATGCTCCTCATCGATAATGATCAAGCCTAGGTTCTGGAAGGGGAGGAAAATACTCGACCGAGCACCCAGAATAAGTGACTGACCATTGAGCGTGCTCTTCCATAACTCTACGCGCTGGTTGTTGCTCATACGACTATGATAGACACCGATCTGTTCCGCAAACAGACCAATTAATCGACTGACAATCTGAGTCGTCAGAGCAATCTCAGGCAGTAGATAGAGGACTTGTTTTCCTTGTGCGAGGGTTTCCTTTATCAGGTCTATGTAGATTCTGGTCTTTCCACTGCCCGTCACACCGAATAAGAGGACTTTGTCCTGCTCTAGGAGTAAGTCATCGATTTCTTGTTTTGCGATCTTCTGGTGTTCATTGAGTGGTGGTAGGTCCCTGACCTCATCAGGCGCCATGCCCATCCGACTGACTTCTCTTGCTTCGACTTCTATAAGCTCTTTTTTGACTAGGGCTTTGATTGTAGCGGAATCGACGTCAGCGTGTGCGTAGATGGCTTTCTTGGCCACCCATTCTCCAGTTTTGACTAATTGGCTATAACTCAGTAGCGCTCTTGTTTGCTTATCACTTCGTTTCAGTAAGTCAAATGCCGCTTCGACTTGTTTGGGGTCTTGCAGATCGACCACTGATCTGAGGTAATCTTCTTTCTTAGGCTTATAGCCGCTCTTTAGTTCTTCCTTGATAAAGATGATATTCTTATCGAGGAGAGATTTGATAAATGGATAGACCGTTTTCTGTTCTAGAATCTCTTGGACTCTGGCGATTGTCAGCTCTTCTTGCATTGATATTGCTTCAGCCAGTAAGTACTCTTTTTCGTTCAGCTCTCCTTCGTAGTCATCGACATGCGAGCGCACAATCAGCTTAGTCTCACTACTGAGTTTGAGGCCGGCGGGTAGGGCTATATTCATGACCTCGCCGAGTGTGCAGAGGTAATATTCTGCGATCCAGGACCATAACTTGTACTGTAAGTCTGAGATAATGGGTACCTGATCAATAAGCGAAATGACCTCTCTCAGCTTAGCCAGTGTCTGGGGTGGTTCGGTACTTTCGCCAAGTAGAATCCCAGAATATAGCTTGTTACGTAGCGGCACTTCGACTCTGATTCCCATACGTAGGTTGTGGTGGAATTCTGGAGCTAGCTTATAGCTATAGACCCTAGGAATGGCTAGGGGCAGTAATACATCGACAATCTTATATGCGTTGCTCAATATGATGATTTCGTCTCAGGGCTGGGAAGATAGTAGTTTTCCACGCAGTGTATCTGCACAGATTAGAAAAAGATGTCTTGAGCTGATCGGAAGGTGTTGGCATGCGCGGCTATAATAGTTTTGATATCTTCCGAATAGCCACCACCCATCGTGACGACGACAGGGATATCATGTCTATGTCCTAGTTCGAGGACGAAACGGTCTCTCGTCTTACAACCTTCTATGGAGACCTTTAGCCGACCCAACTTGTCACTATCTAGAATATCCACGCCAGCTAGATAAAAGATGATTTCTGGCTCTACCAGATCGATCAGTCTCGGTAGGTTATCATATAACAGCTTCAGGTAGTCGCCATCTTCTATCCCATCGGGGAGACCGATATCCAGATCCGAAGTTTCTTTTCTCAGTGGGTAGTTCTTCTCACCATGCATGCTAAAAGTGAATACACGCTCATCTCCACTGAAGATAAAGGCATTCCCATTACCCTGATGAACATCTAGGTCTACGAAGAGTACTTTATTGATGCCATGGTCTTTCTGCAGTAATTTGGTTGCTAGAGCCATATCATTGAACACACAGAAGCCTTCGCCATGATCAGGGTAGGCATGGTGTGTGCCACCGGCGATATTCATACTGATCCCATATTTTATTGCGTATAGTGCACATTCATAGGTACCATGGGAAATGTACTTGCCTCTTTCTACCAGTACCTTAGAGACAGGCAGACCGATGTTTCTTTCTTCTTTCTTAGTCAGATCCAGGCTTTCTAACTTATCCAGGTAAGCTAGGGTATGCACTTGAAGAAGCTGATCCCTCGATAATTGTCTAGGCTGAAAGAAATTGTCATTCTGAACGGACCCTTCGTATAGCAGTTGTTCAGGTAATAGGTCATACTTAAGCATAGGAAACCGATGGCCTTCGGGTAATTGGTATTTATAGATTTCTGAAAAAGCGATTTTGAGCACTTTGGTTTGTTGTAAGTATGAACGTAAGATGTCAGTCAACGTGAAGCAACATCCGACCAAAATGTTTCGTTCTGAAGAAATAGCATATTATAAAAAAACTTAATAAGCTAATCCCCGATTGCTCTGACTGATTTGTTAACTTGCCGTTTGCCAGATTTGTTCAAGAACAGCTGGAAGAATAAGTGATTATTGAGACTTTTGTAGTGAAACTGGAAAACATCGTTGTGTACAAACTGCTTAGCTATACTATACTAACCCTATTCATGTTTACTGGCTTTTCTGTCAGTTATGCTCAGATAGATACGTCTGGCTTATGGGTAAACCTGGACTCGATCCAGATAAGCAGTACCAGAATCAACAAGACTTGGCTTAAATCGACACAAGCTATAACCGACCTCAGTTACAATAGTATACAGCAACACCTAGATCAGAAATCATTGAAAGAGAACCTCATGCAAGCTGCTGGTGTCTTCTCTCTGAGTGCTAATAACTTCGCTCAGGACCTGCGTATCTCGATTAGAGGGTTTGGGACGAGGTCTACTTTTGGGGTCCGTGGCATTAAGATCTTAGTCGATGGCATTCCAGAGACAACACCAGATGGACAGGGTCAGGTCGACGCTATCCCTTTAGGCTTGATACAGAATATCGAAGTTATCAAAGGACCTGCTTCTTTGCTGTACGGTAATGCCTCTGGTGGTGTTATTCATATCAGCACCATGTCAGAAGTCAACAATAACTTAATCTCTAAGCCGCTCCGTCGGGTCAAGGTAGGTTACGGTTCATTCAATTCTCAACTGTTAGACCTGACCTATGCTCAGAAGCTTGGCAGCAGT
>CALEAC010000087.1 GCA_937944095.1 uncultured Saprospiraceae bacterium
TGCCTTTTCTCAAGGCATTGGTGGTGTGGAAGCAGATATAACGTCAGACAATATTAGTCTCATCTATACTAACGGACCTATCTACCCGCCATTCGATGTAACCGTTATCTGGACTGATGAAGACGGAAATCAGGAGACCTGTACCAACCTTTGTGATCTGGAAGATGTATTTACTAATATCGAGCCTGGAAGATACTGCGTACAGATTATCATTGAAGATTATTTCTTGCACCCCGACAATGACTTAGCTCTAGAAGATGATTACTTTCATGAGCTATTTAGCATCACGAAATGTTTTGACCTAGAAGGCAGTACATGTGGCACAACTGGCACAATGTCAGAGTCAAGTATTACTTGTCTAAGCACATCGACAGGGACTGTAAGCTTTGATGGAGAATTGGCTCCATGCCTTAAAGATCAAAATGGACTCAATAATGCAAAATTAACATGGTCAACTGGACGTACCAATACTTCACCCTTAACTCCATTAAGCGAAGTAACATCTATAGACAACCTAACGCCAGGAAAGTATTGTGTAAAAATCACACCATTTAATTCTCAAAATGGAGCTTGTGACTGTGTTGCCTACTATTGCACAGAGATAGGGTCATTAGAGGCAGAACCGCTTTCCATTAATGCAAGAATTACCCCAATGAAAATATGTTACATTGATGGATTTCCATCTTGGATATTAGAACAAGGTAGCATACGAGTGAGTGGATCAGGTGGATGGGCTCCAGGTGGATATTCGTTTAGATGGATAGGTAATGCACCACCTAGTGCTATACCACCAACTGGTGACAATTTTAGAAACGAGTTCAGGTACTGTGTAGAAGTCACAGATGAATGCGAAAACAAATTGACTAAATGTTTTACCATACCTAAAATTAGAGTTGATTGTAACATCCATGATCCCAACGATGATGGCAGGGAAGGAAAAGTTTCACAAAATGAACCTGCTAACATATACACTCTAGACAGGATAGACGAGCAGAAACTACAAACAGTAACTGAAAACTCAATTAATCTATATCCTATTCCTGCTTCAAATGAGTTGCATTTAGAATTTTCAACAAAATTGGCTAAAACATTAAAGTTCAGCATCTACAGTGTCAACGGTCTTGAAATTAAAAATGGATTTGTGCTTAGAGAACAAAAAGAGAACAAAACAACAATCGATATATCTGAAATGCCCAGTGGTGTATACTACTTATGTGCAGAAGGCTTCCCAAGCAAAAAAATTATTAAAATTCGATATCATGAAAGTTAAAATATTATTTCAAGCATTTTGGATGTTAATTGTTAGTTGTGTGGCAATAGCACAAACTGAGTCATTCGATTTTTCCTGTGATTGCCCTCATACAGTAAGTAGTTACAACAACAATGTTTCTTTGAATCATGTGACCTTCCACGGAAATCAATTCGACGAGTTGATACCAATAGAAGAAGATGGCTTTGGTTTATATCCAGAAATACAGTTTTTTAGCAATAGCACATATTATCCTGTCGCCTACGTGAGCGGTTCTAGGGCAATACTTTCTGCAGCTTTTACATCCAGTTGCAATCATCCTCTCTGGATCAGAGGCACTTTTGACAATGGTGTAGATAAGTTTTGCTTTGCCCCAATCTATATTAGCCCTATAGGCTATGGAGATTACTATTATCCCATCACTGCATCTGATAAATCATTTGGTGATGCTTTTGGTAATGACCATGTGGATGCATTTCCTGAATTTGAGATCTATTGGGAAGTGTCACCTGATGGTAAAGATTATGCGCATGTCGGAACCAGTGTCAATCCTCTCTATGTGACCTATCACTCTCCATTACCTGGTACAGTTATCCACCATTCTACTATTGCAAATTCCTGCACCTCTGCAGAAGGAACTACAGATCCGCAAGAAATTGTAGATGCAATATATGAACTCTTTGAATCTAAATGCTTAACTACAGTAAGTGACAAAGGCTACTTCGATAACTCTTGTCTACAATACTGGGGCGACAGTTATTTATCTCTAGCTTGTTCTTCCTCATCTGATTTATATTTGGCAGAAAATGGTAGAAGTGAAAATTTCGCTGAGTTATTTAAGGAAATGATTGATGTACAAGGAATCTTTCATTCCAAAATAAAAGAAATCAGTTATGAAAATGAAGATGAAGAAGCTTTATTTGAAGACTTAGAAGAAGATCTATCAACTGTATTCACAAAACCAGTTACTAAAACAACAATGAACATTGTAACAGATGCGCCGGGAATTATTACAGTTGATCCAACATTACTAGTTCCAGCATTAAACTATGCTTTCTATATTGCGTATGATACAGATTATAGAGCGGCTCCCCTTGATCCTTTGTTAGATGGATTAGAAAGCACCACTATGATGTATATTAAACGCTTTCCATTAGCTTCAGACAATACTTTTTTCTTGACGGATAGTGATAGTGATAATTCTATTTCAAGCAAACCAAATAACGTCTCCTTAGTAAAACTAGCAGATGAAAACGGATTAGGGGCACAAGGCAATGCGAATCCGCCGTCTAGATTTTCTAAACTATTCCTAGTGGATTATTTTGGGACTACATATGATCCTTCTTATGGTGTAACTTCAAGTAGTAGTGTGACTGAATGGGAACCAAAAGTAATAGATGGTTATGGGATCAGAATTTCTGATGTTATATTACGAACTAACGATTTAGCACCACCTAGTACTACAAATAAGCAATTAGATTATATACATCAAAAGGAAAAATCTGGTGTACAGCAAACAACTGTATCACCATAATTCAAATTAGATGAAGAAAGAGATATTATCTACTATACTGATTGTTATTGCAAATTGTGCTTTGTATTCTCAATGTCTTAGCAACTTACTAAATAATGGAGAGATGCAAGGCATTGTAGGATCAGGAGTTACCGCTGAAGGGTGGGAAGAAATAGGTGACCCAGATATCCAAGACCATATTAATGGTGTTCAGACATCTGGATTATTATGGTATAAACCAATATTACCATCATCTGACTCTAGTACATGGCAGGATCTCTTTGTAACTGAAAGAGTTTTTCAAAAGGTAAGTTTGGAAAAAGGGGCAATCTATAGGATTAATTACGAATATGCTTCGCATCCTCTTATTCAAGATGCACCCAATGCTATTCTTAATTTACCAATTGAGTTAAAACCCTCAATTTGGTTTGATAATGACATTATACACACAGGTCCAACAACCTTAATCCCTAATCAGTGGTACCAAGATTGTTTCATCTTCAATGCTGCCAAAGAAGAGATTGAAATAATGCTAGGCCACGAAGAAAATGGCTATATAGGTTTTGACAATATTTGTCTTGAAAAAATAGTAGATGATCTAGCAATTGATACCCGCACAATTTGCATTGGGGACTCAATTATTGTCGATGTGAATTCTAATGGATTAGACCTGTCCTGGTCCACATCTGATTCCACATCGACAATTTCCATAAATAAAGCAGGGTCGTATTGGGTAGATATATCTGATGAGTGTGGCACATATAGGGAAGAATTCGAAGTCGAAGTGGAGGATTGTGGTTGCAAGCTCTATATCCCTAACACAGTCTGTATTTCTACATTAGATATTAACAACTCCTTCAAAGTAGGTACCGTTTGTGAATTGGTAAAATATGAATTGCAGATTTTTGACAGATGGGGAAATAATGTGTTTTCAAGTAAGGATATCAACGAAAGCTGGGATGGAAATTATGGATTTGAGAATACTTTATCTGGCCTATATACTTACAGATTAAGTTACAATTTCTTTGATCGGGATCAAGTGAAATTTGGGACAATTAACTTATTAAGATAACAACTTTGTGAGAAGCTGAATAAAGAAGCTTATTGAGAATAATCTATTCTATATACCCACCTACGCAGTCACTTCAGAAGAGGGTGTATTCTCAAGTCTGTCTAAAAACTTAACTTAGATAGATGGAAAATAAAGACTTTGAAGCAGTAAAAGCTCAAGCCTTAGAACAATTACTTAAAGGCGAATCATTGTTTGGAGAAGGAGGAGCCTTGGCTCCTT
>CALEAC010000088.1 GCA_937944095.1 uncultured Saprospiraceae bacterium
GATAAGTCCTTTTCAGTCTCTAGTGTATCTTTTTGTGATACGATGACCTTTTGGATACTTAATTCTTTGTATAATTCTTTTAATTCATAATAACGCTTAGTCCGTTTTGCTTGCTTCTCAAATTTTTTGAGGTTCAAGGTAAGTTCAAATAGAATGTCTTCTACCCTATCGAGATCTACTTGAGTATTTTTTAGCTTAAGGAGTGTCTCTCGCTTTCGTGTCTTGTATTTAGATATTCCAGCCGCCTGCTCGAACATCTTACGTCTGGCATTATCCTTATCTGATAGGATGTCGTCAACCATCCCTAATTCGATGATTGCATAACTATTAGACCCTATCCCAGTATCTAGGAATAGATCTCTGATGTCTTTCAGTCTACATGGCACATCATTGATACGGTACTCGCTTTCATTAGAGGCATATAGGATTCTAGAAATCTTAATTTCCTCATAGTCCAGCGGAATGAGCTTCTTAGAATTCTCAAAAGTCAGAGAGACTTGAGCCATGTGGGCCTTCTTCTTACTTTTAGATCCATTGAAAATGACGTCTACCATTTTTTCGAGACGTAACTCTTTACTCTTTTGTTCACCTAGAGCCCAGCGTATAGAGTCTACTATATTAGACTTTCCAGACCCATTGGGTCCGACGATGCCTATGATTTCGTCATTGAAATGAATGACTGTATCGTTGGCAAAACTCTTGAATCCTTTAATCTGTAAGCTTCGTAATTTCACAAGAGAACAAATATAGTTTTTTAGTCTAATTGAATTAATTAGATATGTTTATCATTAATCATTTTTATCAGTAATTTCCTGTTTGGGAATTAGGCTAATTAAGCCACTGGTAATTACCCATAATTAACATAAATCGTTTATGATTAGACTATTATACTTTATGGTTTTTACTATATCACTAGTAAGCTCCTGCAAAACAACTCAAAAGACAAAAATAGATATGAGTGACATAAAAGTTAACATGTTACAACCGCCTGTAGCTAAAGTGGTCCCTTATGCACATAAGAAGCATGGTGACGTCAGGATAGATAATTATTATTGGATGAAACTATCTGATGAGCAAAAGAATGCTGAGAAGCCAACACCTAGGACTCTAGCAGTGGTCGATCACCTTAAGGCAGAAAATGTGTATACCTCTTCCATGACGGCACATCTCAATGGATTCCAAGAGAAGCTATACAATGAGATAGTAGGAAGAATCAAACAAACTGATATAAGTGTGCCTTATTTCAAGAATGAATACTACTATATAAGAAGGTTCGAAGAAGGCAAAGAGTATCCCATCTATGCTAGAAAGAAAGAAAATCTCGAATCCGAGGAAATTATGATGCTCGACGTTAATAAATTGGCTGAAGGCTTTGATTACTATGCTGTAGGAGGTATCTCAGTGAGTCCACATAATAAGACCTTAGCTTATGGTGTCGACACTCTATCACGAAGAATATATACAGTTAAATTTAAGAATCTCGAAACGGGTGAACTGTTACCAGATGAGATAGAGAATACAACAGGTTCTATCGTCTGGGCTAATGATAATAAGACAGTTTACTATACTCAGAAGGATCAAACATTGCGTGCTTACAAGATTTTCCGCCATGTCTTAGGGACGCCGCAAAAAGATGATGTCGAGATATATCATGAAAAGGATGAGACTTTCAGCTCTTATGTCTATAAAAGTAAGTCACAGAAGTATATCATAATCGGCTCCTTTGCGACTGTTTCAGCTGAGTTTAGATACCTAGCTGCGGATAATCCAGAAGGAGAGTTTCAGGTTTTTCAGAAAAGAGAAAGAGGGCATGAACATAGTATCTCGCATTTCGGAGATCATTGGTATATCGTTACGAATAAGGACGGTGCTCAGAATTTCAAAGTGATGAAAACCAGCACCGATCAAACTTCAAAAGAAAACTGGAAGGAATTCATAGATCATAGAGAGCAAGTGTTTATATCCGGTATTGAAATCTTCAAAGATTTTTTGGTTGTCAATGAGCGTATCGACGGTATTACAAAAATTAGAGTCGCACCATGGGATAGAATATCTGAAGGACATCATATAGACTTCGGCGTAGATAGTTATATGGCCTACACGACAACTAATCCAGAATTCGATTCTGAACAGGTCAGAGTTTATTTCTCGTCACTGACAACGCCAGGAACGACCTATGACTACAATATGAAGAGCAGGACCCTCGAACTGAAAAAGCAGCAAGAGGTTGTCGGAGACTTTGATGCTAACGATTATGAATCAGAGCGCCTGACTATCAAAGCTCGAGATGGCGCTTTGGTACCAGTAAGTATAGTATATAAGAAGGGGTTCCAGAAAGATGGTACTCAGCCCTTATTGCTCTATGCGTACGGATCTTATGGAAACAGTATGGACCCCTACTTTAGTTCTGTACGGTTATCATTGCTAGATAGAGGGTTTGCCTTTGCCATAGCACATACGCGTGGTGGGCAAGAACTAGGAAGACAATGGTATAACAGTGGGAAATTACTCAATAAGAAAAATACCTTCTATGACTTCATCGATGTTGGAAAATATTTCTTGGAGAATAATTATACGTCGAAGGATAATATGTTCTGTATGGGTGGTAGTGCAGGTGGCCTACTTATCGGTGCTGTAATCAATATGAATCCAGAACTATGGAAGGGTGCAATCGCTGCAGTTCCATTTGTAGATGTCATAACGACCATGTTAGACGAAACCATACCGTTAACCACAGGGGAATACGACGAATGGGGTAATCCTAATGAAAAGGAGTTTTACGATTATATCAAGACCTACTCTCCATATGATAATGTAGGAGCGAAAGCTTATCCTAATCTACTTGTAACGACTGGCTATCACGATAGCCAAGTCCAATATTGGGAACCAGCTAAGTGGGTAGCTAAATTACGTGAGCTAAAGACAGATAATAATCTACTCTTGTTGCACACCGAAATGGAAGCTGGTCACGGCGGGAAGTCAGGCCGTTTCCAGAGGTATAGAGAGACGGCATTAGAATATGCATTCCTTTTGGATCTAGCAGGAAGAGCAGAGATGGAAAATTAATTATGACGCTTGGTAGATAGGGATGAGTTTCTTCTTCTCTATCTCCCAGGTGTACAAGCTGGCGTATCTTCTGCAATTAGTTGTCAGTCTACTATAGGTGCTTTTGTCTTCTAAGGACCTAATGGCGTTTGCTAATGATTCTACATCGTATGCTCCTATCATGAGCCCTACCTCATGCTTATCTATTATAGATTTATATTCAGGAAAGGACATGTTGATAGAAGGAATACCAGCCATGAGGTAATCAAAAAACTTATTAGCCAATGAGTATTTGTAATTCAGACTGGACCCATCTAGGACATTAAGTCCTATAGCTGCTTGTCCTAGTAGTGGCCATATCATGTCAGGTTCCTGGTACCCAGCGAATATGATATTTGGGTATCCAATTGCTTGTCCTTTCATGTGATCGAACAAGTCACCCTCTCCTACTAAGATGAGTTTGTAGTCTGGTGACTGCATTGCAAATTCAATTGCTAACTCAACACCTCGGCCTTTATTGATAACGCCAAGGTATACTAATGTTTTGTTATTGCTCTTGATGTGGTCTTGCTTGGGCCTAGATAAGGGTAAATTCCTTATTACAGTGTAAGGCTGACCGTAAGCATCTTGATGATGCTTCTGTAGAGATTGATTGACGGTATAGCAATGTTGTATTCGAGGTAGTATCGTTCTAGCTATAAATTGCCACAGTTTCTTTTTGAGTGGTTTTCCTAGTAACTCTGGTACTTCATAGTATATTTCATGTGCATCAAAAATCAGTTTTCGTTTGGTGATTAGTGAGGCTAGATAGCAAGCAGGAATGGTGTCCAGATCGACACTGCTGATCTGGTTAGCAGCAGTTGACATCAGTAGGATGAATAATCTGAGATTATACTCTAAATAGAACAATGGACCTGAGCTAAACCAAGTCGTGATGATTTTATGGTTGCCTTTATCCAGGCTATTGGAGGTCGTACGTGATATCCAGGTGGTCTCGAAGTCGGCTTCATCTAAAGCTGCAATAATCCTTTGCATACGTCGATCGTACTCATAGTACGAGGTCGAGCAGAATATGATATGGTTTTTGGTCATTCGGTTAGGATAGTCTTATAATCGAGTTCCGAATATTGATTTCTCTTTCTTGTTCCATTTCTGCAAGAATCAATTCTAAGGTTTTTCTATTGCCGACTTTGAACTTCCCAAAGAGCTGCGATATTGTTAGTTCTCTTTTATTTAATAAATCAAATACGCCCTTTCTTAGCTCATGTGGTTCACTCTCATACTTATGGATACAATTATCACATATCTTGCAGTCTTCAGTTTCGAAACCAAAGTAAGCTGAGATCACTCGCTGTCTGCAAGTATCTGTGGCCATGTAATCATGAATGCTTTCTAGGTCAGCCATGAATTTGGATTTCCTAGCTTGGTATGCATCTAGATTCATAGGTAATTCTTCAGATCGATATCTGAATTCACCGAAGGCAATTGTGTGTCCAT
Organism: uncultured Saprospiraceae bacterium; assembly: GCA_937944095.1. Lineage (GTDB taxonomy): Bacteria > Bacteroidota > Bacteroidia > Chitinophagales > Saprospiraceae > RFSX01. The sequence continues at coordinate 4,543 of CALEAC010000088.1, forward strand.
CGAAAGCGGGCTTATAATTGCCGATGCCATTCCTATCTAGCCATTTAAGTCCATCCTTTACTTTTCCTATAGGTTTAGAAAAGTGCTGAGCAATTTGTTTTTCGTCTATGACGATTTTATCGAGAAAGAGATTTTCATACATTCTAAGAATTAATAGGAGAAAATCCTTCATGCTTGGTGATAAAGAGGGATTCTTCAGCAATGACTTAGTGGCTTGCTCATCTAGTTTTAATAGAGAAGGATGTAATATAGCATCAGATAGAAAGATCAGTTCCTCCTGATGTAGAATCTTAAGGGCATTGAATAACTTTATTTTTTTGAGGTTATACTTCTGAGCAAATTGGGGCAGATTGAAACTATAGAATTCGATATCTGTCCGTCCAGCAGCTACTTCAAATGACACAGCAAGCTTAGCATAGATATCTTTGATGTAATCATATTCTGGGTAGTTCTCTTCGACTTTCTTACTTTGCTTATTGATGTCCGTTCTGTTATAGAGAACGATGACATCAGAATGCTGTCCATCACGGCCAGCTCGACCAGCTTCTTGTACATAAGCCTCTAATGAAAGAGGTAGGTCATAGTGCAAGACCATCCTTACATCAGGTTTGTCTATACCCATCCCAAAGGCCTTGGTCGCTACCATGATATTAGCTGGGTCTTTATTCCAGTTTTTTACAGCACTTTCTCGATCTTTCTTTTCCATGCCCCCATGATAGAACGTGGCCTTCTTACTCTGAGCTATCAGCATTCTCGTGACAGACTCACAGGCTTTTCTAGTGTTCGCATATATAATACAATTCCGAAGTGTCTCGTGTGTCAGGTCAGAGACCTGAGTGCTTTTGTTTTCTGTGTACACAACATTATAACTAAGGTTTGGCCGAGTTGGACTTGATATGTATTTCTTAACTGGATCTAACTTTAGATTAGCAATGATATCTTTTATGACTTTGGGTGTGGCCGTTGCGGTAAGCGCCAGGAAAGGGACCTTGTGTATTTCTCTAATTTCGCTTAATAGCCTATACTCAGGTCTGAAGTCATGTCCCCATTCCGAGATACAGTGTGCTTCATCTACCGCGACTAGTGAGACATTCATTTTCTGGAACCTTGTTCGGAACAAATGGCTTTGTGTTCTTTCTGGCGACACAAAGAGGAACTTTTCTTGACCGTATATCGCATTATCGAGAATGATATCTTGTGTTCTTTTGGTTTGTCCAGAGTAGACCCCATTGGCTTTGATTCCTTTGTCTCTGAGACCAGCTATTTGGTCTTTCATGAGCGCAATTAGTGGACTAACAACGAGTGTCAGACCATCGAACATCAGGCCAGGAAGCTGATAGCATAAGGACTTCCCTGCCCCAGTAGGTAATACAGCTAGGGTGTCATGACCTGCTATGACCCCACTAATAATCTCCTCTTGGTCAAATCTAAATGAATCGTAGCCCCAGTAGGACTTCAAGGTTGTATATATAGAGCTATCTGAGCTTGACACTAATTATAGAGGTTTTTTTTGAGGTTAAAAGTTCGTTATAGATATGGATTATAACTAATATAAAGTGCAATTTGGGTCGTTTAACATTTATATTCACGTTCACTTTTACTATAAGAATGATTTATCTATGATGAAAATATTAACAATATTACCTTTTTGCATATTTCTGGGCTTCTCTCAGTCATATGCTCAAGAAAATGGCTGGCATCTCAAAGATGCTGATCTTAATGGCTCTGTAGGCATTGCTGCTAGTAATCTAGAAAGTTTCCTTAAAGGGCATGCTGCATCGACTGTCGTTGTTGCTGTTATAGATTCTGGTGTCGATGTCGAGCATGAAGATCTCAAAGAAAACGTTTGGGTTAACACCGGTGAGATTCCTAATAATGGGAAAGATGATGATAACAACGGCTACACTGATGATGTACATGGTTGGAATTTCATTGGAGGTCCTAATGGGAATGTTAACGATGAGACTCTAGAAGTCACAAGACTTTATGCAAGAGATCGATACAAGTATGAGAATGCTGATCCAGCTAAGTTATCAAAAGACGAAAAGAAAAATTACGAGCAATTCTTAGTGTGGAAAGAGAAAATCGAAGCTGAAGTGACTAAGAATACTGGTCGACTCGAACGTTACCAAGAATCTAAGTCTAACGTCAATAGAGGTCTAGGTGCAATTTCTGAAGCCTTAGGTGATAAAGAGATCACGCTCGATAATCTATTAATGATAGATCCAGGGGATGATGAAGATTTAGGTATAGGAAAAAACATCCTGACCGACCAATTGACTAAAGGTGGTCCCATCGAAAGCATAGAAGAACTCAAGAATGGTATCAATGCCGAGATTGATGGTGCTATAGAATACTTCAATGGTCAACTCAATCACTACTATAACCCAGACTTCGATACAAGGCATATAGTCGGTGATAATTATGCTGATCAGAATGAGCGGTATTATGGTAATAATGATGTCGATGGACCTGAGTCAAGCCATGGAACTCACGTCGCTGGTATTATCGGTGCAGTACGTGATAATGGTGTCGGAATGGATGGTGTTGCTAGTCATGTCCAGATCATGTCTGTAAGAACAGTACCTAATGGTGATGAGAGAGATAAAGATGTCGCCAATGCAATCAGATATGCCGTGGATAATGGTGCAAGTATCATTAACATGAGCTTCGGTAAAGGCTTCTCATGGAATGAGAAGATCGTAGAAGACGCTATTAAGTATGCTGAGAAAAAAGATGTGTTGTTAGTACATGCAGCAGGTAATAGCTCTAACGATAATGATATAGAGGATAACTTTCCGAATGACATGTATACTGGTAAAGGCTTTCTGTTTTTTAAAGGAAAAGAAAAGAACTTTAAGAACTGGATAGAAGTAGGTGCACTTAATTATGATAATGGTGAGAATATAGTTGCACCGTTTTCGAATTATGGCGCAAAGAATGTTGACTTGTTCGCACCTGGAATGGAGATCTACTCTACCACGCCGGATAATAATTACCAAAGCATGCAAGGTACGAGTATGGCCGCACCAGTTGTAGCTGGCGTAGCCGCAGTACTGAGATCACACTTTCCTGCCTTAACAGCAGTACAGGTTAAAACTATTCTGATGTCTACTGTAACAAAGGTCAATCACCAAGTAATCATACCAGGTACAAAAGACGATATGAAGCCATTCTCTGCACTGAGTATATCTGGTGGCGTCGTCAATATTGAGAAAGCGGTTAAGCTAGCTAAAATGACGAAGGGTAAGAAGAAACTTAAGAAATCAAACCAAGGAAGAGCTTAGGGCTTAGCCATCGCAATAACAATAAAAAAAAGGACGATCATTTAGTTGATCGGCCTTTTTTTATAGGTAAAATGACTTTGGCTTAATCGTTACCTTTCTACTTCTTCGCCTTCTAATATAGGCCATACATTATTAGCAATATCTACATCAGCTAATCGGCCACTAGGATCGATTGTAATCTTCTTGATTTCGCTGCTCTTAATCCCATCAACACTTACAGTGTACTGAGGATGTGTCCATGGCCAGTCTGCATAGGTCTTGCCACTAAATGAATCTCCTTGTTTTTCGCCTCTCATGATTCTTAACGGAATGTAGATTCTCTGAGAGCGACCATCATTCATTTCTATAAGTAGGTCTATTGGCATAGGGAGAACACCAGTCTTTTCTAAGGTAATCATACAAGATCCAGAATCTTCCGCAACACTCTTAATCCCATAATCTATTGTGTGGGTTGTATTAACCCAGTATTCTCTGAACCAATCTAATTCTAGGTTTGATACTTTTTCCATTACTCTGATAAAGTCATTAGGATTAGGATGCTTAAAGCCCCACTCATGATAATACCGTTTCATCCCTCTTCTGAAGTCTTTATCACCAATGATATAATTCAATTGCTTAAGAAAAACAGCACCTTTTGTATAAGAACCGACGCCATAGGCCGTGTTTGATATATAATGATCTGCATGGGTACTTAGGGCTTCTTCCTTACCACTTAATGCAAATCTAGCATAGCCTCTTACCGTTTCGTAATGTGGATTATCTACAACATCTCCAGAGATAAGACCTTTGCTTCTTAAGTGATTCATAACCTCTGCACTCGCATAGGATGTAAATCCCTCGTCCATCCATGGGTACAGGCTTTCGTTCGTGCCGAGTACCATTTGATACCAACTATGCATCCATTCGTGTATAGAAACACCAACTAAGCTTGGGAATGATCTTTCTCCTGTAATCAACGTTGCCATAGGATATTCCATGCCGCCATCTCCACCTTGTATGAAGTAGTAGACAGGATATGGATACGTTCCATAATTAGCGTTCATGTAAGACTCTGCTTCATTCATAGCGCCATGTAGAGCCTCCCAGTTATCTTTGGTTTTTTCGTTTTCTTGGTAGAGGTAATGTAACTCAGTGCCAGCATCTGTCTTTTTGATAAGGTGTGTATACTCCTTATCAGCTGCCCAGACAAAATCATGTACGTTCTCAGCTTTGAAGGTCCATTTTAGTTTCTTCTTTTTGAATAGGCCTTTCTTTTTTGTATTAGCCTCAGAATAACCATGGCCCATTTTTTTAGCATTCTGCAAGACACCAGTAGCGCCGATTGTATACTTTCTATCTAACTTGATAGTGACAGTGTAATCGCCCCATATGCCATAGAATTCTCTACCTACATAAGGATTGGCATGCCATCCTTGGTAATCGTATTCTGCTAACTTGGGATACCACTGAGACATAGAGTAACTGATGCCTTCTGCGCTATCACGACCAGAACGTCTCACTTGGACTGGAACTTGTGATTCGAATTTCATGACCAACTGAGTAGAAGAATGCGGCATAATAGGTTTGGCTAGAGTCACTTCTAGAATCGTCCCTTCTACATGATAATTAGTTGCCTTGCCATCTTGTTCTAATGACAATATATTATGGAAACCAATCTCATTCGGCTTGAGTTTGGAAATTCGATCCTCTACCCTTCTATCTGGATCGGCTACAGTTCTGGACTTGACGTCCATCATAGAGTTAGGCTGGAATGCATTGAAATATAGATGATAGAAAACCTTGTTAAGTGTATCAGGAGAGTTGTTGTAATACTTAATCTCTTGAGTGCCTTCGAAGGTATGGTCATCGGCATTGAAATCGATGTCCATGACATATTCTATGCTTTGCTGCCATCTATCTGCTTGTCCATATATCAGCGTAGTGCATAGGACCAAAATTGTAAGACTAATGAGTTGTTTCATGATGTGATATTCAATTAAGTTCTATCCTCAGTCGGATCAGAAATAAATTTTTGCAATACTAGGTCTTCGTCTGGTTTTATAATGGGAGCTATTAGCTTAGAGAACGAACCCCAATCATACTTATATTTCAGTATGATCAAGAAAATACTTGCAAGAACGAGAAAACCATAGGTCATCAGTTGTGGGTCAAGGGCATGCGACTTGAAAAGGCTATCCGTATTAATTGCTGCGCCATCATACCCAACAAAAACGGCACCTGTAAAATTGGTTGCGGCATGGGTGCCCAATGCTAATTCTAAACCATCATCCATTACAGTCATAATCCCCAATAGTAACCCTGCTGAAATATAGTATATCTGCATCGTCCCGAAACCAAATTTCTCCACTTCTGGATTAGCAGAATGCACCAAACCAAAGAGCACTGATGTAATAATTAGCGGTAGAAGCTTGTAGTTATGGATGGTCCTTTCTGAAGATATCGGTAAGAACCTCGACAGTAGACTCAGAAGGACGACGAAAATAATGAGAAATATAAGGTTCTGTAAGATCACCACAGTCCCTTGGTTCATTAAGGGCGATGCCTGTGCCACTTGCATCAATGAGGTTCTTAGACCAGCTGCCATTAACCCATAAGCGATAACGACGATAACGGCGCTCAAGATAAAGGCGATAAGGTGTTTCAGCCGCATTACGCCAAAGCCCTGCATGAGATACCCTCTAAAGAAAAGCTCCTCGAAGCTGGTCTGTAAGGGTAGAATGAAGATGGCTAATGCAAGTAAGGGTAAGAAGGTGTTAAGCTGTAGATTAAAAGTGTAAGCCTCTGGTGATATCAAATAACTAATCCCTTCGAGAAATAATGATAATCCTAACCATACGTTGAAAGCAAAGAAAATCTTTCCCCAGTTAAGCCTGCTGGATGTTGTACTAAGGGTTCTGAACTCTCGACCATGAATTGGCTTGAACACAAAGTAGAAGACGACAAGGGCAGCGACAAACAGTAGCAACATTAGCGTCAAACCCAGATTGGTGTTAATCCCAAATTTGCTGAAATCAGGCTCTGTCATGAATGATTGGATATCATCATTACTCAAGTCTGAGTTCTGGTCTACAGACCGCCATAGCGCCAATAGCAGAGGTATCGTCCCTATCTGATAACCTATAAAAACAATGATTGTAACAGCGATATAGCGCCACCAATCATTTGCCCCTTTGAATGCTTGTTGAAAAAACATAATAGCTTAGTTGAATTCTTGGCTGGAGTTATCAGTCTGCTGGCAAAAGTAGGAATAGATCTAGACATTAAGTAACTCGGTAATTCATTCCCTTTTTTTAATCATATTTGTATCAGAATTGAGATACAATGAAGAAAAATACCTTCTTTTTAGCCTGCACCTGTATAATCATTGGTTTTGTGTACAGATTGATTCCTAATCATCCACCTAATGTGACGCCTATAGCTGCTATCGCTTTGGTTGGTGGTATCTATTTGAAAAGAACCAGTTTAGCCTTTCTGGTGCCGTTTGTGGCGCTCTATTTTAGTGATATTATACTCAACAATACGGTCAACCGAGCTTTCTTCGCTGATCACACTGGCTTAGTTCTTTGGGATTCCTATATGTTTTGGACCTATGGCGCATTTATGCTCACAGTTCTAATCGGCCTTTTCTTAAGAAAATTTGGTACCGGGCAGAAAATGATTTTAGGGGCTTTATTGAGTTCGGTCTTATTCTTCGTTTTGACGAATATAGGCTCGTGGCTGTTAATACCGATGTATACTAAGGATATTGGAGGTCTACTAGCTTGTTTTACCGCTGCAATTCCTTTCTTTAGGAACACCTTACTCGGTAACCTTGTTTTTATAATCGCCTTTATAGGGATTATTGACTTGGTCCAATCGAGAGTCGTTGCTACAAGGTCAATCGCTTAGTTAGACAGACTTATTAGACAGACTTAATTGCTACGACTTCTTGATTTCATCTGGATATTCTACTCTGACGTGGTAGATGCTTCTGAGTATTTTCCTGAATACTTCCTTACAATCTTCTAATTCAGAAAAGGATAGTTCGGAATCAGATAATTGACCTTCACTGATTTTGTAATCTATTATCTTCTCCATCAGTTGGTCGATATCTTGTCCTGTAGGACTCTTAAGGCTCTTAGATGCCGCCTCTAATGAATCAGCAATCATAAGTATTGTTTGCTCTTTAGTCTTGGGTTTTGGTCCAGGATATCTGAAGAGTGACTCATCGAATTCTCTATCTGGTTCTGCAGTCATTTGATTTCTATAGAAATACTCGACTCTGGTCGTGCCATGATGCGTGGTGATGAAGTCTATGATGACCTTAGGAAGTTTCGCTTTCTTAGCTATGGCTTCACCCTCTATGACATGATCGATGATGACCTCAGCACTTTCAAAATTATTCAGACTAGCATGATGATTCTCACCTTTGCTGTTTTCTGTATAGAATTCAGGTCTCTTGACCTTTCCGATGTCATGATATAGTGCCGCAGCTTTCACTAATAAGCTGTTAGCACCTATTTTCTCAGCCGCTGCTTCACTTAGGTTAGACACTTGAAGTGAGTGCTGTAGTGTGCCCGGAGCTTTGATAGATAGCTCTTTAATCAGCGGATTATTCATATCAGCTAATTCCGCTAGAGAGATACTAGAGGTGAAACCAAATGCTTTTTCTACTAATGGAATAAAGGGATAAGCGAGTAATAGTAATAAGGCATTAACGCTTAACCAGCCAAAGACCACATATTCATCTTGGATAAGAGAGCCTGAATTAATTAGCGCTAGACCCAGATATCCTATCATATAAGTAATTAGAATAATAAGAATCGATATGAAGAACTTATTCCAGTATCTCGTCTCCGTAATAATCAGCACTGTTATAATACCCGCTAGTATCTGTAAGAAAGTGAATTCGTAACCTAGCCCACTTAGAAAACTTGCAATCAAAACCACCACAACATGAACAAACAAAGCTAATCGGCCGCCATAGAAATTAAAGACGATGATGGGGACGAGGCAAAAAGGTATGAGATAGGGACTCAGGGAATCATTAAGATTGACCAAGAATATCAAAAAGCTGAATAGAACTGGCCAGAATACTAGAAATAGTACACCAGATATAGAGCTGGCTATCTCAGGAAAGTACTTAAATGAATAGAGTACTAGTGCTCCTAGTATAAGCGCAGTTAGTAAAAAGTAGCCTAAGAAATAAGTGAGACTGGCATAATTGGGCCCACTATTGAGGCTCATGTGTTCGGTTATAGCAGCATATTTCTGAGGTGTGATGAGCGCACCTTTAGTGATAATAAGATCACCTATTGAGATGGATTCAGTAACTGGTAGGATATTGCCCGACAGGTCTTCTCTCTGATAGGTATAATCATAGGACTGGTCAGCTCTAAGATTCTGGTGACTCCAGTTGTTATTAAGCTTGTATTGATAGTCCTTTCCACCATGCTTCGGAAATAGCAAACAAATGGCAGTTGTAGCTAATATAATTATCAGCAACTTCGGAATATCCTTCCAAGTAAAGTTATAGTCTATCATCTACAGCGGATTCTGGCCTAATGGATTGTGACAAAATTAAGCTTATTTGGCATTCCACTTGACCTCATCTATACCATCTAGCATCGCCAAGTAGCGCGCTGCTACAAATAGATGATCTGAGAGCCTATTGAGATAGATTAGAAGAGAAGGGTTCAGATCGACCGCCTGACCTAGGGCGACAACCCGTCTTTCGGCTCTTCGACAGATGGTCCGAGCGAGATGACAAGTTGCTATTCGCTCATTACCTCCAGGAAGTATAAATGAAGTTAGCTTAGGTAATTCGGTGTTCATCCTATCGATATCTTCTTCCAGCTGTATTGATAATTCAGCTTTGATTTCAGGAAGGAAAGAAGTGGCTGTTCCATCTGAAGCTAAGTGACTACCTATATCGAATAAGATAGATTGGACAGCCTTGAGTGTGTCCTCTAGCGACGTGTCTTCTACTTTTGATATCAGTAGGCCAATTGCAGAATTAAGTTCATCTACAGTGCCATATGCTTCTATCTGAATGTCATGCTTGTCTACACGTTTTCCACCGAATAGAGAAGTTTGTCCTTGGTCACCTGTTTTGGTATATATCTTCATGATATATGATTTAGGGGACTAAGGTCGCATTTTTACTTTTGATTATACTGATGACGTGGGTCGTCTGCCTTTATAATGTTCTGATTAATCATATCGGATTCTAGAAGGCCATCTCTCAACCGAATGATTCGGTGAGCATGATCAGAAATATCTGGCTCATGTGTCACTAGTATAATCGTATTGCCATTATTGTGGATTTTTTCTAGAATGGCCATAATCTCGATGGAAGTCTTGGTATCTAGATTACCTGTTGGCTCATCTGCTAGAATGATACTAGGATCATTAACCAGTGCTCTGGCGATGGCGACTCTCTGTCGCTGTCCACCTGAGAGTTCGTTGGGTTTGTGTTCTACTCTGTCGCCTAGTCCGACACTATCTAGGACTTCATGCGCTTTCTCTAGTCTTTTCTTTTTGCTTAGACCTGCGTAAACTAAGGGCAAGGCCACATTTTCTAAGGAAGATAACCGTGGCAATAGGTTAAAGGTCTGAAATACAAATCCGATCTCTTTATTGCGAGCAATAGCTAATTCAGAGTCAGTCATATCACTGACCTTGATGTTATTAAGGATGTAATCTCCAGAAGTTGGCGTGTCTAGCATACCCAGCAAGTTCATAAGTGTAGACTTTCCAGAGCCGGATGGTCCCATCAGAGCGACATACTCATTCTTGTTAATCTCAATTGAGACACCATTGAGGGCATGGACTTTTTCCGTCCCCATGATATAGGTTTTATTGATGTCTCTGGTTGTAATGATTTTCTGAGAATTCATGAGTACTAATATCAACTATAAATATCATCGAAGAGCACAAAATTAGATGTTCATCTTCTGTTATTCGCTTAAATAACTAATTTTGGCAACCAAACCAGTAAAGTAAGTCCGATCACGTCACCTGATAGAATGTCAGAAATTAAGCACATAGCCATAGCAGGGAATATCGGCGCAGGAAAAACCACACTCTGCGAATTACTAGGTAAGCACTTTAATTGGGAGATTCATTATGAGGATGCGAATACGAATCCGTACCTCAGTGATTTCTATGATGACATGCAGCGCTGGTCATTTAATTTACAGATATACTTTCTTAATAGTCGATACCAGCAAATAATAGATATCCAGAAAGGAGCTGTCACTGTCATACAGGATAGAACGATCTATGAGGATGCACATATTTTTGCGCCTAACTTGTATGAGATGGGATTGATGGCTAAGCGTGATTTTGAGAATTACAGCACGCTTTTTCAGACGATGACCAGTCAGATTGCACCCCCCGATCTACTCGTCTACCTTAAGGCCAGTATACCAACCTTGGTTTCACATATACAAGATAGAGGCCGAGATTATGAAGGTAATATCAGTCTTGATTATTTGAAAAGACTGAATACCAAATATAATGAGTGGATCGAAAATTATAGTGCTGGAAAGTTACTTGTAATCGATATAGACAATATGGATTTCCTCAATAATCAGGAGGACTTCGGCAATATCGTCCAACAGGTCAATGGTGAATTATTTGGCTTATTCTGATACGACTTCTATTTTATAATACAATATGTACAAGCAATTGACCGAGGAGCTGGAATTGAATAAAGTTCAGCTAGTCGCTGTCTCCAAGACTCAACCCATATCTAAGATCAAAGCCATGTATGATCAGGGTCAACGTGTCTTTGGTGAAAACAGGGTCCAAGAACTGAAAGAAAAACAAGCCTTGTTGCCTTCTGATATACAATGGCACATGATAGGTCAGTTGCAGAAAAACAAGGTGAAGCATCTTTTTCCCTATATTACTTTGATACATTCCGTAGACTCCGTTTCTCTAGCAAAGGTCATAAATCAACAAGCCGTTAAGCATGACATGATTGTCAAGGTCTTGTTGCAAGTTAAGATCGCTCTAGAAGAATCTAAGTCAGGTTTTTCTATCGATGACCTAGAGTCCGCGCTGCCAGAATTAACAAAATTTAACGCAATAAGGATATGTGGTGTTATGGGCATGGGCACATTTACGTCTGACAATGATATAACGAGACATGAATTTGCTGACTTGAAAAAAAGTTACAAGCTATTAAAAGACAAATATTTTAGCGATAACGCATATTTCAGTGAACTATCTATGGGCATGTCGGGTGATTACAAATTAGCAATCGAAGCTGGCAGTACCATGGTCAGGATAGGTTCTTTGTTGTTCAGCTGATCGCTTTAGAGCTTAACTATTTTGTGATTACTCTCTGTGTCGACTGTTTTGATATTAATGAGATAGATGCCAGAAGTGAATTCTTCTAGATTAATGGTCCTCGTACGCTGATTATAAGTTCTAAGTGCCTTACCACTGATGTCTACTATGCTAAGTTGTTGTATGACCATATCCACAGGTATATCTAGTTTTACCTCCGAGTGAGTAGGATTAGGATAGATTCTAATCTGACCCTTCACCTCTTCTGCCGCAATTGAGTCAGAAAAATCAGACTTATACTCAGTGTTGTAGAAACTAATACCACCCCTTAGGTTGCCTATCATCATTTCTAGATAGCCGTCATTGTCGATATCATAAGTATTGACTGTCGTGTACCGACCTTCATCTATACCGTCGACTATAGAGTCCAATAATTCGAATTGCTGATAGAGTTCTTGTCTATTAATAGCATATCTTTTGATTTTGCCACTTTCACTTCCTAGGAGGACTTGTAATTCATTATCGACAGTAATAAAGTGTGGTGCAGTCGCTGTGGTCTGTTGATTACCGACTAGCGTCTTTGTGTGCATTCTACCTAGTGTGTTCGTGTTTGGTGCAGAAAATGGATCAGGATTGAATTCGGGTTCGCCTATGGTGCCTTGGTTTTGGTAATAAGCAACAGTCCCAAAGTGCAAATCATTAGGGTCTGTAATATTGAAATTAACTCTTGTCTCCCCTATCACAATATCATTTAGTCCATCATCATTTAGATCAACGATTGCTGGTCTCGCTCTACCTTTTCCTTTGATGTCCATATAATTTATAACGGGGCTTCCTGTAAACGTCATCGGCTCAGAACGACTTCCTGCTGTATTTTCATAGTAAAACAAATCACCTTCGATATCCGCAATCAACAGGTCGATATCTCCATCACTGTCTAGATCTCCAGCTGCAATAGAGGGGTTGGATGCTTCCTCAAAGTATTCGCTGAATCCTAGGAAATCTTCATCTATAAGCTCGAAGGCTGGTTCTGATTCTGTGCCGACATTTCTTAGTAATGCAAGGAATAATTTTTCACTATTAAGTTGACTGTGATAGCCGCCTGATCCCACTAGTATATCCATTAGTCCATCACCATTTTCATCTATAAAAATTGGCACTGAGTAAGAACCAAAGTCCAGCGTCTCTTCTGTGAGGAAATCCCTCTGTCTAAAGTCGAATCGCAAATCAGGATTGCCTGTATTTTTGTAGTACCAGATGTTGTCTACATTTTGTCCTCTGTTAGGGACATTAGGAGAGACTAGGATATCTATTAGGCCATCAGCATCGATGTCTACATGATGTGCAGCTAGAAATCCATCCATATTGACTGGGAAGTCATATTCTGGAAAGTTATTACTGACATAATTCATAAGGTCCTCGCTTTCCGAACCATTATTTTCTAGGTAGACTAGGTTGTTACCACCGATGTCTCCGAGCAATAGCTCTAGATCTCCATCACCATCTTGGTCATAGGCCATGACTGTGGAGCCACTATGTAGACCACCTCCTCGTGTTGGAGTATCGCCACCTTTTAACCTAGAAGCACAGAGGTCTATATCATTGCTAAGTGTGATGTCCCCACTCGTTCCCCCCTCTTTGAATTTCCCAAAACATCTATCTCCTAACTCGAATTTCATCGTATCCTTTGGCAAATTATCCTCCTCTTGGAGATTCCTGTAGTATGAGACATACGAACCGCCGGACTCAAATGAAAGAACATCTAAGTCACCATCGCCATCAACGTCTATAATCTCTGGCAAATCCACAAAAGAACAGTATAGGCTATTCCAATTAGAGTTATTTCTATACCAGATTATTGGTGCTTTGTCAGCAACATTACCCATCCTCTTAGATTGATACGACCACGTATCTCCGTCGTAACTAGACTCATACACTTGGATTCCAGAGATATTAGCATAGGTCGGCGCTACCATCAAGTCAGAAAGGCCATCTCGATTGTAATCTCTCATATATGCCCATGACAACAGGCTATCTGGGAACTGTTTTCTGAACTGTCTAGTGAAGGTGTAATCACTAGAAGTACCACCACCGTTATGTAAAAAGACCATCGGTACAGACCCTGCTCTATCAAAAACGAATAAGTCATCTCTCCCATCTTGGTCTAAATCCGCATTAGAAAATTGCGGGGCATGGAAGCCTCCAGTGAATGGATAGGCCAACTTTTTATCTTCTAAGTTAACTGGACAATCGAAGGCCGAAAAATCTTGAGCGACTAAGCTCGAGATAGCTAATAACAATATGAGAGTACAAATTGATTGAAAAAAAGGTTTCATTAGCTAAATATTTCGTTAAAACATATATAAAATATCCTAATATATCTATCTTACTTCACTGTTCCCAAATATCCGATTACTTTTTAATTCATATATGTACCTTGGTACTCAGTGGTGACTTTTACAATCATTTTATAGAACAAAGGTTCAAGTGACTGCTTTTTGTCACATTTAGACTAAAAAGGGCATTGTAATTGAAATTTTAAGTGGTTCTTAACTGTTTTATTAAGCATTCATCGGTCTATACATAAAGAGTTCATTATGGCTAACGACATGGTATTACGACACGAAGAGGTCGTACAAGAAAAAGAGCATAAACGAAAAGGCACCAAGATATCTTTTGGTATACACCTGACTTTATTAGTCTTAGCCTTTTTTGTAAAGTGTAATCACGAAAAAGTGGCTGATAATCAGTATGCTGTGGCTATAAACTTTGAAGAGATTATCCCTCCAGAGCCAGAAAAGCTACTTGATTTTTCTGAAAGTTCTAATAGTAACAAAGCTCAGAGTACAGAAGGTGAGGCACGTAAGGACGCGGATAAGCCAGCAGAAATAGCAGAACTAGAGCAGAAGGTACTAGAAACAACTAAGCCACCAGTCGAGTTGCCTAAGCCAATACCCACGCCGACACCACCTACACCTACTGAGCCCGTTATCTCAGAAACGGTGGTAGAAGAGGAAGCTGAAGTCACGGCTGTAGAGGAGGTCATGGAAATAGAAGAGCCGGAGCTAGAACCAGTGCCAGACCCAATTCCTGCTAGAGAACCGATGAAGGAGCCTGACCCGACCCCACCTAAAGCCAAAAAGTCTACTAGAGATCGATTATCAGACCTACTTAATAAGATACCTAAAAGTGGTGGTACTAAGACTGATGACAAACCATCTGGAGAACCATCTAGATCAGGTGGGACGGATGGCACAGGTGAGGGGAGCAAAGGCACAGGTAAAGGAAGTGATGCATCAGGAAATGATGGAGATTCTGGAATCGGTACTGGTGGTGCTGGAAAAGGCGCCTATGATGGATCGGGACAAGGGGTGTTCGGAAGAAAAGTTATCCACCGTAACTTCAAAGACATCCTTGCCGTTAACTTCGAGAACCAAGAAGGTAAGAAAATCGTCGCTAAAATCTGCATCAATCAGTCAGGACATGTCGTCTATGCTGAGCTGCTAGAGTTTGAGACAACTGCTATCATACCAGCTGGAAAAGAGAAGCAAGTACTCAAAGGTTTCTATGGCTATAAATATGAAAATGATAGGTCTGCACCTCAAGAGCAATGTGGTAAGTTGACCTTTCTAATTGAGAATATAAATGCCTTTGGATTTTGATCCTACAAAAAATGATAATGAAGCTTCCTATTTTAGAACCTAAAATCTAAGATTGGAAGCTTTTTCATTATTAGAGGTCAATCAATATGTAAAGCGTGTCCTTGCGCTTAATTTCGAAGAGCCATTTTGGGTCGAATGTGAGATTAATCAAGTCTCCGCGACTAGAGGTAATCACTATCTACAGCTAATCCAAAAAGACGAAAAGTCAGATGAAGTGGTCGCCATGAATTCTGGCACTATCTGGTATAGGCAGTACCTTTTTATCAAGAAGAAACTTGATAAACTAGCAGACTCTATTCTGACAGAAGGGACCAAGGTCAAACTTAAAGTCAATCTTATATACAGCGAACGTTACGGGCT
>CALEAC010000089.1 GCA_937944095.1 uncultured Saprospiraceae bacterium
GGATTATATATTCTAGATGACCCTATTAGAGGTCGTGGGGTCTACACAACAGAGCTCATTGGGAAGGGTAGTGTCATCGAAGTCTGCCCTGTAATCGTTCTTAACGAACTAGAGACACAGCTGGTCGATAAGACCATACTCTATGACTACTATTTCGTTTGGGATATAGAAGAGAAAGAAATTGCTGTCGCACTTGGCTATGGCTCTTTATATAACCACTCTTCTGAACCCAATGCAGAGTTTACAATATTTGGCGATACACGAGAGATACAGTTCATTGCGCTAAGAGATATAGAACCGGGGTCTGAGATAAACATCTCCTATATTCCCAAAGAAGACCAAGTACACGAATTATGGTTTAACCCGGTGTAAAATTATCTGATCGTATCAACCATGAATGAAGTCGAAGCCACATTGAAATAACCCAAGACTTCCTTTTCGTCATTGCTAGTGATATTGCCACTTGTATTGGCCTGTGGCTCAGCAAAAATAGAATTAGAGCTATTAAGTAACTGATCTCTGAGGACTTCCATGTAGAAGAAGGCTTCGTTAGTGATCGAATGGATCTCAACTCTTATCTCATCTCCGGTGACCCACGGTATCGGAGTGAAATTATCATCTACTGGATTATTCAGTTCTTGGATCGGTTGTATAAAGACCAGATTATCGACTTCTGACCCTGAGCTGAAGCCGGCATCGAAAGCCAAATTTATTTCAGACGGTCTGTTCAGATAGGCCCCATTCTTATAGGTCTTGATCCAGTAAGTATCTCCTAGGCCTTCGAGGTCAGTTGCAAAGAAATTGCAATAAATCCCGTCATCTGCAAAAGCATCAGATTCTCTGAAGTCTTGCTGGATAGAATCTATCTCAGGCACTCTATTCTTATATGCAGCAGCAGAGTAGGAAACGGCACCTAAGTCTATACTTAGGGAAAAGGTCGTACCGACTTCCTCATGGATCCAGGTAAAGTTAGGCTCGATCCTATAGTCACCATCGTCATTGATATTTTCGAATATGTATTCGACACCAGAATCAGTTGTTATTTTGATATTGGCTTCGTTGATTCCACTGACCTGTGTCGAATCGAAATAGGGTTGTGAATATGACAAGCTGATAATCTGATCCTTACCTGGAATATCATCTAACCATGCATCGACCACCAATAATCTATCTGCCTCATCTAGGGTAACATCGATGGGGTCCTCACAGGACTGGCATAGTAAGCAAAGTCCAAAAGCTATAATAAGTATATGAAGTATATGTTTCATGTCTAGTTGAATCTGAAGTTATAAGAAACAGATGGGATGAAATTGCCCACAACAGAGAGTCTCACGGCTTCTGTGGTAACGGGTTCTCCGACAGGTAATCGCCCTTCTTCTGGTCTGAAGAAGATAGAGAAGGCATTCCTTCTACTATAGATATTGTACACAGAGAATACCCACTCACCATACCATTTTCGTCCTGGAATCTCTTTGCCTTTGAAAGTGGCACCGATGTCTAATCTATGATAATCGGGAATGCGAACATTGTTCCTGGTGTTATTCGCATTATGAGGCACGACGTAACCTTGCTGTTCGAATCTAGAAGTCGGGAAGGTTGTCGGTGTGCCTGTTATATAGGTGAAATTGCTACTTAGTGACCATCTCTTACTCAGTTCATAGAATGTAGTCAGACTGAGATTATGTGTCTGGTCGAATCGTGTAGGGTACCAATCATCATTATTGATACCAGCGATTCTGTTTTCTGTTCTAGCCGCTGTGTAACTAACCCAACCAGTAAATTTGCCTTTGGTCTTTTTTAACATGAGTTCTAGTCCATAAGCTCTGTTCTCCCCTTCGATAAGGTCGCCTTCTAATGCTGGATTAAGCAGTAAGTCGGCACCATCGATATAGTCCACCGTATTCTGGACTTTCTTATAATAGACCTCAGAGCTCAATTCGTAAGTATTGTCTTTGAAATTCCTAAAGTAGCCTAAGGCCAACTGGTCTGCTAGTAGTGGCTTGATATTGTTAGTCGCTGGGGTCCAGACATCTACAGGTGTACTTGCTGTTGTGTTAGACACCAATTGTATGTACTGAGCCATTCTGTTATAACTTGCTTTGACAGAGCTCTGATCTGTTAACTGATACTTCATAGAAGCACGTGGTTCTAAGTTAGTGTAGGTTTGGATCGATTCCCATTGGTCATAGCTTTGGAAGTTGGTCACTGGTCTTCTATCACCAGCAGGTGCATCACCAAAAGTGTAGGCAAAACCCTTGCCTGTGTAATTGAAATTAGACAATCTTAGTCCGTAATGGACAGAGAAGTTCTTGCTGATCTCATGTTCATTCTCGACGAAGATGGCGCTCTCTATACCATACTTATCTGGTAAGCTAATATCTGAGGAAATCCCTTCGGAAACACCAACTGCATTACCAGGGATGAAATCATAAATAATCACTTGTCCTCCGAACTTGATGAGGTTCTTAGGATTGAGGAAATAAGTGAATTCAGGTTTTGCACTATAATTAATGATTCCTGCATTCCAATCGAATCGATCAAAGGCGTCCTCACCAAAACTGATCTGATAGTCATAATTACTATAATACAAAGTCATATTAGCAAACAATCTATCAGAGAAGAGGTGGTTCCACCTTAGGGTTGTGGTCGAGTTACCCCAATCAAAACCTGCCGAAGCGCCAAAGGAGAAATTATCACGTCCGAGATAAGCTGATAAGAAGACCCTATCTTTCTCGCTGAAAATATAGTTCGTCTTAAGTGTGAGGTCATAGAAACTCAAGCCTGTATCACCGAGGTCTTCAGAAAGAAAAGGTTTAGCTAGGATATCAATGTATGATCTTCTAGCTGCAACGATGAATGAGGATTTGTCTTTAATGATTGGTGCCTCTATAGATAACCGGCTAAAAATGAGACCTATACCTCCATTGACGCTGAGGTTCTTGTTGTTGCCTTCTTTCATCCTGACATCAAGGATAGATGCCAGTCGACCTCCATATCTGGAGGGTATACCACCCTTGATCAGCTTGACATCTTTGACCGCATCAGGATTGAAAACAGAAAAGAAACCGAAAAGGTGAGAGGAATTAAATACAGGAGCTTCATCTAGTAAGACGAGATTCTGATCGATGGCACCTCCTCTTACATTGAATCCAGTCGCCCCTTCTCCCACTGTGGTGACACCTGGTAATAACTGGATACTTCTGATGATCTCGACCTCACCGAGTAAGGAAGGCATCTGTTTTATGGTGCTGATGTCCAGTTTATTGACACTCATTTCTACCTTTCTGACATTCTCATCTTCAGGCTCTGCAGTAATCACGATTTCCTCTATCATAGCCGCTTCTTCGCTTAGTTCGATATCTAACTTCGTATCGACCTCTAAGCTTAATTCGCTTACCGCAGAGTTATAGCCGAGGTAGGCATACTCTACAGTGCAGGGCCCAGGTGGTACGGAGACGGAATAGAAACCGTACTCATTACTAGTCGCCCCCGCTTCATGTTCGAGGATGAATACTGTCGCGCCGATCAGTGTCTCACCGTTACTGGCATCTTTGATATAACCACTGAGGATGACTTTTTCTGGAGTTTGGCTATAGGATAGGGCAGAGAATAATAGACCTATCACCACGAATAACATAGATGGAGTTGCTTTCATATACTAATGTGAAAGTTATTATAAGCGATAATGACGCTTAATTGTTCATAAACAATAACGAAGGAAATCATCTAGTGCGTAGAACTAGATATATATAGACTAACACCCTACTGGATCATACCAAAAGTAGACCAGTCGTACCAGTTGTGTATTCTAGTGGTAGCCTTGGTTGTGAGCTAGGGTAGTTCCGCAACCTGCACATGCGACCGCTGAGCCAGCGCCACCAGCGCATCCGTTAGGACACGTGTAATGCCATACACCTTGTGCATTCTGAGGTGGTTCTGCCACTTTAGGTGTTGTTGTTGCTGGTGCTACTGGAACGCCAGTTGCACCCGGAACGCCTTGGACGATTGGGTTAGTGATAGAGCCTGGGTTACCTGCTATAGGAGCTCCTGGTGCGGGTGCTGTCGTCGGTGCACCTGCTGCACCATTATTATGATAACCAGAATTATGTACTAAAGTCTTTCCGCACGTTGCACACGGTGTTGCTGATCCACCACCACCTGCGCAGCCTGCCGGACAGGTATAATGCCATACACCTTGGGCGTTTTGAGGCGGTTCTGCCGTTTCTGGTGTTGTCGTTGCTGTTGTAGTCGGTACAGTAGCTGGATCTATCGGGTTGTAATTCTCATCTAGGATAGCACCTGGTCTTGCAGGCTGATCTTTGCAAGAAACAAAAGCAAGAATTACTAGTAAACAAATCGCGTATCTGATCATGATTTTTTTGCTTGAGAGTACTGAAAGAACCTAAGAAGGTATAAAAATGCCGTCAAGATCTTAGAAAAACAAGAATATCATGATCTATTTAATCACCAGGCGATGACTAACTTACCAGTTGTCTTGCGTGATTCCAAGGTGGCATGTGCCTCAGCGAGGTCCTGAGCGGGATAGACTCGATGTAGATATGGCTTGATGATGCCTGCTGAAGTGTAAGCCATCACCCCTTGAAAGATCTTATTGAATAGAACAGGTTTATGGTCTGCGATTCGGAGCATATTCACTGCAATCATTGATCTGGAGCTCATCAGTAATTGCAAGGGAGAGAATAAGCCGAACCCAGCTACGACACCGAGACTCTTGAGTTTATTGTTACCGGATACCTGAGCAGCGGCGCCATAATTAACCATAGT
>CALEAC010000090.1 GCA_937944095.1 uncultured Saprospiraceae bacterium
GTAAGCAAGGTCGCTATGCAGAAAATAATAAGCAGAAGGTTAAGTGTGCCTATGTCTTGTAGCTTATAGACTAGGATTATAAAACCGATGTTAACACTTACCAATATTGCTGTGGCCTGCATGTGGGAGAGGCCAGCATTCAGTAGAAGATGGTGGATATGGTTCCTGTCAGGCTTGAATGGAGATTGCCCTTTGAGCATTCTTGTGATGAAGACCCTAAAGGTATCGTAGATCGGGAGAATCAGTATACCAACAGCAACTGCCGGTGGTGCTCCGAAGGCATTTTTATTATTTTGTGATATGACCTGATGCTGTTCTATAAAGTTAATGGCTAGAATAGCTGCAATGAGGCCTAGCAATAGTGAGCCTGTGTCTCCCATAAAGATCTTAGCTGGAGAGATATTATAGTATAGGAAGGCCATCACAGCACCTGCCATCGCATAAGATACGGTCGCCAGTTCTACTCTATCTACCATAAAGAACCAGGTTCCAAAGCAGACCGCCATCAATACACCTATACTCCCTGATAGGCCGTTGATTCCGTCTATTAGATTGAATGCATTGATAATCAGGACGATAATAACGAATGATAGGATGACGCTAACCAGAATAGGGAGGTCTGCAATGCCGAATAAGCCATAGAGACTAGTGATGCGAATTTTAGAGAAGAAGATGAGGATACCAGCTGCAAAGAATTGACCTATAAATTTCTTTTTAGCAGCGATGGGGTCGATGTCATCCTTAGCTCCAATCAAGAAAACCACGATGAACGCACAGAGGATATACTGCAGGTCACCGAAATACCTAAATGGCGTCCAGAGAATAATGGCAAAGATGGTACCTGCAAAGATGCCTATACCCCCTAGTGATGGTGTACTGACCTCATGTGATCTGCGATCACCAGGGTGATCGACCAATTGTTTCTTTTTTGCTACACTGATTATAGACGGTATAGCAAAGAAAGTCATCAGAAAGGCCGTTATAAAAGTGAGTACTATATCGTACATACTCTAAAGTTCTTTCTTATAGACTCCAAAGGTAGCATTATAACTGCCCCTATTCCTTTTCTAGGAATTTCAATAAATCCTTACCTATACGATTAATCTCAGACGAAAAGAGGTCGATTATTTGGGAAAGGTCATCTTTTAGCAATGATTGCAGTTCTAGTATGAAACTACTACCAGACTCCTTAATTAGGGCTTTGATCTCGTCCATAACATACTGATGAAAAGGATCTTCCATATTGTCGCTGATATTAAGGTCTATATCTTTATTCCTATTAGCTAGAACATGCTTAATGGAGCGTTTCCAAAAGTCTTGCTTCTCTTCTAAAGTTAGCTCGGGTTTGAATTTTTTATAACATTGGTTGACTAAATCACGATAAGCATCATCAAAAAGCATGGTATCTTTAGCAGAGACTGTTTGTCGTGCCTTATTCTCGAGATAAGTATCAAAAGCAATTAGAAAGCTCGCCTTGTCAGTACAATGATCTTTCTTACAGGCAGTGAATGAGAATAGAATACTCATCAAAATGAGTGTATACAATAAGCTGAATTTCATTATTCCTTTCATGATAGTCGCATTGTTAGTCCAAAGACATCCTTATATCGGTAATGTATTAAATTTAGAGGATTTTTAGAGTAATCAGCTTCAAGTTATAACACATCTGATGTCCACATTCTTAGAAGAAATAGACCATACTAGCTTACCTAGACACATTGCTGTGATTATGGATGGCAATGGTAGATGGGCTAAGAAGCACGGCAAACCGAGAATCTTTGGGCATAAGAATGGTGTACAAGCGGTTAGGGAGATAACAGAATGTGCAGCAGAGACAGGCATAGAATACCTCACACTCTATGCTTTTTCTACTGAGAACTGGGGCAGACCAGCTCTCGAAGTCACCGCTCTGATGCATCTGCTCGTAGAAACGGTTAAAAATGAGATTAAAACCTTAATGAAAAACGATATTAGGCTGAATGCTATCGGGGATCTGAACCAATTACCCAAGAAGACGCATGATGCATTAATCTCAGGTATCGAAATGACCAAGGATAATAAGCGGATGACACTGACCTTAGCGCTTAATTATAGCTCTAGATGGGAGCTGACAGAAGCGATTAAGGTGATATCGACTAAAGTCTCTGACGGGACAATAGCAACTGAGGATATCAATTCAGAGCTTATATCAGCTCATCTGACAACACATAATATCCCAGATCCAGAATTACTTATTAGAACAAGTGGAGAGCACCGAGTCAGCAATTATCTACTGTGGCAGATTGCATATACGGAATTTTATTTTACGGATATCTTCTGGCCAGAATTCAAGAAACAACATCTACTAGAAGCAATCCTAGATTATCAGAATAGAGAGAGAAGATTCGGCAAGACCTCGGATCAACTTATATGATCTCTCATTAAAAATTCGTTAAACCATAGATCGATTTGTAAGATGGACTTAGTTTTATCTGACTTTCGATCTCACTCACTCTCGATAAGAAGTATAATTTTGCAGCAACAATAAGTATAGCTATCAGAAATCCATTTATTATAAAAAGCCTGGCGTTCCTTTCCGTCATTGCATTCGGTTGCTTCTACAGCAGCCTTAGTGCACAAGAAATATTGCCCTTATATGATTATAGTACTAAGACTACTTATAATATCGCCGAGATTAATATCATCGGTGCCGAAAATAGGGACAGGAATGCGATTAAGTCAATCGCTGGTCTCAGGGAAGGAAAAGAGATTATAATTCCAGGTGATGCCATTTCAAAAGCCATCAAAGCCCTGATGCGACTCAAGCTCTTCGAAGATGTGCAGATTATAAAGCAAAAAGAGGAGGATGGACTTATCTATCTAGACATCGTGCTCAAAGAAAGACCCCTGTTGTCTAGATTCAGCATAAAAGGAGAAAAGAAGACTAAGCATGCTGATTTGGTTGAGATTATAGACAGGACCCTAATCAAGGGATCGATAGTGACTCAGGACCTCAAGAGTCTCACTAAAACCAAACTAAAGGAGTTCTATGTCGAGAAAGGATTCTTAGACGCTGAGATTAATATAGAAGAAGTCGTCGATGAACTAAAGGATAATTCAGTTCGATTGGTCTTTCACATAGATAAGAAAGAAAGAGTTAAGATTAGTGATATTCTGATACTAGGTAATACAAGATTTACTGATGCCAAGCTGAAGCGTAAACTGAAGAACACTAAGCAGATAGGAACTGTATTCAAAAGTTCTAAGTGGGTAGCTGATAGTTACAAAGAGGACAAGCGCAGTCTGATAGATTTCTATAACAAGCATGGCTATAGAGATGCGACCATCGTCAAAGATTCGGTTGCTCGACGAGTAGATGGCAATCTGCAATTATACCTTACAATAGAAGAAGGGGAACAATACAGATTCGGAGATATTAGGTGGAAAGGGAATTCTAAGTACGATGATGACCAATTATCTAGAGTGCTCGGTATCAATCCAGGCGATGTCTATAATCCTGAAATCTTGCAGAAACAATTGTCTTTCAGTATGGATGGTCGAGATGTCTCATCTCTGTACTTAGATGATGGCTATTTGTTCTTCAATGTTGATCCAGTCGAAGTGGCTGTTAATGATCATGGGATAGATATAGAGATGCAAATCTATGAGGGTCCACAAGCGATCATCGAGAATATTACGATCAAGGGCAATGACAGGACTCACGAGGATGTGGTCCGAAGAGAACTAAGAACTAAGCCAGGCAATAAATTTAGTCGTTCGGATATCATCAGATCTCAGCGGTCACTGATGAATCTAGGCTACTTCAATCCTGAAAACATGGATATCCAACCGATGCCTAACCAACAGAATGGTACGGTGGACATCAATTATGGTCTAGAGGAAAGACCATCCGATCAGTTGGAATTATCAGCAGGATATGGAGGACGAAGTAATGGTCTGATAGGCACGCTTGGTATGACCTTCAATAATTTTTCGCTTAAGAATGCGAGAGACTTATCTAAGTGGAGTCCATTGCCACAGGGAGATGGTCAGAAATTATCAATTAGAGGTCAGTCGAATAGTCGATTTTTCAGGTCATTTAATTTCTCCTTTACCGATCCATGGTTAGGTGGTAAGAAGCCGACCTCATTTACTGTAGGATATGTCAATACGACTTTTGATCAGACAATTCTAAGCAATGGAAAACTTAAGATTCATAGACCATTTGTGGGCATAGGAACGCAACTAAAGTGGCCTGATGATTTCTTTTCTGTTAATGCGACTTTGTCTACAGAGTTGATCAGTATGGACAATTATAACTTTGGAAGATTCGAAGTAGATGGTAGGCGGGTCTCTTCTGGAAATTTCAAGAACTTCAATATGAATGTGACGCTGACGAGAAGTTCAGTGGCTGATCCGATATATCCAAGGAGAGGATCACGAGTTTCATTCTCGGCGCAGGTGACACCTCCTTATTCCTTATTTAGGAAAGATAATACTTTCGAATTATCAGAAGCCGAACGAGCCGATATCGTAGAAGAGTTGATCTTAGAACGAGGATCTGGCGCACCACTTACGGATGAGAATATTGAATTTGCATTTCAAGAAGCGTTGTCAGCAAAGAAATTCAACTTCTTAGAATACCATAAGTATAGATTTAATGCCGAATGGTACTTTAATATCTTCGATAAGTTTGTTATAGCGACCAATATCAAAATGGGATTCTTAGGATCTTATAATAGTGATATAGGTATCTCACCATTCGAGCGATTCGAACTTGGTGGTGATGGTCTCAATAATCAAAGTGTCGGAATTACTGGCAAGGATATCATTTCATTAAGAGGCTATAGTACAGATGACCTTCCTGAGAACAATAGAGGGGGTGCGGCCATCTATGATAAGATGACCTTAGAGTTGAGATATCCATTATCTACTAATCCTAATTCAGCGATATACGTGCACAGTTTCTTACAAGGCGGTAACTCATGGGGTAGTCTAGATGACTTCAACCCTTTCGATGTCAATCGTTCTGCAGGTTTTGGAGTGAGAGTGTTTCTACCGATGTTTGGGTTGTTAGGCTTCGATTACGGATGGGGATTTGATAAAAACCCTAACGCCGCAGGCTTCGAAGGCTTCGGCCAATTCAATATCATCCTGGGTTTTGAACCTGAGTAATCGGTTCCGCCACAGGCGGAATCAAAGGTCCTAAATGGACCTTTGAAGATTACGAACCGTTGTATCAACAACGGCATGGAGCATCTGCAAATGGAAAACTAATACTCAGTTAATCAGAATCTAGCTTAAGAAGCTTACGAACCGTTGCCTCAGCAACGGCGAGTAGAAACTGGAAATGGAAAACTAATTCTCAGGTAATCAGAATCTATTTTGAGAAGCTTACGAACCGTTGCCTCAGCAACGGCGAGGATAGATACAGAACTAATTACCAAGTCTTGACCTGATAGGGGTATCTGATCTCATATTGTTTCTTAACCATTTTTTCTAGTTCGGCACGGAACTCCATGATGTTTTCCTTCTTGACTGCCGAGACGAAGATGTTGTTCTTGTCATAAGTGTTCAATAATCTTTTTTGAGTTTCATCTAAGATGTCTTTCTTGGTGTCCTCGTCTAGTAGTTCATCGAAATATTTGGTGCGGTATAAGTCGAGTTTATTGAATACC
>CALEAC010000091.1 GCA_937944095.1 uncultured Saprospiraceae bacterium
TCCATACCATCCACCACTATCACAATCTCCCCCTTTATCGCAGTTCTAGTTTCTAACTCAATAATCACCTCCTCTATCGAGCCTCTGATGTTCTCTTCATGTAACTTAGAAATTTCCCTAGCGACACTGACCGTTCTATTCTTGCCACCGAGCTCAACTATTTTTTGCAAGGTTTTCAGCACACGATGTGGCGATTCATATAAGACGAATGGCGACTGCAAGGTCAGCAGATATTCTATTCTTGTCTGCTTCCCCTTCTTCTGGGGTAAGAAGCCTTCGTAGTAGAACTTATCACAGGGCAAGCCTGACATAACGACGGCTGGCAATATCGCTGAGGCGCCGGGCAGGCAAGTCAGTTCTATACCCTGCTTGATGGCAGCTCTGACCAGCAAGAATCCAGGATCTGAGATGCCAGGGGTACCAGCATCACTGATAAGTGCCATATCCTGACCAGCCTGCAAGCGATCGATCACACTCTCTAATCGATGATGCTCATTATGCGCATGGAAGGACTCCATAGAGGTCGCAATCTCATAATGCTTCAGTAGCTTACCAGAGACGCGTGTATCCTCAGCTAGGATGACAGCTACTTCTTGTAGTATCCTGACTGCTCTGAAGGTCATATCCTCCAGGTTTCCTATAGGTGTTGGTACGAGGTATAGCATGCTTTATCGAGAAAATAGTCGGCAGAAGGTGACAAATAGTTTAAATTACTCCTAAAATTGTCACCTAAAGAATTAATAGCCAAATTTGCAGGCAACACTTTCAGTTCTATAGGCATATTATATTAAGACTGACATCGAGTAACCATTATCCTGAAACAATACACTTGATAACGCCATGAAAAGCATTCTCATTATCATCTTGTCTCTTACATTCTTAGCCTTAGCTCAGGGTCAGCCATCTAATGATGATTGCCTAGATGCGATTTTCATTCCGTCGGTTGATAATTATTGTTCCGCAGAAATGGCTTTCAATAATGTCGGTGCTACACCTGACCCTTCTAATGCCCAAGCTGCGGCACAGTGCATCGGTATGAGTTTTGATAATGGGGTGTGGTTTCGTTTCAGACCTGCTTTACCAGCAGTACTTATCGAGGTCAATGCCTCGCTACCTTTTGGTACAGCCGGAGGTCCTAAGGTGATACTTTATTCTGGAAGCTGTACCTCTGGGCTCGATTACATCTTATGTGGGCCAGGAAACTTAGATAATGTAGAAATGACTGTGTCGGGATTGACACTTGGAGAGACCTATTATCTATATGTGGAAACCCAAGATATTTTTCAGGGAACCTTCCAGTTATGTATAGATGAATTCATCGCGCCACCTTCCCCAGAATCAGATTGTGACAAAGCAGTGGTCTTGTGCTCAGAAGATCCCTTTTTCGTAGATAGATTGAGTACGGCTGGAGACGACACCTCAGAACTCTCAGAATTTAGAGACAGATGCCTTTCCGCAGAATCGCAATCAGTCTGGTATAAGTGGACTTGCGAGACAGCTGGTAGTTTATCGTTTACCTTGACACCTAATAATTGGGTGCCTGGTGTATCTGGTGATGATCTGGATTTTGCCGTTTTCGAATTACCTAATGGCATAGATGATTGCAGTGACAAGGAAATGATAAGATGCATGGCGAGCGGTGGCTGCTCTGGTAGTCCTTTTAATTCTTACTTGCCATGTACCGGGCCGACTGGTCTAGCCTTAGCCTCGACGGATATAGAAGAGGACCCAGGCTGTCTAGGATCTATCTGTCAGGGTGGTCAGGGTGATGATGACAATTTCGTAGCTGCTATACAAATGGAAGCGAATAAATCCTATGCCTTGGTTGTGAATAATTATGATAATTCAGGCAAGGGGTTCAGCATCGAGTTCGGCGGCACAGGCACTTTTCTTGGGCCAAAGCCTGATTTCAATCCAGAAGTGCTAGGGGATGTTATAGCATGTGATAAAATAGTAGAATATACAGACTTGTCTAATGAGCTGACAGGTGATCCGATCGTTAGTTGGGCCTGGAATTTTGGCGTCCGTGCCGAACCTCCCACAGAGTTTGGACGTGGGCCGCATCGAGTCATCTATGAATCATTCGGCCCTAAGTCAGTGCTGCTCACTGTAGAGAGCGCAAGAGGTTGCCTAGTGAATAGGATTATAGATATCTATGTAGAACCTTGCTGTTCAGATACGATATCTACGCTAGATTTGGAATTAGAGTTTTCTGAAATCGTATGTCCAGGAGAAACAGCAGGGTTCATCGAAGCAAGTGGCGTCGCTGGCTCACCGGAGTATTTATATAGTATCAATGACGGTGACTTCCAGTCCAATCCATTTTTCGACCAGTTAGGTCCTGGAGAATATGACCTTACCGTACAAGATATCAAAGGTTGTGATACCACTAAAACGATCATCATCACAGAACCAGATGTTGTCTTAGTTGATGCAGGTGCCAACCTCGAAATAGATCTCGGTTTCCAGGACACGCTTAATGCTACTGTCATGCCCCCTGGAGCCAATGTCACTTATGCTTGGGATCCGGAAGAAGGGCTCGACTGCGTCGATTCTGATCTAGTAGACTGTCCAGATCCTATCGTGGTCTCTCCAGGAACAACTACCTATACGGTCACCATCACAGACGAAAATGGTTGTATCTCCACAGACCAAGTTACAGTGAGAACCATCATCGTCAGACCCATATATGCGCCTAATGCAATCTCACCAGAATCTAGAGATGGCAATGCTGTATTTAAGTTG
>CALEAC010000092.1 GCA_937944095.1 uncultured Saprospiraceae bacterium
AATCTAAGGGATTCAGCTTGACATCAGTTCGTGCGATAAGGCCACTGTAAGTATTGAGGCACTCGATATTATAATGGCGTAATTCTATAATTAGGTCTAATTCTGCGACATCATTGCTCCGAGCACTGAGTTTGTCCAGAAACTTGTGAAACCTTCTATGGTCTTGATGTAATCTGACCAAAGCAGCTAATTCGTCAGAGTTCTTCTTGTTGGAATGCTTCATAATATATTCTGTATCAGTTAAATACGTATTTAAATACAAATATATAACGCAGAATTATAACTTTTGTCACTTGAAATTCCTACTTATTCACAAAAAAGTGGTTACAACAGCCCTTTTGATGTATAATACGACAGTTTTAGCGCTTTTTACCCTTGCTGGTCTTAGCTCGGGCCTTGATGATCTCGCGTTTCTGGCTCTTTTTCTTGTCGTTGAGTAACTTTTCAGCCAGATCCCCACGGTCCATATTCGTTAGTTTGTCTCTGATAACACGATAATTTTCGCGTTTATACCAGAAGAAGAACAAATGTTGATTCCGCTTTTGCTTTTCAGTACGAGCGGTATATACCGGCTTTTGTGTGTAAGGATGTACACCTGTATAATAGATAATCGTCGCAACGGTCATCGGCGTCGGTGTGAAGTCCTGAACTTGCTCTA
This sequence comes from uncultured Saprospiraceae bacterium, assembly GCA_937944095.1. GTDB lineage: Bacteria > Bacteroidota > Bacteroidia > Chitinophagales > Saprospiraceae > RFSX01. The sequence continues at coordinate 659 of CALEAC010000092.1, forward strand.
AGCGAAATCCTAACTCCTTCGTCTCAGCAGCCAGGTTAGCCATCTCCTCTTCTGTACTACCAGGATGAGAAGAGATGAAGTAAGGAATCAGCGGCTGATTCAGACCATGCTTTTTGTTGTAATGATCAAACCGCTGTTTGAATTTGTGAAAGTGCTTAAAGGATGGTTTCCGCATTACTTTCAGCGTAGAGTCAGAGGTATGTTCCGGCGCGACCTTGAGCCGACCACAGACATGTCTACTGACCAACTGATCCATGTATTCTTCTAGACTGTCGTCATTATTCTTATTGTAATCATCTACGAGTAAGTCATAGCGAATACCACTACTGACAAAGGCTTTTTTGACCTTAGGATGCGCGTCCACTTTCTGATAGATCTTAGTTAAGGGCTTATGGCTGGTATCTAGATTGCTACAGATGACAGGGTGTATACAGGAAGGTGCAACACAACGATCACAGATTGATTGAACCTTGCCTTTCATCTTATACATATTAGCTGAAGGCCCACCTAGATCACTGATGTAACCTTTGTAGTCTGGCATAGAGGTTACCTGCTCTACCTCCTTCATAATGGAGGTTTCGGACCGACTAGAAACAAATTTTCCTTGATGCGCAGAGATAGTACAGAAGCTGCAACCACCGAAGCACCCTCTGTGCATGTTTATCGAGAACTTAATCATCTCATAGGCTGGGATGCTACCTCTCTTATTATACTTCGGATGGGGCATCCTAGTATATGGCAGGTCAAATGATCGATCGATCTCCACCTCAGTCATAGGCGGATATGGTGGGTTGATCACCAAATTGTGATCTGCGACCCCTTGGATCAGGCGACGTGCATTGACCTTATTAGATTCTTGCTCGACATGCTTGAAGTTAGCCGCGAACGCCACCTTATTTCGTTGGCATCTCTCATGTGAACTCAATTTGAGGTCTACCCATCCAGCTGTGGGCACTGGTAAGTCTGCCTTACGTGGGTGCAGGTAGGCCGTCTGAGGGATATCTCTCATTTCCTCAAAAGAGCGGCCAGCCCTTAACTGAGCAACAATTTCTCGCAGCGGCATTTCGCCCATACCATAGACCAAGAGATCGGCGCCACTTTGTGAGAGTATATTCGGAAATAGTTCATCTGCCCAATAATCATAATGCGTGACTCGTCGTAAGGACGCTTCGATACCACCGATTAAGACTGGCACTTCGGGATATAATTTCTTGAGAATCTGAGTATAGACCTTAGTACTATAGTCTGGTCGGAAGCCAGCTACACCTCCTGGAGTATAGGCATCAGTAGACCGTCTTCTCTTATTAGCTGTATAGTGATTCACCATAGAATCCATACAGCCAGAACCGACACCAAAGAACAACTTAGGTGGGCCAAATTTCTTGAAGTCTCTCAGGTCATCTTGCCAGTTGGGTTGAGCGACGATAACGACGTGGAGTCCCATATCCTCTAGTATCCGACCGACAACTGCTGTTCCGAAGGCAGGATGATCGACATAGGCATCCCCAGACACTAAGATCACATCCGGCTGTTCCCAGTCACGATACTCTAGTTCTTTCTTAGTTATCGGAATCCAATCTGTTACAGGTCTGCGCTCTTCCATACGGGACCAAAGATAGGGATAACTCACTAGGGATACAGTCTTAGGCCAATAAGTTCGGGGCTAAGCTTAGCCAGTAGACCAGTTATACTGTCAGTCTCTTAAGCACCAATATAGCTTATACTACCACTAATCAGGATCAGGATCTATCACCCACTTCGATATTCATTCTTTTCAGGATACGCTCTAGAGCTGGATCACCAGCCAAGAATGCCTCTCCACCACTAGCGTGGATAGAATCAATTACCCTATTCTCTAGCTCTACCATAAAGGAGAACGCAATCTTATAGCCATCCTTATTATGAGCTTTTCTAATCGCCTTCAGGTATCCTAAATAATCATGACCCCATAAGGCTTCGTGGTAGACAAAAGCTTGTCTTAGAGTCACAGCATTCATAATCTTAGAAATTATCTTGGCGTACTGCTCATAACGATACCAGTAGGCAAACTTGATTTCGATAAAGTCCTCGTAATAAGAATACCCAGAGTTAATCTTGTTAGACTCGATGAGCTTATCTAGTCTCAATTTCTGAGCAGGCGTAGGTTCTAATTCGATAATACGATTTAATATTTCTATCGATGGAAACGAATTAAACATACTCATGAATACAAGAAAGATAACATCTTGGTCACCTAAGGCTTCTGCGGCTGATAACAGCATATGATAGTAAGGCAACTGATACTGAGGGGTATACCGAGCAATAATTTTCTTACAGCATTCTATGACATAGGTGTAATTGCCAGCCGCCATATGCATCTCTAGCAATTTCATATTGTATTTGTTTTTATAAATCAAGGGAGGCAACTGATCAGAACACGATTCTAATACCTCATATTTTTCTGCTAGCGCTAGATACTTGAGCGTAACTGATTCTGGTTGGTAATCGATATTCCTGGATCGAATTAGCATCGTCAAGAGGGTGGCAAATTCGTCTTTGTCTAACCTATCTCCAGAATGCTCTAGCAACAGATGAAAAAGGTCGAAAGCTGGCGCTTCTTGATATGGAACCTGAGCTATCTTACGTAGAAATTCATACAATGCTTCTTTGTCGGCAGGTAGATACTTGACATTTTCTGCTAGTAGTTTTTTGAAAAAAGTCCCAACACGGCTGGTCGGCTTATCGGTCAAATAGTGCATTAGCAAGAAGACTTCCAGAATGCCTCCGACTAACTTAAGTGAGTCTTTATTCTTGATATTATTGAACGCAAAAGTGAGCCCACCGCTTAAGTGTGGCTTCATCAATTTCAAAACCTGAGTAATCTCTTGTGTGCTAGAATACTTTCGTCTGCCTAGTACAGCCTTTTTAGATTCATCATAACGATCCATGAGAAACTGAGCTGTCACAAGCTTTTCTGGCGGTCCTAAGAGATCATTCTCTAGAGAAAGCCTAAGCACTTCATCTTGATCTAGTTTTTTTGCCAACCAAGCAAGTATTTTCTCATCATCTTCTATTTGACTAAGCAACTTCTCACCTTTGGTCAGCTTATTGGCAACTATCCGACGTGTCGTAAAGGATTCTTTGGCTAACTGACCTTTGACAAAGGCTTCCAGCACAGCGACTTTATGCCCACACATTTTTGCTCTAGACTGACAATCACAAGTAAGCGATTTTAGCTTTTTGGTTTTGACATCAACAGACATGCTGACGTCATAGGACTGTGCACCGTCATCTACAAACGAGCTGAAGTTGCCCTTGGTGACCTCTTCAAACTCACGAATTTTATTGAGAAAAGGCTTGCCAGATTTCTTTTGATGGGCACTAAGTGCTTTATGTGTTTCTTGTACTGTCATAAAACTATTCCTCGTAGTAATCAAGGTAGGACTAAAAGGTCTTACGGTCAAAACTAAGTTAGAAAAACTAAGCTAGCTAACAATCCCAGCTGCTCTAAATATCTCAGCAATACCGATATTTAATTCAGCAGCACTTAGGCAGATACCATTATGGTGCGGCAAGTCCTTGCCACTCATACGAGACATTGATGCTGTACATAAGCCTACCACACGGCCTTCTACATCTAGCACCGGACCACCACTCATGCCCGGAATCGTTCGTGCTGATACTAAAAAGCCATTATATGGATACTTAGTTAATAAGCTCATGCTCAAATAATCCATAATCATCGTTGGTTGCCAGAATTGTCTCACGGACTTAAACACAAACATCTCCCCCACTTTCTTGATACGTGGAAAGGGGTACCCTCCGATAACAATAGAACTGCCAAGAGCTGGATCCACGGCTACAAGCTCTAATGGTGGCAATAATCTCTCACTTAATTTACCGACGACCAAGTCCCTCTGATCATCCTTTCCTATAATCGTGATTTCCTCAGGTGAGATCCCCGAAAACGATGCATGAGGTATATTATGCAAATGCCCATAACGAAATTCTTCTGGTGCGCCAGAGACCACATGTAAGGCAGATACAAAATGACCCTGATCATCTATGAAAAATCCAGTACCCGCCACACTACGCATATTCGCATACTGGCCATTCTTATAGTGTGTTCTGATGATGGGGAAAATCGATCCCTTTGCTCTAGCTATCGCTTTCTGAAACATATGCTTAAAAAATTAAAAATGCCTTAATATCAAAAAGGTAAATCATCACTATAGGACACTTAGTAACAACAGTTAGTCAATGATTGCCTAAGGCACAAAGATACAGCTATGCCTAAGAGTTAGTCAAAAAAAACAGGGGACCAGACCTAATCGGGACAACTATCCTAACTGACAGTCACGTCCAACTAATAAGACAATTGCCAAACTGAACTTACTACCAGCCACCTATCACTAACTATCAATAGATGGCTCTGGAAAAGCCGTATCGACATATCTCTTAAGCTGCATTTGCACTATACGTCTATTCAGTTCTTTAGCCTGCGACTTATATTGCAACATTTCTTTTGTAGTAAAAAGGCCGACAATGACACCGATTAATTGATTCTTGAAATCAATATTTGTTTGGATATACTTAGACAGATAAGTTTCATACTGTTGCCTGGTGTCGAATGACAGTAGCTCAGGCTTATAGTTTTTGTGGTTCCTCATTAGCGCCTGAGTCACTTCGTTCTGCAATTTCAGAATTGGCCTCAAGGTCTCATTCTGGAATGCTTCCAGAGGCTTAGCATCGGTAATATCAAGTACCAACCTCGGCCGTATATGCTGTATTAGTTCATCTCTATTCATCTCCACTATTAACACTAGAGACCCCAAAAAGATTTAAGACAGAACTACTATATAGACTTACACTAACTTCCTAAAAAGTCTAATGGCCTAAAGTTGGATAACAGTGCCATGATCTGCGTATACCTAAAGTATACTAATCTAAAACTTGTTGTAATTAAAAAACAACCTGCTTTATGCTATTTCTTGCTCTAGTTCTTTCATGCAAACAGCTGAGTTTGCTCAATAAAACACCTTGGACAAATTCATGAGAGCTAATATCTTCTGATGAAAATCTAAGTCAGCAAGTCCATCCCACCTAATTAAATGCAGGTTGCTCTATTGATAGTAGAGTAACTTACCTCTGTTGTAAAAGTAACTTTACGTCGGCGATTAATTGCTTCAGTGAGGTTCTATTAAGACCATTATAGATCCCTCTGATGTGTCTATTCTTATCCACTAATACAAAGTTTTCGGTATGAAGAAACTCATCTATATCCTTTTCTATTCCTAAGTCTTCTTCTACAAAGTAAGCCTTTCTACCTAAAGTATAAATTTCTTGCTGCTCTCCAGTAACGAGATGCCACTTATCTGAAATGACACCTTTGCTTTCTGCGTATTGTTTCAGTATGTCTACAGAATCATATCTAGGCGTGACAGAATGTGATAACAAAAGCAGCTCATCATTATCTAAGAATTCTTGTTGCAGCAAACCCATATTGGCAGTCATTTTGGGACAGATACCAGGGCAAGTAGTAAAGAAAAAATCCGCCACATAAACTTTCCCTGTAAAGGTCTTTTCTGTAATTGTATCCCCATCTTGATTATAGAGCTGGAATGGAAAGATCTGATGGAGGGTATCTAATCGCGTGTCCGTATCAGCTAGCCAGAGTGGTGTAAAAGTCGCCTCATTATAGTAAGGGAGTCGATCCACTCGACTTTGTTTCTCGTCGCTAGACCGGCATGAACACATTATAATTAATATTAATATGACAAAACTACTTCTGATCATTCTGCACGACTTCGTCATCTAATTGAAAGCAAAGCGCTGCCCGTTTGAGTCCGAAGATCCGACCGTTTCTAGCTTCGTAATTATTATATAGTTTTCCATTCTCTCGCCATGACTGCTGCAGGCCCTCTTCTTTTCCATCGACGAGGTTCATTATCTTGAATATAGCGCCGCTTTTGTACCATTGTTTTTGGACTCCATGGGGAACACCTGCTGTTACATTGGATTCAGATCTGAGTTGGCCATTGCGCCACCAAGAGGTAATGAGGCCATCTGGCCTTCCAGCAGAATAGTTTGCTTCATAGCTCTTCGTTCCGTCCTGAAACCACTTCATATATTGCCCATTCTTTTTGCCAGACTCATAATCAGTAGCACTTGCTAACTGACCGTTAGGGTAATAAGATTCAGAACGGCCACTGAACGGTTTGCCATGATAATAAACCTGTCCCTGTTTTTGATTCAGACTAATAGAATCTTCTAAGACAACAAGTTGCACTGGTTGATCAACCGTTAGGCTATCAGGATTGCTGTTAGGGGAACCACAACGACTCAGTAGTATCAATAATATTCCCCAAAATACATTAGAGCAATATTGTGTGTCTAACAACACGCTGGAGTGATGATTCGCGATCTATCGTATGGCATTAGGTGTGCCCTGATAGTCCCCGGGGAAAAGAATGTAATATTCGTTCAGATAGAGTTCATTCTGTATGTGGTAATGATACTCTCCATCTTCATTGTGCTGTGTCGGAGAGGTATGTCCACCAGATTCATCTAAGTCCATAGGGTAACCTCCAGTACTTGCACACTTTCGGCCATATAAGAAAAAGCCATCAGCTATGATTCCGATCAGCTTATCGTCGTCGTCTGACCAGGCTTTGGGTTCTAAGTGATAGTGATAACTCTGAGGTCCTGTATGTGCTGCTGTATAATCAAGTGAAGGCACTGCGTTGTCCAGAGGTACATTAGGACCTTCTTCATCATTATAGATCATAGAGCCACTGACAGCCATTCCTATCGGACCTAAGCCCGTAGAGGTAGATGTAGATGCTAATTGTGGATCGATAGGTACAGTAAGCACGTATGCGCCATTGAAATCATCGATATTACCTGGTGCCATCATTTCGTGAGAAGTCGCCGTCGGTTCGACAAAGAGTGGATGATTCTCAGCCGCTGCTGGTGTCGTCAGTGTCCCCCCCATGGGTCCAGAAGCAGATCGAGCAGTCGTGTTAGACCAATATGGAGAAGTGTGATTAGGCCAACCATTAGATTCTATAACAACCATATCCTCATCGAGGTAGATAGTATAATTATTCGTATCAAAGGCTGCAAAGGCAGGATGTAATCCTGAACCACTCATCTCATCACTATTAGCGACATAACCTTCTGGTTGGTCACACGCAATGATAAAGACTGTAGCATCTCCGAGCCCGTTTCCATCAGCATCCTCGTACCAAGTGGTTTCCCCCATTCCATTACAGACACCACAGACATCAACAGTTCCTATACAAGTATCATCAGCATCATCGCCATTACTGACATAGCCTTCTGGCTGATCACAAGCTTGCTCACTCACATTAGGGTCACCTAGTCCATCACCATCCACATCAGCAAACCATGCAGTTTTAATACAACCCTGTACACCTTCCTCACATGAAACAACCAGCAAGCCAGTTATTAAGCAAACACTTAGATAGATGAATACATTTTTCATGGAAGTAATGATTTTATAAAAACTAACTCATAGCCTAATAAGAAACTAAAAATACAACTTTCTATTCTCTAAATAGTGTCGAGATCTCTTGATGCGGTTTTTCTTGTCCTCTTCTACCTCAATAATTCAAGCTTAATCTGCAAGCGACTCCTAATCAACCTTTATTACTTTCTGGCTAAAGAATATGCTATTAAAGTTAGATTCAGGATAGAATTCTACTAGATACCATCCTTGTTGATAATGAGAAACGCTATACAAATACTTGAAACTTGCTTATTCAAAATTTCTATCGTAATATTGCGATATGGGATTGACGAAGTCCGAACTCTTCACAGACTACCAGAACAAGCTTGCCCTAATGGCCAAGGCACTGGCACATCCTGCACGGATTGCTATACTAGAGGCATTGATCAAAAAAGGACGCTGTGTTTGTAGCGAGATCGTCGATGAGTTACCTCTATCCCAATCAACTGTTTCCCAACATCTAAAAGCGATGAAGGAAGCCGGCCTACTCAAAGGAGAGACTGACGGTCCTTATAGATGCTATTGTCTAGATACCGAGAATTGCAAAAAGTTGCTAGACAGTATCAAAACCATGTTTACCAGTGGTAATTGCTGCTGAGGAAACGGCTATTTTTTTGGCTATAGCTATCGTAATATTACGATTTAACAATATTTATTAACCATTTTAAAAAACTAGAATTATGAGAAAGTTCTTATTTGCGATGATCGGCCTAGCTGGCACACTTGCGATTGCATGTTGTGACCTACCTTGCTGTTCTGGTGGCGCATGCTGCTAATATAAACATGGAGGATCGATCATGACGATCCTCTATTTTTATACAAATAGCAAGCCGTGAGCGCCTACGGAGGCTGTATACGAAGAACGCTGTGTACATAGAACGCCATTTTGCATCAGAGTGGGTCGTTCTAAACTAACAGCATCTACAAAGACATTCCTTATCAGCATCTATTTTTTAGGGGCACGGCTTTATACTTGTAATTTTACATCTCAAAGGTTTCTTCCCAAGTGTACCATCTTCGGCAAGCTTAAAATAAGTCTTTCTACAAATCAGAAACTGACATCACTTGCGGTTTGTACACCTAATTAAACAACATATAATTTCGCATTTAATTCAGATTGATGTTAGTAGGCGACCTTTCTAGTCCTTAGTTCTTGCCATCTTTGTAGTAATAAAACATGTATCAACTATGAGATCATATCTACTCGGTCTACTCTTGTGTCTATTATTCTGTAGTGCTAAGCTATTAGCACAAGATTCAATTGATGGCGCCTATCCATTCCAAAACGATCCAGCTAAGAAATACTCGTTATATGTCCCTAGCTCCTATGATGCTAGCACACCCCAAGCGCTCATGTTGGGTCTACATCCATTCAATACAAATCGATGGGATGCACAGGCTTGGAGAGATACATTGATTGTGTTCGCAGAGACGAATGACCTATTATTAGTGTGCCCTGATGGTGGCTTAGATGGACAGATTGATAGCCCAATAGATACCGCATTCACGTCGGACCTCATGGACTCAGTCGCTGTCTGGTATAATGTCGATCCTAACGAAAAATACATCATGGGCTTTTCATGGGGTGGTAAGACAACTTACACTTACGGTCTGCGCCGTACACACGAGTTCAAAGGCTTCATGCCGATTGGTGCAGCTGTAACTATCGGGGAGGTCAATGCGCTTATAGAGAATGCGACAGACCAACCTTTCTACCTAGTGCATGGCTCTAATGATGCGCAAGGCACACGATATACACCTCTATTGCAAGCGCTAGAAGCTAATGACGCTTGTGTACAAACTGAATTGTTAGCTGGTGTCGGCCATACCATAGATTTTCCTAATCGGAATGCCATACTGACGACAGCATTCGAATTCTTAAAGAACAGCGATTGCGGTCGTTTGGATGCAGTGTCCGAAATAAAAGAACGATTTACACTAAGTCCTAACCCATCAAATGGTCGAATAGACATTAAGGGCATCTCAGATTATAGCGTCGAGGTCTATGATCTGAAAGGTCAGAAGATACAACATGACCGAGTACAGTCAGCTATCCAGTTAGATAGTCAGTTCACTGGCGTTGCGATTATTAGCATCACTAAGAATGGTCAGACGACAACACAGTCCATAGTGGTAAGGTAAAGCCATGACATGGATTTCAGCAAAGTATACATAGAACCGGTATGGCGAAAAGTCCTATCAGAAGAATTCGAGCAGTCCTATTTCTATCAAATTCTTGCCTTTCTCCAATCCGAAAAGCAGCATGGAAAAGTTATATACCCAGCTGCTTCCTTGGTCTTTAAGGCTTTTGAGCTGACACCTTTCGATAAAGTCAAAGTGGTGATATTAGGCCAAGACCCTTATCATGGGCCTGGTGAGGCTATGGGCTTATCCTTTTCCGTCCCAACTGGTATAAGCGTACCACCTTCCTTACGTAATGTGTATAAGGAGCTAGAACGTGACTTAGGTATCGAGAGGCCATCCCAAGGCGATCTAACCAGCTGGAGCCAACAAGGTGTATTACTGATCAATGCTATGCTCACTGTCGAACACAAAAAGGCTGGCTCACATCGGAAAATAGGTTGGCAACAATTCACCGATGCCGTTATTACTAAATTGTCTGACAAGAGAGAAGGTCTAATCTTTCTTCTCTGGGGCAACTTCGCTAAGAGTAAAAAGGCCCTAATCGACACAAATAGACATCACGTTCTAGAGGCTGCCCATCCATCACCACTTGCTCGAAATGCCTTCAGTGGTTGCAAACATTTTTCAGAAACCAATCGGATTCTTCGAAATAATGGTCAAAAAGAAATAGCTTGGGCTATTAATTAGCATAGACTCAGTGCAAGGAAAATTCAAATTACTGATACTTATTACTGCCGCACTCGGTGCAATGGCGGTTATTCTAGGGGCCTTCGGCAGTCATTTTCTTGCTGAGCGCTTAGAGCCTAAGTCTCTGTCAGCATTTAAGACAGGGGTACTCTATCACTTTATACATACCCTCGCGCTATTCTGCACAGCCCTACTCTATCGGATATATAGAATCAAAGGCCTATTCTATGTCGGTCTCTATTTCCTAGCCGGCATTACGATGTTCTCGGGCAGTCTGTATCTCCTTGCGACACAAAATCTCTTGGGTATCAACCTGCCACAATTCTTCGGCCTGATCACACCCCTTGGAGGTCTGGCGCTGCTTGGTGCATGGGCAGCGATCTTTTTTACAGTGATAAAGATCAAAACCAATTGATTTAGATATTGGTGAATTACCGAAATCGTCTTATATTGTTAAAAAATATATATGAAAACTGCTATACTTTCAGTTTTTTTCATCCTTTGTATTGCTGGAACTGCCCATAGTCAGTTACATTTCGGTCTCGGACCCCAGATAATTCTAGATAATACCATACTAGGCGCACAGGCCAGAGTATTTTTTGAGCACGATAATACCTGGAGAGGTTCTGGTGCATTCACCTATCATCTAGATAATGTATTCAACTGGTCGATCGACTTCGATGCACATTACAAATTATTAGACCTCGGCAACAGTGTCAACCTCGCGCCTATAGGTGGATTAGCTATTATAGACGGCAACGGAGGAACTCAGATAGGCGTCAATATCGGCGCATTTCTAGAGATAGACATAGCTGACCGCAATGGCTATATAGAACCCAAATTCATTTTCAGAGATGGCACTGCTATTGCAATTAGCACGGGTATTTTCTTCTGAGAATTATATATAAGAGCCAAATTATTTTTTAGAATTCATTCTAAAAACAGTAGGGACCTGCTATAAACTAGTAGGTCTTTTTTTTTGGAAAAGATTTAACCTACAGATAACGACTTCGCCCTCAATTCTAACGTCTACTCATAAACATAGATTAGTTCACCTCTAATTATATAGTTATGAAAAAGATGAAGAAAATACAAGCGACACTGTCTCTATTAGCAACCGCATCAGTTGTAACTGCACAGGTTTCTGCTACGCCCTTTGTAGGCATCCATCACTCTAATACTGAGGTGCATACAACAATCATCGATCCGACTGGAATCACAAACCCAGTTATCGGAATCAATATCGAACTATCCTTAGATGACAAGCTCAGTTTGAGATCAGGATTGAGATCCCTGAAAAAAGGATTCCAGGTCGCGCAGTCAATTGATATGGAACTATTAGGTATAGCCCTACCTTTTGGTGCTAAAGCAATTACGGAAATAAGTTATCTAGAGGTCCCCCTAGTCGGAACATATGACCTCTCTCATAATGGGAAAATCAGGCCCTATCTTGGCCTAGGAACGGGTCTTGCTTATGCTACCTCAGGTACTCTGGATACAAAAGCGTCAGCCATCTTTGACTTTAATGTATCCTCTACTTCGTTAGACCTCGGCAGTCACAATTACAATAGAATCCAAGCTATGGGATATGCACTAGCTGGTGTGGGCATCCCTTACGGCAAATATGGTCAATGGACAATCGAAGTAGAACATTCTAGATCTTTTACAGATCTAATCAGTGAAGACTTTATAATCGATGCCGGAGGTAAACACACAGGGCTCGGTGTCCATCTAGGCTACAGTCTTTTCCTCTAAGCTCAAGA
>CALEAC010000093.1 GCA_937944095.1 uncultured Saprospiraceae bacterium
ATTTATAGGTGCTATGCAGGATTGGGATAGAGCTGTCATCCTCGGTAAACCCAGCTACGGAAAGGGTCTCGTGCAACAATCTTATAAGCTAGGTGATGAGTCAAATATTAGATTGACAGTAGGGAAGTATTATACACCAACCGGTAGGCATCTACAGAGGCCAGCAGAAGAGGACGATTGGTTAGCACCATATAAAGATGCTTTATATAACAATTCTATCACGTCGCAGCTCGATGTACCGGCTAAGATGAAGGCGCTTACTAAGGGCGGCAGACAAATCATTGTTGGGTCAGGTGGAATCATTCCTGATGTACATTATGTCCCGGCTGCTGAGAAGAGCGAGATACTGACTAAGTTGATTGACTCAGGCTACTTATATGAGTTCGCAGTAGATTATGTACACGCTAATAGATTAACACTATTAGCGGAGCATAAGACCATCAAGGGCTTTATGAGTAATCGTATTTTTGAAGCATTTATGCTCCAGGAAATGAGAAGATACCTTAGGTCTAATGCCAGCCATATTAACCTGCCAGACGAGTTTCCAGCTGATGTCATCCAACAGGTCAGAAAATGGATCGCTTCATTACTATGGCACGATAACGCCTATTATGAAGTCGAGAATACGAAGGACAAAGTCATGTATCGCGCCATAGAGATTAACAAGGGCAAGATTCATGACAATTTAGGGGTGACCTATTGATATTAGGGTACTAATAGATTATGGTTCTTCATGGGCTTCTAGACGTCTAAAGAACTCGTCCATACCAGGTTGATTAATCTTAAAATCTTCCTTTGCTTTGGCTTCATCTGCAATCTTACGGACGTCATCGAGTAGCGCTTTTGCGTCGTATACTATACCATCCTTAATTGTGTATCTGACGCCACCTACTCTAACTATCTCATTGTCCTCAGTTAATTTAATGGCACCTGTCCCGTAGAGTACTTTGAGATTCTTAAGGGGGTTCTCATCGATAATAATCAGATCCGCTTTCTTGCCGACCTCGATGCTGCCTATTTCGTGATCTAAGCCTAGGGCTTCTGCGCCATGTAACGTTGCTGCCCTAATGACTTCCAGCGGGTGGAAGCCAGCCTCACGTAGTAATTCTAGCTCTCTGATGTACCCGAATCCATATAGCTTATAGATAAACCCAGAATCAGATCCTGCGGTCACTCGGCCACCTTTGTTCTTGTATTCATTGATAAATTGCATCCATAGATGATAGTTCTCACGCCAGTCGACTTCTTGTTCAGTTCCCCAGAAATGCCAGTAAGAACCATGTGATATTTTACTAGGTAAGAAAAACCGCCATAAATCAGGGAGTGTATATATCTCATGACATTCCTCTCTTCTAGCTCGATGTAGGTCTCTACTCGCCTCATAGATATTGAAAGTCGGATCTATGGTGAAGTCTAAGTCTAAGAGTTCCTGCATAGCGGCAGTCCAGGTGTCTGACCCAGGTGTTGCAGCTTGGCGCCATAACCTGCCTGCTTCCTCGAAGCGGTGTTGTTCGTTTAGATAATTATAATCTACTGGGTAGTCCTGTATGGTTTTATCCTCGAATAATGCTTCAGGCAAACCATACCAGTGTTCCATTGTCGTCAGTCCAGCATTCGCTGATCTTAGGACATTCCATCGACCGACATCTAATTGTGCATGATGACAAGCGGACCTAAGACCTAGTTTGCCGTTTTCTTCTAAGGCAGCTTGGAAGAGATCTGGAGCAAGACCAAAGAACTTGATACCATCTGCGCCTGCGCTGGCATTTTTTCTGACCCAAGTGCGTGCTTGTTCTGGGGTGCTTATAGGCTCTTCACTTCCTTGACCAAAGACTGTATATGCTAATATTCTAGGTGCAGTAATCTTATTGTCTGCACTGAGTTTTTTATGCTCTAAGGTCCAGTCTAGCCCATTGCCACAGGAGGGATCTCGAATAGTGGTGATACCATGGCCCATCCATAATTTAAATACATATTCTGCTGAAGTACCTTGTGAACGACCTCCTATATGACCATGCATATCTATGAGTCCAGGTAGGACATATTTTCCCTCAGCTTGTATCTCCTTCCCGCCGGCCAAGAGTGCAGGACGCTTACTACTATCGATAGCGACACCTGGGTAGCCAACGGTTTTTATCCTCGTGATAAGGTTGTTTTCTATAATGATATCAACTGGGCCGATGGGCGGTGCACCAGTGCTATTAATAAGTATCGCACCTCTAATAATGAGCTGAGGGTAGGGGCCTTCTCCTTCTTCGATAATCGGGGCAGATTCTACCTGGGCTATAAGGGATAGCTGCCCTAGGGTTATATAAAGAAAAACTGTCCAGAACTTCATCAGTTGTTTTTTCATGCTTTGAATTTAAACAATACTGATGAGCTGGACAGTTTTTTGCGAGTAGGAAATTCGCTATTTCATAATTAGTGAGTGCTTACACACCACCATTGAGTTTGTCTTGTAAGGCCTTGAGTTCGTCCCACTTGCCATCTGCAGCTAATGCGGCTTGCTGCGGCCAAGTGGTTGGGTTATGCATCTGATATCTAGGTCCAGCGGTTACAAGTATCGCTCTAATTTCGTCTGGAGTCTTACCTGCTAGGTCAGAGAAAGTCTTGACACCTGACTCAGAAAGTATTTGTGATAATTTAGGACCGACACCTTCTATCTTTTTCAGATCATCAGGTGTGGCAGCTACTCTTGGCTTAGGTACTGGTGTGATCGATTCAGCTGAGCTAGTTCTTCTTCTACCAACTTCTTTGATCTGGTCATCCATTCTTGTAGTCGTTTCATTGACAATACTCTTAGAGACCTCTATCGTACCCATGTTTTCCATCATTTGTCTGAGCGTATTAAAGTCTATTTGCTTAATCACTTCGACTTCTTTGACAATCTCTACAGGGACTTCTTTGATGACTTCTATTTCTACTTCTACTTCTTTAATGACTTCCACTGGAATTTCTTTGATGACTTCTTTGATGACTTCTTTTTCGACGATTTTTTCTACTTCTACCTCTACTTCCTTAATCACATCGACTTCTTTGATTACCTCCACCTCTTTAATCACCTCGACTTCCTTGATGACTTCTTTTTCAACTATCTTCTCGACGATTTTTTCTATTTCTACCTCGACTTCTTTGATGACTTCGACCTCTCTTGGTACTGTAATCTCTTTGGTGACTTGTACTTCCCTGATCTTCTCGACAGGCACTTGCTTGATCACTTCTATTTCTTTGATAATCTCGACTTCTTTGATGATTTCGACTGGCACTTCTTTGATGACTTCGACTTCTTTGATGACTTCGACAATCTTTTCTACTGTCACTTCTTTGGCCACTTCGACCTCTTTGACCACCTCGACTTCTCTGATGACTTCGACAGGAATTTCTTTGATGACCTCGACTTCCTTGATCACTTCGACTGGCACTTCTTTGATCACTTCGACTTCTTTGATGATCTCAATAGGGACCTCTTTTATTTGAGGTGTCGTTGCCGTAGCGAGTTTTTGTCTAAGCGTATATAGTTGCTCATCCAGAGACTTATTCTTAGAGATACTTTCTTGCTGCTTGGTAGAAAGTTCTGCTAATTGGAGATTTTGAGTCTGAATAGTCTTATCGTATGTTGTGGTGTCTAGCATTTTGGTATTACCTAGTAACCATCCTATAAGTCCGGCTATTGATAATAGAGCTAAGGGTAACAATGTACACATCGTTGTTGATTTTTATATTAAAGTATAGTTGTCGTTAATTTGAATTAGTTTCTTGTACCGAAGCTCACGCTTGCACCTTTTCTGATGATGCCCTTGGAGTCATAACATACATCCTCATTTTTGGTATACATCTTAGAGCCTTGTATGATTTGGTCTTCACCAATGTTGTAATCTTTAATGAGTTTCGATTTGATAAAAGCAGATCTTGCAAGACCGAGGTTGTCGAAATTCTCAAAATCTGAGTTCTTTTCATCTTCTAAGTAATTGCCTTCGACGAGCAGTGCTCTTTCAGGATTTTCATCCAGATAAGCCGCTACTTGAGTTAGTACTGTATTAAGGTCTTTATGTATCTCATATTTGAATTTGTGATTGCTCGAGCCGAAAGAGAAATTTCTCGTCGATTTGACTTTCATGTCTCCATCTGTAAAAGCTAAGCTCACATCACAGCCACCTTTGGCGACTGCAGTTACTGCGCCGGCAGAGGGTTTAGCAGTGCTGGGGGGGCATATTTTGTTCCTTAGCATATATGTGCCAAAGGCAATCCAAGCAAGAAGTAGAATACTATATAAGATTTTCATGTTAAGTATAGTTGATATAGAGAATTACACATTAGTAAATTATTACATATGTTTTATACCAACTATTATTCCAAACTTCAGCGACCCCTATGTATTATTAAAATTTAACATATGTAAATTTCTGTATATCATTTACATAACGACATAAGTGGCTGATTGTCAGGCTATTAGTGCATGATCTGGAAATATTAATACTTTAAGTGTGGCCCAAAGTTTTTGGCTATAATGATCAAATTTTGATAAACTGATCAGCCGTAACGCCCTCTTTTGTTGCTGTCTTGATTATATATGGCCCAGTGGCTAGTGCTGATATGTCAATATCATTATCACCAATCATACCTTTGAGGCTCAAAACTGACTGACCAGATAGATGGATAATATCTATGTTCGCCACCTTTTGGAGCCTAATAGTCAGCTTGTCAGCTCCTGGATTAGGAAAGATATTGGCGACAAGCGCAGAATTTTCTTCAGTATTTACTTCAATTGCAAGGATGCTAGCTATTTCATAACTCATAATAGAACGACCAAAAGTAGCTGCGACCAACTCTTCTGTTACTGGATTATAGACCATGTCAGCCACCACCATGTTAGGCATATTAGTCCCTAGTCTTTCCCAGTTATTACCTGCGTCTACAGTGCCATAGATACCCCCATCTGTTGCAACGAAGATGACTCTATCATTTGTGTTTGGTATAACGAGGATGTCATTGACAGCAATATTAGGGAGGTTACTGGTGATGGATACCCAGGTCTTACCCAGATCTTCTGTACGATATACACGGGGTGTAAAGTCATTATCCAAGTAGCCTGATAGCGTGACATACGCCGTCTCTAACGCAGTTGGACTTGCTAATACTGAGGTAATATTTCTTAGTGGTATACCTTCTGAGATATTCTGCCAAGTTGCTGCAAAGTCACTGGTGACCCATAATTGTCCATTGTTAGTCCCTGCATATAGCACAAATCGATCTAGTGGAGACTCTGAAAGGGTGGTGATAGAAGCAGGAAGCTGACCTTGGAAACCGCTTTCAGTGAGTATAGGTGAGATAGGGGTCCATTCTGGCTGATATGAATCTCTTGATATATAGACTTGGTCGGTGCCTGCATACATAACTTGATTAGTATGATGACTCATTATATATGGCATGTTCCAGTTTGTTTCCCCTTCTAGACCTTGTGTGGCATCCTCAAAAGAGAAGCCATCTATGGTCATATTGATACCACCTCTCTGTGTTTCCACAAACCAATGATCTGGGTCTACTGGATCGAAGACAGGTTGGAAACCATCTCCACCATAGATACGTGGCCATTCGTCTAGGAAGTTCGCATTACCACCAGTTGTGCCATTATCCTGAGCGCCACCATAATACAAGCTAGGTTCGTGTGGATTGTAGGCAACTCTATAGAATTGTGTCGTCGGGATATTCTCTAAGTCTTGCCAATCCTCAGAGCCCACACGACCAAGGTATAGACCACCATCTGTTGCTAGATAGAGGGCACCATCATCTGTGATATCGAGGTCATGTTTGTCTGCATGTACGTCGTAGAAAAACCATATAGGTGTCGCTAATTGCCAGGTGAGACCGGCATCAGTCGTTTCCCATAAGTCGACACCTAATACGTATATGTGGTCAGGGTCATTAGGGTCTACTTCTATCTTTCCGAAATACCACCCAAAGCCGCCCAGCGGCTCTTCTATTCTGAGCTGATCAGTAGGTACCTCTGAGAAGCTCTCTCCATTATTATCTGACCGATAGATGGCACTCAGATGCCTTTCTGTATCTACTGTGATGGCATAGACGAAATGAGGTTGGTTCTTACATATGGTTATGCCTGTGCGACACAGTGCTGTATCTGGTATGCCTTCTGCTTTGGCCCAGTTGGCCCCATTGTCGGTACTGCGGTAGATACCTGAACCAACCCCTGTCAGTAAGCTTTCTCTATAGTTTCTGACTCTATCCCAGGTCGAGACGAATAGGATATCAGGATCTTCTGGACTGATCAGCACATCCGTAACCCCTGTAGAATCACTGACATAAAATATCTTTTCCCAGTCTAGACCGCCATTCATAGACCTATATAACCCTCTAGTGTCATTGCGACTAAAGGGTAGACCCATGCTACCTGCATAGAGTATTTGAGAGTCCTCGGGATGTATCCTCACTTTGGATATGATACTCTGTTCTGTTAGTCCTAGACTCACCCAAGTGTCACCGCCATCAGTACTTTTGTAGACACCGTGTCCTAGATATGCTCTGCCTGGCACATTTGGATCCCCAGTCCCGATATAAATTGTATTCTGGTTTTTAGAATCAAAAGTGATGTGAGCGATGCTGTTATAGATACCAGCGTCAAAGATATCTGTCCAGCTCGCACCGCCGTCCTGTGTTCGCCATAGACCACCACCTGCATAGCCAACTATGATGATATTTTTGTCGAAAGGGTCGACAGCGACCGTATTAATTCTAGCGCCCAAGTTACCAGGTCCCTGAATAGTCCATTCTTTATCAAAACCACTATTGGATTTACTTAATTTTTGGATATCTCTTTGTACCTCTTCTTTAGCCTTTTTATAGGCGTCTAGGTGCATTTCAACTTCAGGAAACTGTCTTTCTAGATCTCTGTCCATATAGGGAAAGAGTTTGTCTATTTCCTTGTCTATTTCCTTGTCTATTGATTGGACTGAGGCGTGCTCACAAGCCAAAATAGTGATTGCGAAAAGTACAACTAATAGAAAACGATAGGAATTATTCATGGGTATTAAGATTGATTTCTCAAGATAGAGAAAATAGCTAGACTTGACTTTGAGAACTCACTTATCTTTGTCTTCTAAAGTACTTGGATGAAAATAGCTGTAGCTCAACTTAATTACTTGATTGGTGATTTCGAAGGGAATGTGGATAAAATAAGATCTTTCACCATGACTGCCAAGGAGCAGGGTGTTGATATTGTCATATTTGGAGAACTCGCAACTTGTGGTTACCCACCTCGAGATTTTCTAGAGTTTCAGGATTTCATCAAAAGAGCGGAAGATAGTATACAAGAAATATGTGGCTTTGCTCATGATATTGCAGTGGTCATCGGGTCACCGTCCGTTAATCCAGTTGTCGAGGGCAAGGATCTCTATAATTCGGTGTATTTTATTGCTGACGGAGAAGTAAAGCAGGTCCAGCATAAGGCCTTGCTGCCGACCTACGATGTATTCGATGAGTATCGCTACTTCGAGCCAGGTCATGAGTTTAAGTGCTTAGATTATAAGGGAAAAAAATTCGCACTGACTGTCTGTGAGGATATCTGGAATATTGGGAATGAGAACCCGCTGTATAAGGTTTGTCCATTAGACCTATTAATTCAGGAAGATCCAGATGTTATTATCAATGTATCTGCTTCTCCTTTTACTTATGATCATGCAGAAGAAAGACTTGAGGTGCTTAGAGCGAATGTCGCACGCTATAATAAGCCGATTTTCTATAGCAATAATGTAGGCGCTCAGACAGAATTAATCTTTGATGGCGGATCTGTGGTTATGTCTCCTGATGGCAAGGTCCATAGAGAATTACCCTATTTCGTCGAGGCCATGGAGATTTTTGACCTCGATCAGGTTACGCTGGGTGGCAATAGTTCTGAGCAACCCAAAGACGATATTCTAGAAATACATGATGCTCTGATCTGCGGGATCCAGGACTACTTTGGTAAACTTGGTTTCCAGAAGGCCATACTTGGGTTGTCTGGCGGTATAGATTCCGCAGTTACGCTAGTTCTAGCAGCGCGAGCGCTTGGAAGTAATAATGTTAGAGTACTGATGATGCCCTCACAATTCTCATCAGACCATTCTGTCAACGATGCGCAACAGCTAGCTGAGAATCTAGGCGTGAAATATGATATTATTCCTATTGTAGGGATGTATAAAAGTTACATGAAGGAATTAGAATCCCATTTTGAGAATCTACCATTCAATGTTACAGAGGAAAATATTCAGGCCAGAGTTAGAGGCACTTTACTGATGGCCTTCTCCAATAAATTTGGGAATATCTTACTCAATACCTCTAACAAAAGCGAAATGGCCGTCGGTTATGGGACCCTCTATGGGGATCTTGCTGGTGGACTTTCTGTCCTAGGAGATGTATACAAGACGAAAGTCTATGAACTGGCTAATTATATCAATAAGGATGGAGAAGTAATTCCTGTTAATTCTATAACGAAGCCGCCGTCTGCAGAGCTGAGACCTGACCAGAAAGATTCTGATAGCTTACCAGACTATGACATCTTAGACCAGATATTGATGGCCTATATCGAACAACGAAAAGGACCTCAAGAGATTATCGCGATGGGCCATGATGAAGACCTCGTCAAGCGCATTCTAAAAATGGTTAACCGGAATGAATTCAAAAGATACCAGACAGCACCAGTCCTAAGAGTGACTTCGAAAGCCTTTGGGATGGGTCGG
>CALEAC010000094.1 GCA_937944095.1 uncultured Saprospiraceae bacterium
CCATTCCTCGCTGATGCAATCGAAGGCTACACACTCCAGGATCATGATCAGAATGATGTCACCACCCTACTAGCAAAAACCAAACATAAGACGTCTAAGACCAGAAAACTCTGGCCACGGATGACCGTTGCTGCCTGTGTCGTGAGTCTACTTACCGTCTCGTTCTGGCTCCTCCAATCCTATGATTCTGGAACGAAGGCCTCTATCGCAAATGCACAGAATACGGACAAAAGAAGTATGCCACAACCACAGATTTTCGCTGAAACAGCAGCTGAAACAAAAAAGAATAAAACAACCAATTTAGAATCGACGGCTAAGAAGGAAGTCATCCCACCAACAGTACCTCCTAACATTGCTACGCCTATAAAATCGCCTATGGTGAAAACAAGCCCTGTGGTAGAAGTGGCTGATATAGAAGAAATTGTAGTACCGACGCAAGAAGAGTCTGCTCCTGTCTTAGCAGAAAAATCTACGACTGCCGTAGAAGAAGAGTCAGAAGCGACTAATGAACTTGCTGCAGATGATCTGCTTATGGATCCCCGCAGATTGGGAAATATGGCCTTACTAGAAGATAGAGATATGGTCGTACAAGAATCAAAAGTCACAGAGGCCAAGCGCGCATACAAGACGACAAGTAAAAAGGCCAAAACCTCACAGTCTTCCACTGTTATAGATAAAGATACCGATAGCCCGATTCAGATCCAAGTCACTGACGAGCGCCTCGAGCCCCTCTCTGGTGTACAAATACTGGACCTAGAACAGAACGTCTTAAGCATATCCGACGACTCTGGTTACAGCTATATTCCTGCAGAGCACGCGTACGTGATAGCCGCTCTTAGCGGTTACGACACCCTCACCCTCGCTAATCAACCACAACTCTCTGTCCAACTTAAGAAATCGGTAGAGAGCTCGGCTCAACCACACAAGCGCCTAGTAGACCTGATGTCTGATATGGAAGTAACCTCATACTATACAAATAAATTAAATGAACGCTTCAGTACCCTGTGGCCTCTTTGCGATAAGCGTACAGAAGAATCAAGGCTTAGAAATAATATTTCTATGAATATTACAATCAGTGAATTTGGAAAAATTTATGATCTCACTTATTTCTCACCCATAGATTCACAATGTCAAGAACGCATAGAAGAACTGCTCCAAGACATAGCAGCTGCAGGTGTATTCTATTCTGGAAGGTCAATACAATTTCGGTATCGGATTAATATTTAGGTAAGCTGTTTTCTTGTCAATAACCTAATTATATGGTTTAAAAATAAGAAGACTTTAATCTCATTTTTCTTATGGGATAGAAACATTTCTTTGGTATGTCAGTTCTTATTTAGAATTAACACTTTTAGAGTTATGAAAATATCATTCACCAATAAAGAGGGCTTAAACTTATCTGCTTTCCTAGACCTGCCAAAGAGTAGAGCGATTAAAGGTTATGCTCTTTTTGCGCATTGTTTTACTTGTAGCAAGAGCCTATCTGCTGTCCGCCAAATCTCCAAGGCACTGACAGAAGAAGGTATCGGACTGCTTAGATTTGATTTTACTGGCCTAGGTCATAGTGAAGGTGATTTTGCTGACAGCAATTTCTCGAGTAATATAGATGACCTCTTGAGTGCTGCTGCCTTTCTACAAGACCACTATAGAGCCCCTGCTTTGCTGATTGGACATTCGCTAGGTGGTGCTGCTGTTATCTTTGCTGCTCAGCAAATCTCCTCAGTAAGGGCCGTCGCCACGATCGGCGCACCCTTTGGGCCTGGTCACGTGCAACACCTGTTTGATCATAAAATAGACGAGATACAAACTAGTGGTGCAGCAGAAGTAAATATCGGCGGGCGACCTTTCTTGGTCAAGCGACAATTCCTCGAAGACATCGCACAAGCAAACCCCAATAAAATCCTAAACGCATTGGAGGTCGCCTTATTAATCTTACACGCGCCACAAGATAGAATTGTTAGCATAGATAATGCATCTAAAATTTACTTGGCAGCACCCCATCCTAAAAGTTTCATTTCCTTGGATGGTGCAGACCACTTACTTTCTGATAAGAGAGATTCCAGTTATGCTGGACAGGTCATTGCTACGTGGGCTTCAAGATATCTTGATCCCAACCCAAGCGACAATTCTGTGAACGCGGTCATCAATGAAATTCCTGTTTCCGTCATTCTCAATGGCGAAGGATTTACCGCAGATGTCTACACCCCAGATCATCATTTTATATCAGATGAACCAATCTCTCTAGGTGGAAAAAACTTAGGACCTGGACCATTCGATCTCCTGCTATCCTCACTTGGGAGTTGTACAGCTATGACACTACGTATGTACATAAACCGTAAGAAGTGGTCTGTCACTGAAATTAAAATATACCTCAGGTCAGAAAGAGTCAATGGCAGTTTCCATATACATAGAGCCATAGAAATAGAAGGCGCTTTGGATGAAATACAAAAAGCAAGACTTCTAGAAATCGCTGACAAATGTCCTGTGCATAAAGTACTACATAGTGACATCGAAGTCCTGCACTGGGAAAGAAGAAATAGCTAGAATCAATTAACCTAACTAAGTCTCCTCATTACTCTTATGGCGCTGGCTCTCCTGCTGGTTCTTTCTCGTCTTCGAATAAGTCATCATACTTGTCGTTCTTTCCTTGAGAAGAGATTCCCTTGAACTCATCGACATCTGGATATGGTCTTTTGCCTATGAGTCTTTCGACATCTGACTTAAGTAGGACCTCCTTATCGAGTAATTGCTGTGCGAGTATGTCCAGCTCGTTTCTCTTTTCCTTTAGTAACTCCTGAGCAACGACATATTGCTTCTCGATAAGATTCCTGACTTCGTTATCTATTAGCGTTGCAGTATCATCTGAGTATGGCTTATTGAAATTGTCCTGAGACATACCGTAGAAGGAAACATTTCCAACTTTTGTATTCATACCAAACACTGACACCATAGAGTAGGCCATCTTTGTGACTTGGTCAAGGTCATTCTGAGCACCTGTCGAAATCTTATCGAATACAATTCGCTCAGCTGCACGACCACCTAGGGTCATCGTCATACGATCTAGCATCGCTTCTGTCCTCGTAATATATTCTTCCTTAGGTAAGTATTGTGCATAACCTAAAGTACCGACACCACGAGGTACTATCGTGACTTTGACTAAGGGCGAGGCATATTTCAGAAACCAGCCACAGATTGCATGACCTGCTTCGTGATAAGCAATGATTTCCTTTTCCTTAGGTGAAATAATTTTATTCTTTTTCTCTAAGCCACCGATGACTCTATCAAGTGCATAATTAAAATCATCCAACTCTACAGCTTTCTTATTTCTTCTCGCGGCCACTAGAGCTGCTTCATTACAAACATTAGCAATATCGGCTCCAGCAAAACCCGGAGTCATCTCTGCTAGCGTCTCTGGCTTGATTGTATCGTTGGTTTTGATTGTTTTCAAGTGTACTTTGAATATCGCTTCCCGACCTTTCAGGTCTGGTCGGTCTATGCCTATCTGACGATCAAACCTGCCCGGCCTCATCAGGGCATTATCGAGTATATCTGGTCGGTTAGTCGCCGCCATGAGTATAACCCCTTTGTCTGTAGAGAAGCCATCCATCTCTACGAGGAGTTGGTTCAGCGTATTCTCTCTCTCATCATTACCTCCCTGAACCGCGCCTCTGCCTCTCGCTCTGCCTATCGCATCTATCTCATCTATAAAGACGATACAAGGTGCTTTTTCTCTGGCTTGCTTAAATAAATCACGTACTCGAGATGCACCGACACCAACGAACATTTCGACGAAGTCACTACCTGAGATCGAAAAGAAAGGCACGCCGGCTTCACCAGCAACGGCTTTCGCTAATAAGGTCTTGCCTGTTCCAGGAGGACCTACTAGTAATACGCCTTTAGGAATCTTACCACCTAGAGAAGTATACTTCTTAGGGTTCTGCAGGAAGTCGACGACTTCCATGACTTCTTCCTTGGCTTCTTCTAGTCCTGCGACATCCTTAAAAGTGACATTAACTTTGCTATTAGAGTTATCAAATAAAGTCGCTTTTGATTTGCCTATGTTGAATATCTGACCACCTGGACCTCCGGCCCCATTTCCTACACGTCTCATGAAGAAAATCCATAGTCCAATTATTATTGCAAATGGCAGCACCCAACTGAGTACCTGACCCCAATAATTAGTCTCTATA
Organism: uncultured Saprospiraceae bacterium; assembly: GCA_937944095.1. GTDB lineage: Bacteria > Bacteroidota > Bacteroidia > Chitinophagales > Saprospiraceae > RFSX01. The sequence goes on from CALEAC010000094.1 coordinate 4,191, forward strand.
TCATATTTCGGATCGATGACAATCCCATCATCCTTCAGCTCAGCAACAAGTCTATCGAAAGTGGCTATGTCGCCATACTTAAACATGAAGTGAGGCTGAGAAACATTGAATTTGTTCTCCTTGAATTCTGGATAGTTAATCAGTGCCTCATCCTTGAGGAATACTTTGACTGTATTGGTATTGGTGATGACCTTGACCCTGTCTAAGTGATCCTTACGAGCTATATCCTCGAATTCGACGGCGCCGATCTCTGTCGTTTTGCCGTTGAGGACAGTCACTACATTCATCGCCAATATTAGAAATATTACCAAACCATAAATCCAGTAGGAATTCAGATTGAATTTCTTATTGTCGTCTTTTTTATCGCTCATTGCTTGTTTTCTCTAATGATAAAAGGAAGAAGTTCAGTTCTTCGTTCATCGATATCTAAATATTTTGGTACTCAGTCACTTTAGCATCGCTCCATAAATCTTCAATATCATAGAATTCTCGTGTTTCTGGATAGAAAACATGGACCACGATGGTAAAATAATCTACTAATACCCAGGTCGAGGTCATTCGGCCTTCGATGTGGGACGGTCGGAGACCGAGTTCATCTTTGAGTCTCTTTTCGATCCGCTGGGCAATCGATGATATCTGAGTCGTCGATTCACCTTCACAGATAACGAAGTAGTTCGCTGGGGCTTCATCAATTTCTCTTAGATCCAGTTTGACGATATTCTGGCCTTTGACGTCTTCAATACTGTCTATAATCAGATCTAAAAGTGCCTCGTCTGTGGTATTTTGTGTCTGTAAGGTCGTTTCTTCGTGCAAATTCTCGTTTCTTATTTGAAATCCTTTCTCAAAACATCTATTCCTCATCAAAAGGAGGATGCATTTTTTTCCAAAATTAATACATTTTGACGCCCGTGGTACACTTGAGTCTATCTAGCCCCACATTAGTCTATCAGTACTTACTCTCTTGTCGCTCAACTAACGACGAAGTCTCAGCATTGTTCTCCCAAGGTAACCCAGATCGCCACTATTGTCTCTATACCTATAATCAGCTGTCAGGTAGAGGCCAGATAGGTCGACAATGGTATAGTGGTCAGACCAACAATATCACACTATCCTATGGCCTAAGGTTAACTAACATACAAGCTGCGGACCAGTTCATGATCAGCATTCTTTTCTGTCTCGCTATCACAGACCTATTAGTCGATCTGGTCCCAACTGGCTTGACAATCAAGTGGCCCAATGATATCTATTACCAGAATAAGAAATTAGCTGGGGTATTGATACAAAATACAATCAGATCAGGCCATATCTCAGAGACAATCCTTGGTTTAGGGCTCAATGTCAACGAACAAGGCTTCCCTGCAGAGCTGCCCAATCCCATCTCACTCAAAATGATAACCAAGCAATCTTATGCCTTAGTGGAGCTCATCCATGCGCTATCTGATCAGGTTATCCATCGTTTTTTCAATGATTCTTATAACTACCAACATCTCAAAGAGGAGTATATTTCTAAGCTCTTCAGACTCAATGAATCAGCTAGTTACAGATCTGGTGAAACACCTTTTACAGGCACAATCCGAGATATTGAGTCGGACGGCCGGCTAATTATAGAAACAAACAAAGGATTACAATCATTTAACTTCAGAGAAATAGAATACTTAGGTCTATAACAACAACCATCAGTGAAAGGAACAATAATCACCATCGGAGACGAAATATTAATCGGACAGATCACGGATACCAATTCTGCGTGGCTTGGTAATGAATTAGCCTTACTTGGCGTCGAGGTTGTCCAAATGATAACCATAGCTGACAAGCAACTCGCTATCCATCAGGCCCTAGACCTTGCTCTAGCTCAGTCTGACTTAGTCGTTATGACTGGAGGCCTGGGGCCTACTAAGGATGACATCACTAAGAAAGCGCTGGCTGAGTACGTCGGTACAGAACTAGAACTAGACGAAGAACTCGTCACTCGTATCAAAGGTTACTTCACCTCTCGGAACATCCCATTTCTGAAAGCACACCATGAACAGTGCCTGATGCCGCGATCTGCTAAGAGCCTCAATAATCAGCTGGGGACTGCCCCAGGTATGCTGTTTGAGAAAAATGGACAGTATCTACTCTCTATGCCTGGTGTCCCTTATGAAATGAAAGATATCTTCTCTAACAGTTTCATGCCCGAATTCAACAAACTCAATAAAACAAATTACAGAATTTATCACAGGACCATCAAGACAGTAGGTCAGGGCGAAACAAGAATCGCTGAGAAAATAGAAGATATAGTGAGCCACCTTCCTAAGGATATTTCTATGTCTTATCTCCCTAGCTTAGGAGAAGTCAAACTCAGGCTAACTGCCAGATCCTCCGAAGATCTGTCATCTACAGTAGATGAATTGACAACCCAGATCATCGCTAGAGTGCCCGACCTGGTCTATGGAACTGATAAAATAAATCTATCGACTGCTCTCCGGAATCTAATGTGCGATAGGGGTCTGACCCTGTCTACAGCAGAAAGTTGTACTGGTGGATATCTAGCACACCAATTGACGACAGTGCCTGGCTCATCTGGTTATTATATGGGCAGTATCATCGCTTATGACTACAAACCGAAACAAGCCCTTCTAAATGTCTCAGCCCAGACGCTACAAGAACACGGTGCTGTGAGCGAAGAAACCGTCATAGAGATGCTCTCTGGTGTCCTAGATAAATTCCAGACGTCGCTAGGCGTTGCTATTTCTGGCATTGCTGGTCCAGGTGGTGGCCTCCCAGATAAGCCCGTTGGTACCATCTGGATGGCGTGGGGAACCAAGGAGGATGTCCAGACCTATAAGCTGACCTTATCGAAAGATCGAGCCAAAAACATAGAATATACAGCAACAGCAGCTATGAATGCACTTAGAAAATTCATCCTTAAGCTCAGTTAATCAATAGTATACGACCTGTCCAAAGCATAAATTCGATTACTTTTGCAGCAGATAAGACTAACTAATGGCCAAAGTAGAACTACTCATGCCCAAGATGGGCGAAAGTATCATGGAAGCAACCATCCTCAAGTGGGTTAAGAATGTGGGAGATAAGGTAGAAGAGGACGAGACCATACTAGAAATAGCAACCGACAAGGTGGATTCTGAGATTCCTTCTCCTGTGGATGGCGTTATTGTGGAAATCCTGCACCAAGTCGATGAGGTCATCCCCATCGGACAGGTCGTAGCGATTATCCAGACAGCAGGAGAGGAATCACCAAGTGACCCTAATCCTGTTGTTGCAGAACAAGCACCCAAAGAACAAAAACCTCAAGTTGACCAGCAGCCTGAGACGCCTATAAAGATTGTAACGCCTGCCACGCCATCAGTCGTTCCTGCGACGCCTGTAGCTCACAAGACAGGCAGCGATCGCTTCTACTCACCCTTGGTGAAGAGTATTGCTAAAAATGAAGGCATAGTATTAAATGAGCTAGACGCCATTCCTGGTACAGGTAAAGACGGAAGATTGACCAAGAGTGATATCCTTAGCTATATAGAGAATAGATCCACAGGTATCACTCCTATGCCAATTGCTGCAAGCAGCAGCACTCATACTACTTCAAATAATGGCACTAGTGCCACAATGAGCAGTCCAGCTAGGTCTTTCTCCACCAGTGGTGAGGATGAGATCATAGAAATGGACAGGATGAGAAGACTTATCGCTGACCACATGGTCATGTCTAAGCGCGTCTCTCCTCACGTCACTTCCTTTGTCGAAGCTGATGTCACAAATCTGGTGAACTGGAGAAGTGCTAATAAGGGAGCATTCATGGAAAAATATGGCGAGAAGATCACTTTTACGCCTCTAATCATGGAAGCCGTCATCAAAGCGATTAAGGATTTTCCTATGATCAATGTGACAACCTCAGATAATAAGATCCATGTCAAGAAAAACATCAATCTTGGTATGGCCGCAGCTCTGCCTACAGGTAACCTCATCGTTCCTGTTATCAAGAATGCAGCTTATCTTAACCTAGCTGGCCTCACTAAGACAGTTAATGATTTAGCTCACAGAGCCAGACAAAATAAACTGAAACCTGACGAAGTACAAGGCGGCACTTTTACAGTGACTAATGTAGGGACCTTCGGTAATGTGATGGGCACACCTATCATCAATCAGCCTCAAGTAGCCATCCTCGCCTTAGGCGCAATCAGGAAAAAGCCAGCTGTTATGGAGACTGAATATGGAGATGTCATTGCAGTAAGACAGATGATGTTCTTATCTCATTCCTATGACCATCGTGTCGTAGATGGCCTACTCGGTGGCTCTTTTGTAAGAAGGGTCGCTGATTATTTAGAGGCCTTCGACGCTAAGAGGGCAATCTAATACGTTAATTATCAGTGAGAGATTTTCCACAAAATTTACGTGCGCTTTTTACCCTTGCCATTGTATGGCTGCCATTAGTCGTTTGTTTTGCACAAAATTATGAAGCTAAGGGCGACAGAGCCTGGAATGAAGGCCGAATAAAAACCGCTGTCAACAACTATGATCTCGTCGAAGACGTCGCATCTAATAAGGACGTACTAGCCAAAAGAGGCCTCGGTTACTTCAAACTCAATCGACTCAAAAAAGCAATTAACGATTTTACCCTGGCAAAAAAACTAGGCAACGATGATCCTGAGCTATTTCTTCTAATGGCTCAGACAAAACAACACCTCAACGAACCTGAAGAAGCCGCCTTCTTTTACAAAGAATACATTAGGTCTATCGGAGATAATGACCCTAGGTCTACTAAGGCTTTTATCGAACTTAAGAATTGCATCTACAGTGCAACTAATCAGGACCAACTCGCTGAAGCATACGTCCAGAATTTCGGTCCTGAGATAAATACTTATTACGACGAAATCTTTCCGCTACAGAGTCCACGCTTCGGAAACATCTATTATTTCACCTCTAATCGTAATATGAAAGATATGAGGGTGTATTCTTACATCATGGATAAGAATGGTGAGTGGATAGCCAAAAAGAAATTTGGTGTAGGTGTTAATTCTGATGGTGACGATTATGTGATGGACATTAGCCCTGATGGTCTAAGCATGCTCTTCGTCAGAAAGAATGATACAGAAAGAAAGCACAAAATCTTAGTCTCTACCTTTGATGATAATAACACTCAACATATCATAGAATTACCAGACTATCTCGTCTATGGTGCGGAGGACTTCCAGATACAAGATAGAAACTCTATCACCTTTGCAAGTCGGGATCTAGGCGGTTACGGTGGATACGATATCTTTTCTATCAATTACGAAAATGGCATCTGGTCTGACCCGATCAATGCTGGAGAAGGTGTCAATTCAGAATATGACGAACGCTGTCCGTATGTGGTAACTTCTGGTGATTTTATTTATTACAGTTCTAATCGTCCCTATTGTTTCGGTGGCTATGATATCTATTATTACAACATGCTCGGAATCAAAAAAGAACCGACTAATCTAGGCATGCCCATCAATAGTGCAGGGAACGATTTGCATTATAAGCCTTACCAAGATGGGCAGATGGCCGTCATGAGTTCCGATAGAAAAACAGGTGAGGGCGCCTATGATATCTACAGAGTCTACATGCAAAATCCCAAATTAGTACCAGCACGTGATACAGCACAACTCGAATATGTCAGAGACTATTTTGATGGCATAGCGTCTAGAGGAAAATCACACCTGGATAAACTAAAAGAAAAGCTAGACGATAAACCTGTTGTTACTGCTGATGTCACTAAGCCTGAAGAAAAAGTTGCTGATATAGTCACCGCAGAAGACTTACCCGATGATTTTAATAACCCTTTATTAGAATTGACAGAAGTCAAAGAAAAGGAAGTCAAAAAGCCAAAAAAGGAAGAACCTAAGAAAACCATAGAAGCCAAAAAAGAGCCAGCTAAAACACCTAAGAAGAGCCAGGCTAAAGAATCCCAAAGTAAGCAGAAACAAACAGAAAAAGGTCCAGTTGTCGATACTGAACTAAAGGAAGACGACAACTCTGACGAAATCGCAGAAGACAAGAATACACCTGTTCCAAATTTGGATTATTGCATTCTTTATGAAGACAGACATGACCTGCTTTCGAGCAATAACAAAAAGAAAATGGATGGCTATGTGGACTTACTTCAGCGTAATCCAGACTATCACCTCCACTTTATAGCTTATACCGATCATCTGGAGCCTGGTCTTCCTGAGTTTATGCAGTATAATACTATCAAGCGCGCAAACCTATTAGCTGAATATCTACTAGACAATAATATCGAAGCGCATCAGATCAGTATAGAGAGTGTTTCTAATAACTACCCTCTTGCGAAAGAAGACGTTGCCGGCAAAAAGAATATAGCTTACTTGCCTTTCAATAAGAGGATAGACATCGAAATAAGAGATCACTCAGGCGTGGTTCTCCATGGTCAAGAGCTAAATGATTTCCAGATACCAGGGTATGCCTTAGATAGAAAGTACGAGTTGTTCTCCCAGATTAGAGAAGAAGTCTACTATTCTGTAGAAATCGCTAACTCACCTCATATCTATAAAAACGCAGTCCTCAGGTTATATGATGATATCTACATCCGCAAATCGGCTCCAACAGCTAACAATCAATACTTTATCGGCATCTACACTAAGTATGCTGATGCACAAGCTCTACAGCTAGATCTGGCTGACTCGTCTGCACCTTATTCCAAAATCGTCGCCTTCTATAATGGTATGCCGCTTGCCGATTCACAACTAGATGAATTACAAGTAACCTATCCAGATCTGGTGGAATACAGAAAAAATCTTAAATAAGGGTCATTAGATCTAGGTCTAATGAATCACCTAGCTTGGTATGAACCAAGAAAAACCCACCGCCGCCTGCACCTGATAATTTCATATAATACTGATCTGAATCTAGGCCCGCTTTCCAAATCGTTTTGAGCTCATTCGGGATCATTCTACTGAAATGTTCATATTCTATTTCACTGATTTCCTTGAAGGTCCGACTGATATCCTGTTTCTGAATCAGTTCCTGAATAATCCTATCGTTAAAACGACTTAAGGCAAGTACCGCATTTTTGAAGCTTGTATCCGCATCTATCATCATTTGATAATACTCGATTAGTGGTTTGCTATTCCTTTTTCTACCACTATCATACAAATAGAGTTGGTCTAAATCAGGAAGCTTGTCGATAAGTTCTACTTCTTCTCTACGGACCAATATTGGTGAATTAAGATATGAGGTCAAGGGGTCCATGCCAGAGCTCCTGCCATGAAAAAAAGACTCTATCTCTGATAATTTATGCTTTATCTCAGTTGGTGCTTGTATGTTTTTAATAAAAAGTGCGTCGTAAGTGGCTGCAGTCAGCGCACCAGAGCTGCCGATTCCACAACCCATAGGGATATTGGATTGGAATAGCCAGTTCTCAGAAATAGCCTGCTCTACTAGCTTCTGATCGACATCAGAAAGGTCTCTGAGGTACTCAAAAAAGTTAAGAAGGCCCGTATCCTCATTATGTCTGACCCAATTGCCGCCATAGGTATTAAGAGGGATAGCAAGAGCCGAACCACCATTAATGATAGTGTACTCCCCGAATAACAGCACTTTTGCAGGATAAAAGACTTCTTTGTCCATGATTTACCTTTGATTTCTAAGTCTCCATTGTTACGGGGTCATAGCAAGAAAACTATGCAATATTATTCTAATTTTGCCGCATAAAGTATTCTATGAGAAGTGAAACTGATTCTAGAGGCAAGTATTGGGTCATGACGTTTGCATCATTGATTGTAACTGTCCTTTTCTTAATATTCCTACCAGAGTGGTTCTGGGTCGTATTACCGTTTTTGGGTACGTCCTTTATTTATGCCATGGACTGGGCTTAAGTTAGTATAACAACTTTTATTTAGTACTACCATCCTTGTTCTGATGGTAGCTACATCACGACTATACCAGACAAGTGGATAATCTTGTGCGTCTGTTGGATAAGTACTCTGATTCCAAACAGACCAAAGACATACTGAAGTGGCTTTCGGAAGAAAAGCCTTCTCGCCTATTATTACAAGGAATGATAGGCGCTCAGGATTGCTTTGTCCTCACCGCTCTCTTTCAGACCCTATCCAGAACACATATATACATCGCTAACGATAAGGAGGACGCAGCCTACGTCCAGAATACACTGGATCAGCTCATGACTGAACAGACAGTGCTCTTCTTCCCTGATTCGTTCCGAAGACCTGGCAGCTTCGAGGAGGTGGATAACAACAATGTTCTGATCAGAACAGAATCCATCAATAAGATTTCCAATAAATACAACAAACAGGAAATTCTGGTCACTTATCCAGAAGCCATCTTCGAGAAGGTCGTCGATCCCAAATATCTAGAGTCTCAGAAAATCACCATCAGCAAAGGGGAGGATCTAGATGTCGATACAATCATCGAGTTTCTGATAGAATACGGGTTTGAGCGGACTGATTTCGTATATGAACCTGGTCAGTTTTCTATCAGAGGTGGTATTATAGACATCTTTTCTTATGGTAACGAATGGCCATATAGAGTAGAATTGTTCGATGAAGAGGTAGAGAGCATCCGTCTTTTCAATCCGACGACCCAACTATCAATTAAGAATATCGCTAAGGTTTCTATCATACCTAACATCAGCAACCAATTCAGTCAAGAGCAAAAAATCTCTGTGTTAAATATCTTGCCCAAAGACAGCTGCCTTTGGATTAAGGATGTAGACATGTTAGTAGAGAAACTGAAGGTTTGTCGGGAGAAAGCTGCTGCCTTTGCAGAACAACTGAGGTCTGTCGAAGATGAAGCGCTCAAGAAATTACTAGATGAGCGCGCATTCCTAGATCCTGATACAGTCATAGCAGAAATAGATGAATTGCATATCTTACTGCTCAAAACTGGTGCAACACCAATAACAGTAGATAATACTGTGACTTACTCTTCTACCCCACAACCGACGTTCAATAAGAATTTCAAAATTCTATTAGAAGATCTCACACAAAGGGAAAAAGACAAAGTGGAAACCTATATCCTGACTGATAATAACAGACAGATAGAACGTTTCTATAATATATTCGAAGACCTAGGTGCAGAAGCGAATTTCCATCCTATCAGCAAATCAATCCATGCAGGTTATATCGATAATGATCTAAAAGTTGCTCTATATACAGATCATCAGATTTTCGAACGCTTCCATCGGTATAATCTCAGAAAAGGATTTACCAAAGAGCAAGCACTCAGCCTGCGGATGCTAAAGGAACTAAAGCCTGGTGATTTTGTAACTCATATCGATCATGGTGTAGGACGGTATTCTGGTCTAGAAAAAATCAATATTGCTGGCAAAGAACAAGAATCAGTTAGGCTAATCTATCAGAATAATGATGTGCTTTATGTCGGGATCAATTCCTTGCATAAGATCTCTAAGTTCGTCGGCAAGGATGGCACGGCGCCTAAGCTGAGTAAGATCGGCGGTGAGGCATGGAAAAATCTCAAACGAAAGACCAAGAAAAAGATAAAGGACATCGCATTAGAGTTAATTAAGCTCTATGCAAAAAGACGCGCCTCCAAGGGATTCGCTTTTCCTGAGGATGGTCACTTACAAAATGAATTAGAAGCCTCCTTTATCTATGAAGACACCCCTGATCAGTATGAGACCACTGTCGCTGTGAAGCAAGACATGGAAAAGGAACATCCGATGGATCGATTAGTCTGTGGTGATGTTGGTTTTGGTAAGACGGAGATTGCTGTCCGGGCAGCATTCAAAGCGATTCTAGGTGGCAAACAAGTGGCTATCCTGGTTCCTACTACTATCCTCGCTCTACAGCATTTCAAAACTTTCTCGGATAGGTTAAAAGCCTTCGGTGTCGATGTGGACTTTCTGAATAGATTCAGAACCACGAAGGAAAAGAATGCCATCTTCAAAAGATTAGAGGACGGTTCTCTGGATCTAGTTATTGGTACACATTCCATGCTGAATAAAAAAGTCAAATTCAAAGACCTAGGCCTACTCGTTATAGATGAAGAACAAAAGTTTGGTGTAGCGGCAAAAGAAAAACTAAGAAACCTCAAGGTAAATGTCGATACCCTAACGCTAACTGCAACGCCTATCCCTAGAACTTTACAATTCTCTCTGATGGCAGCAAGAGACCTCTCTATAATGAGAACGCCGCCACCTAATCGACAACCTATCCATACAGAAAGACGTGTATTCAATGATGAATTAATCAAAGAAGCGATCTATTACGAATTCACCCGAGGCGGTCAGGTCTTCTTCGTTCATAATCGAGTCAAGAGTCTAGCTGATATTACCGCTATGATTAAGCGTCTGTGTCCCGATCTAGAAATAGCCATGGCTCATGGACAGATGGATTCCAAGGTCCTAGAAAGAACCTTGCTTAATTTCATCGAAGGACAGTATGATGTTCTCGTCTGTACCAATATTATTGAGACGGGTCTCGACATTCCTAACGCTAATACAATGATTATTAACAATGCGCATCATTTCGGCATGAGTGATCTGCATCAACTTAGGGGTCGTGTCGGGCGATCTAATAGAAAGGCGTATTGTTATCTATTTGCACCTCCTGTCTCGACGCTTACATCAGAAGCGCGCAAACGACTCAGGACGCTAGAGGAGTTCTCAGAACTAGGCAGTGGTTTCCATATCGCGATGAAGGATCTCGACATCAGAGGTGCTGGAAATCTTCTCGGTGCAGAGCAAAGTGGTTTCATCGCTGACATCGGCTACGAGACTTATCAGAAGATTCTAGAAGAAGCGATACATGAACTAAAAGAAACAGAATTCAAAGATCTTTTCAAAGAAGAAAAAGAAACCAATAAGACTTGGGTTTTTGATGTCGATATAGATGCAGACATCGAAATGCTTATCCCTGATGAGTATGTCAATGTGATACAAGAAAGGCTCAATATCTATTCTGACATGGGCAAAATAGATGATGAGAATCAACTATCAGAATACCGAAAAAAATTAAAAGACAAATTCGGTCCTATCCCATTCCAAGTAGAAGAGTTATTTAATGGGATTCGCTTACGATGGATCTGTAAGAAAATGGGTGTTGAGAAACTATCTCTGAAAAAGCGAAAATTGAGATGCTATTTTATTTCGAACCCGAAGTCTTCCTTTTATGATACCGAATTCTTCAATAAAATGCTGCAGTATGTCTCTACGAAAGGAGCTGAGCATGGTCTCACTCTGAAACAATCAAATAAATTTCTTATCCTTATCAAGGACAATGTCAATAATCTCAAAAGCGCCAGAAAACTACTAGAAAACCTAATAGAAGACATCGGTTGATCTTATGATAAGCCCGAATAGACAGATACATAGTGAGGACTTGCCACAGGTAGAGGAACTGGTATTCCTGCCCCTGGAGACCAAGTATCGCACGGTTATGCTTATAAGTCGCTGCACCTTTCTGTTGGTATTAGCGATGGGCCTTACAGGCTTTCTCATCAGTGGTCTATTTGTGGTTTCTACCTTGCTTAAATACGCTCTAATTGCGGCTCTGATTCTCTTTTCCATATGGTCCTTTTTTTATATCTCGATGGCCTTTCGACATAAGAACTATGCCCTCCGAGAAAAAGATATCGTCTACCGTACAGGCTGGTTATGGCGGACTATGACGACGGCCCCATTCTGCAGAGTACAACATGTCAGTATCGATCAGGGCCCTATCGAGAGACAATTCGGTCTTGCTAGACTAAGAATATTTACTGCGGGTGGCAATACCAGTGATCTAACTATTCCTGGACTCAAGCCGCAGAGAGCAAACGAACTAAAAGAATTCATCGTCAAAAAGACAGGGATAGATGAAGAGGAGTGACGCAGAACTAGGCCAACCGATGAGGCAGTCATATGCCGCTATTATTCTAATCACCTATAAATTATATAAAGTCCTCTTCAGACAATTCTTTCCACTCATTATCATCTTCTTTCTAGGTGGCAGCATGGGTAAAAAAGGCAATCTGTTCTATATGGTTATTGCGATTGCCCTATTGGGTTTTATCTATAGTGTCATTGCCTTTTTCAAGTACTTCTTTTTTCTAAAAAATGACAAACTCATCGTACATAAGGGGGTCTTCAAAAGATCTGTACTGGAGATTCCTTTTGATAGAATACAATCGATCAACTTCGAGCAGAATCTCATTCACCGCCTTTTTGGGGTGGTTAAGCTCAATATGGATACGGCAGGAAGCTCTACGACAGAGCTACAACTTAATGCCCTAGACAGAAATCTCGCTAAACAACTTAGCGATCATATACTGTCTAATAAGTCTTCAGAATCAGAGGCGACCATAGAGGATACGGCCTCCAGCCATCAGAAAGAAAAAAAAGTCATCTTCCATCTGACTATACCACAATTACTCAAGGTCGGTGTGACGGCCAACCATCTACGATCTGGTGGACTGATTATTTTCTTTTTTTTCTGGATCTGGGACAACGTCCGAGAATTAGGGATGGATCTAGAAGAAAAACTCAAAGAAGAAATTCCAACTGGTATCGAACTACTACAGAGCAGCTTAATCCTATTCACTATCCTGATCGTTTTATTTGTGGTGACGGCCTTTCTGATTTCACTTATCAGAACCGTATTGAAATTTTATAACCTACACATGTACCGTAAGGGTGAGGGGTTTATTATAGAGTCTGGACTACTTAGTAGAAAAGAACAAGCTGCCAAAGATGAAAAGATCCAACTATTAAGTTGGTCTCAGAATCTGTTACAGAAATTATCCAGCATCTACGAACTTAGAATGAAACAAGCCTCTAGTGTCGCAGTATCAGACAGGGGTTCTATCCATGTTGCAGGATTATATGAAAGTGATATACACCTGACCCGAAAGTATTTGTTCAAAGCAAATGAACAAGAATTTGATGAGATGGCATTCTATGGGGTCGATAAGTACTTTAGATTTAGACGTTTCTATTACTGGACCTTATTTCTGGTCCCGCTCTGCTGCTTCTTCGGTTATAATGGGCAGTGGTCTCTACTCATTGGCTTCAGCTTCTTGTATATAGTAGGTATGGTCGGTTCTCATCTTGCTTTTGTTAAAAAAAAATACGCCGTCACAGAAAACCTAATCATGATTATGGGCGGCGTCTGGGGACATAATGCAACTGTCATGCTGACTCATAAGATTCAGAATATGGCTATGATGGCTTCTCCATTCCAGCGCAGACGTGAACTCGCTAGTCTAACTATATTCACCGCAGCTGGATCAATAACCATCCCAGATATCCCACAAGTCATCTGTCTACGGTTAAAAAACAAATTCTTGTATAGTGTAGAAAATAGCACGCTGGCTTGGATGTAATAGGGCATAAAAAAACCCTGAAAGTCTAGGACTCTCAGGGCGATAGAATATTTAAGGGTGTTAAAGTCAAAACAAATGTAATTTTAATCTTAAATAGTAGGAAGATATTTGGCGCATTTATGCAAGATAATTGTCAGTATTTATCGTTTTAAACAATAATATTCTAAAATCTATGAAATTTTTAGTTCTTATGGGGCTTGTATATCTCTCTTATCGAGCCTTGACCCCGCGTTCTAATTCCGGTCTAGAGGTCAAGAGAAACCCTAAGTCCCTTGATGAAGAGGAATTCATTGACTACGAAGAAGTGGACTAACAAGCATACATGATTGTAGCCAAAACAAAACATTATATCATCGCTACCAAGACCTGTGGTCAATTATCACAGCGTTCGTCAGCAGAAGATGGCTCATTACAGGCCAGCTTAGCAACAGATCACATAGCCCCGCTTCATATTCTAACCAGATTAGATAGACCTGTCAGTGGCCTGGTGCTATTCTCTAAGAGTAAGGCCTTCACCAAGAATTACCTACACCAGCAAATTCTAGACAAGGTCACCAAGGTGTATCTAGCCATAGTGGAACGCCTACCCGCGCAGGACACTTTTATCATGAGCCACTATCTATTTCACGACAAGAAGACATATAAGTCCCATGTGAGTGACTTGCAGCAAGACAATTATAAGTTAGCGACTTCTGCTGCTAAGGTCTTATACAAGTTCGATAACTATGCTCTTCTCAGGATCAAGATACATAAAGGCAGTTTCCATCAGATCAGATCACAGTTAGCGCACATAGGCCATCCCGTCAAAGGTGATGTGAAGTATGGTGCCCGTAGAGGAAATAAGGACAGAAGCATACATTTGCACTCATATAAGCTGAAATTCACAGATCTAAATAAAGTAGGCCAAGAATATACAACCCTGCCTAGCGATCAGGATACTCTCTGGACTATTGCAAAAGAATATATTTCATGAAAGAGCCAAGTGTTAAATTTACAGATGTCAATGAATTAGGCGAATTCGGCCTGATTAGAAAACTGACAGAGGATATCGAGACAATCCACAAGTCCACTGTCCTAGGCATAGGAGACGATGCTGCCGTTATATGCCATGGTGATCATCATCTGGTCATCTCTACCGATCTACTTGTAGAAGGTATTCATTTTGACATGATTTACTCCCCGCTTAAGCATCTGGGATACAAAGCAATCATGGTCAATCTCTCAGACATCTATGCGATGAATGCAACACCGCAGCAGGTCACCGTTTCTATTGCTATATCGAATAAATACTCTGTAGAGGCTCTAGAAGAACTATATGCTGGAATCAAAGAAGCATGTAGAAGATATAAGGTGGATCTAGTGGGTGGTGATACCACTTCCTCGCCTCGAGGAATGACCATAAGCGTCACAGCTATCGGCTCTGTAGCCAAAGAAAAGATTACCTATCGATCAGGCGCTAAGAATGGTGACATCCTTTGCGTAAGCGGTGACTTAGGTGCTGCTTTTCTGGGTCTACAACTACTAGAAAGAGAAAAACAATTGTATCTCGATAACCCCGGTATTAAGCCTGAGTTAGAAGAACAGAAATATGTGTTAGAGAGACAACTCAAGCCTGAAGCTCGAAAAGACATGATCTCTTACATGGCCAAGGCAGAACTTGTCCCTACAGCTATGATAGATATCTCTGACGGACTGGCCTCAGACCTCATGCATATCTGTCATGCTTCTGGTGTCGGAGCCTATATAGAAGAAAGCAAAATACCAATCAATCAGGGTGCTCAGATGCTTGCATTGAAATTCCAAATGGATCCAGTCACAGCTGCCCTCAATGGAGGTGAGGATTATGAGTTGCTTTTTACCGTAGATGAGAAAGATCTAGAAAAGATTAGACACCTCCCTAGCACCTATATTATAGGAGAAATAACCGTCAAGGAAGACGGTATTACGCTGCACACACCAGCAGGAAATGTGCATCCTCTCAAAGCACAGGGGTGGAGCCACTTCCCTGATAATGTAACTGACAGCTAGACCTTACTGCCTAGCGAAAACTTAACAAACTTGATCTTAAGCTGATTCTTCAAGTGTTGCTTCTCGTAGAATGTGCGTATATCTAAATCAGGATGTATCAACTCTTCTTTGTAGATATCTGCATTATCGATTAACAAATTCAGTTTTTCCTCACTTATGACTTCTTTCGTATACAGATATAGAGGATTAGAATCAGTTTTGAGATGAACATAACCTGTCGATTCTAATACCTTTCTATAGATGTCTAAAAAATGGGGCGATGTCAATCGCTTGTTAGACTTGGTATCATTTAAGAATGGATCTGGAAAAGTGATCCAGATTTCTGAAACTTCTTCGTTGCCGAAATATCTGTCTAGGAATTCTATTCTGGTCCGCAAGAAGGCCACATTGGTTTGGTTTTCTTCTACCGCTGTCTTAGCACCTCGCCATATACGAGCACCTTTGATATCTACGCCTATAAAGTTCCGATTAGGATACCGTGCCGCTAAGCCCAAGCAATACTCGCCCTTTCCACAGGCTAACTCGAGGGTTATGGCCTTATCGTTCTTAAAATGGAGCTCATTCCATCTACCTCTTAGGCTGACTTCTTGATGGTCTTTGCCATATAATCTTCCATCCTCATAGTTGCTGCTTTGATATACATTGCCAAATGTTAAGTTTTCTGTAAACTTCAGCAGTTTGTTCCTTCTACTCATCTAATTATGAGACTTTTAGTTTTTGTGCTTCTGGACACTAAAATTATTCTAATTTCAGTCTTTAATTGACAAGATTTGAGAACACTTCTATTCCTTTTTCTGACAACGATTTCTACGACCCTCATTGCCCAACATAAAATCGGCGTGAGAGCCGGGTTAAATTTGTCTACTTGGCAGGGTGGCGAATTAGAAAAGGGAGAAACCCTAGGTATCAATACTGGTTTTCATTTCGGTGTCAACTATACTTATCAATTGTCTTCCAAATTCGGTATTAGAGGCGAATTACAGTATATACAACGTGGAACCAACCATAACTTCATAGACACCATCGATGGGGCCTATAATCTGATTAAGCCCACAGATCTTACTGTAACACCCTTCTTTGCCTATGGTGACACAGAACTAGAGATGCAGATATCCACAGGCTATCTATCAATACCTGTAACTGCCCAATTTCAGTTATCTGATAAGTTCGAAGTGTTTGGTGGTATCTCGCTAGACTTGCTACTTAATCCTATTGGCCGAGGCAATCTCAAGTTCGACAATGCTTTCCGTCAGGGCTATGAGCATAACTATAGAAGAGATGAAGCTGGAGAAGCAATCACCTTTGGTAACCAGACCAGAACCTTGGCCTTTGATGTCAACGGTGAGGTAGAAACTATCTTTAAAACTATCGGCGCCTATTACGATTATTCCGAAAGTTTTCTGGAAGAGAATGGCAAACGGTTTAAGCTCGTAGATAGCCACCTGATCTTCGGGCTTAATTACTTTATAAATAGTGGATTTTACTTAGGGATAAGAGGTGAATATGGCCTGGTAGACATTACTAACAATCAACTAGACTTCAGCCTACGAGAGTTAAATCCCGATGAGACCTATATCCGAAGATCGGACAGTGATAAGTCTATAAGCACCAGTATTTCTTTCGGATTCAGATTCTAATCTTAGCTATTACTCTCTAGGTAATGGAAACTTTGTTTTGGATGATACCCCTTGATACCCCTGAATAAATTTTCTATAGCAATAAGGTCCTGCTCTACATTATCAGTTGGCCAATACACTGGTAGGAAGCGAAACTCTTTTTTAGCATAATCTAGGACACAGGGGACGATTGGAATGCCTGCTAATCTGGCTATATGATAGTAGCCTGATTTAAACCGTTCGACTCTTTTGCGTTTGCCTTCTGGCGCAAAGAGAACTGCAAATGACTCTCTTATCCGATATTCATCTACAACAGCGTCTACAAAATTATTTGATTTAGACCGATCGACAGGTACACCACCTAGTTTGGAAAAAATCCAACCAAATGGGGGCTTAAATAATGATGATTTTCCGATATACTTAACGTTATCTTCTATGACATTCCTGACGAGTAAGCCTAGTGGAAAATCCCAGTTAGAAGTATGTGGTGCAGCAGCTAGAATTTTTTTCTTGATCTCCTTTGGGTAATAACCTGTGACCTTCCAGCCGAATATTTTTAATATAAACTTCGATATAGAAGCACTCATGGTTCTCTTTCTTAAATTAAATGTAACTGAAAGAAAGAAATTATTTTCTTCTTCCATTCCAAGCATGACTTTTAACATGCTAAACCCTTACACTAGGTGTACTTCATTTCGAATGTGTATACTAAGTGACAATGAACAAGCTAAATATTTGTTTAAATATTATATGAATAAATACGATCAAAAGCGAATTAAAAATCGTCGTATATGCTTTCTGGTCATGTTTAAATTAAAGAGTACTTAAGATGTCAAAGTTCCCTAATTCTCTATATTTACCATGAATTATAATCTGAACACTTTTTTGATGGATAATAGAACGAAACGCGATGTATCGTTTCTGAGTATCGTATCAGAATTCGAAACCAACTTTGAGAACGGAGACCCAATTTTTTATGATAAAAGGACTTTCCTTGAAATCATCCGTTTTTACGAAGAAGAATTCCAATACGAAAAAGCAGTTGAAGTTACCGATATTGCCATAGAGCAGTTTAAGTATCAGTCTGATTTTTTTATAATAAAAGCCAGGCTTTTATTTCAGACCAACTGTCATGAAGAAGCCCTAGAACTGCTTGCAAAAGCAGAAAAAATTTCCCCCTACGAACACGACGTACTGTTGCTGAAGATTCGTATTCTCGCCTTCCAAGGCAAAGTAGACGAGGCCAATGAAATTCTTGCTGTGATGAAAAAGTACATCAGCAAGGAAGACTTGTCCGATGTCTACTTGAGTGAGTCATATATCAACGAGGTGACACATGACTATTCTGGTATGTATGAGAACCTCTCCAAGGCCGTGGTATGCGACTGGAATAATGAAGAAGCTATGGAGCGCTTAGGTTTTGCAGTACAACTCTGTAAGAACTTCGAGCAGAGCATAGAATTCCACCAGCTTGTACTTAACAACAACCCATACAATTACTTGGCGTGGTTCAATCTAGGCCATGCTTATGCTTGTCAGGGAGAGTATGATCAAGCCATCTTGGCTCTAGAATATGCCTTTATCACAGAGGAAAACTTCCAAAATGGCTATCTCGATTGTGCTGACATTTGTATACAAGAAAAAGAATACCAAAAAGCACTTACTATCTATGAGGCCTTCTTAGATAAGTTCGGCTTAGACGAAGAGGTCTTGGTTAATATGGCGGAGTGCCAATTCCAATTAGGTGATCTCAATAATGCTAGAATTATCCTGAATAAGATTCTAAAGTTAGATCCATATAATGATGAAGTCTACTTCAAGTTAGGTCTATGCTATTCTAAAGCTAAAAAATGGAATAAAGCGATTAATGCCTATCATAAGGCCATTACCCTAGAAGATAATTCCGAAGATTACTATCTACATCTTGCACATGCGCACAATGCTTTAGGTAGCTATGATAATGCTGAACTCTTCTATAGTAAAGCTGTAGAAATAGGACCAGAGCAAAGTATATACTGGAAAGAGTACATCGCCTTTCTAATCAAGATAGGTAAGCTGGAATCTGCTCTAGTCGTATTCCAAGAAGCAGACGATTTCACTTTCGGTGCAGATCTCCTCTACTGTAAAGGGGTCGCGGAATATATGGCTGGCAAGAAAGAAGAAGCTTATTTGACCTTTGAGGAAGCGCTCAAGGAGGATTATGCAATTCATATACTCATGTACGATATAGAGCCAGAATTAGCGCTCGATACGACTCTTAATTCGATGATCAATTACTATAAAGAGGAGTAATAAAATACAAGACACAACGACTACTCAATCTCGTTATGAGGCGATTAGGACTACGGTTCTAATTGCCTTTTTTTAATTTTAAGCTAGATGGTGAGCAAGTGCTGCACCTATAATTCCTGAGTTATTATATTTCTTCGCTGGCCTTACAGCAATAGAGGGATCCATATACGGCGCATACAACGCATGCTTTTTGCTAATACCGCCTCCTAGAATGAATAGCTTAGGATAGAATAGTCTGTTGAGATAAAGAAGATATTCTCCCAGTTCTCTCCCGAAGTCTTCCCATGACAAGTCACGGCGTTTGCGAGCTGAATTAGAGACACTACGCTCTGCTATATCACCTTCGAATAAGATATGTCCAAGCTCTGTATTTGTGACCAACTTACCATCTATAAAAATGGATGAACCGATACCCGACCCCAGGGTCAAAAAGATAACCTTACCTTCTTTTTCCGCTGCACTGCAATAATGAATTTCTGCCAGTCCTGCCGCATCTGCATCATTGATTACCGATACAGGAGAAGTAAACTTATCTGACATCATACTTTGTAGGTTCTGTCCGATCCAGGATTTATCTATGTTCGCTGCAGTCATACAGACCCCATCTATAATGACTGAGGGAAAGCCTAGACCTATAGGATATGATCTGTCTGGGCTGATACGGTTAGCGAGTTCTACCACAGACGAAAGAATAGTTTCTGGCGTCTTGTTGTCTGGTGTTTTGAGCTTCGTTCTTTCAGTTATAAGTTCTCCACGTGCTATATCTACTAGTGCACCTTTTATGCCAGTCGCCCCGACATCTATACCTAAAATTACAGATTCACTCATCTTCTAATTTAACATTCTGGCTTTTAGAATACGGACATCCTTTTCTGGCTTATCGTACTTATCAGTGTCCACACTAGAAATTTTTTCCATGACATCATAGCCGATTAACAATCTTCCAAATACAGTATATTCCCCATCTAACTGAGGTGTTCCCCCGTATTCTAGGTATTGTTCGATTTGTTCGTCTTTATACTCGAACAACTTCTCTTCTCGTATCCTTTTTAACTTCTGCATATCTAAGGCCCGACCCTCTACGATGTAGAATTGTGACCCTGATGATTTCTTCTTGGGGTTCATATCATCTGGCATTCTTGCTGCGGCTACTGCGCCTCTGACATGTATAAGGTCGTTACTTATTTCATTTTTGATTTCTGGAGGTTCTGGGAGTCTTTTGCCACTATTCCTAGACTTATTATCACCACCCTGTATCATAAATCCATCTATGACTCGATGGAAAATAAGACCATTGTAGAATCCCTCTTCGACTAGCTTGGTAAAGTTTCTTAGATGAATAGGCGTCTCTTCGCTGAGCTCCATTATGAGATTACCCATGGTCGTTTCTAGGTGTACGACGCAGTTTGTAGGTGCTGCTACGACCAATTCTTTTGTTCGAGTCGCAATTTTGCCATTGCTCTCGGCGTCTAGTCTGACCTGATGCTTACCAGACTCTAAGAAACAATGTGCTAGTTCTCTTGCTGATGAGACCTGCTCATCATTAACCCACCAAGTATAGGTCGTTGCGTTCTTGGATGTATTCTGAAAGTCTATTGCAGCAGGCAGTTGGAAATTGTCTTCTTTGATGACAAAATCCGCATACGGCTTAGAGCAGCTGCCTAGTAACAAGGCAGCCGCACCTAACCAAATCTTATTTAGTTTCTGAAGTATCAGTTGACTTTAGAAATTTTCATTTTTACATCTTTTACGGGTCTGTCTGCCTGACCTTTCTGCACTGCTGCAATCTTGTCTATAACATCTAGACCTTCTACAACCTCTCCGAACACAGTGTACTCATTATCAAGAAAAGGTGTACCACCTACTTTCTCATATCGAGCGATATCCTCAGGAGAATAGGTGATGCCTTTTTGTTTTGCTAAGCCTGACAATTCGGCTGCCGTCACTGCTTTTCCATGTACAATGTAGAACTGTGATCCAGAAGATTCTTTAGTCGGGTTACTTGGCCCTCCTGTACGCGCAGCTGCAAGAGTCCCCTTAAAGTGGTAAGCACCTATCTCAGCTGGCGTTCTATAACCAGGTCCGCCCATACCTAATCTTTTATCAGGTGCTGCACCTTTAGAATCGGGATCTCCACCTTGGACCATGAATTCATTGATAACTCTGTGGAAAAGAAGATCATCGTAAAATTTATTATCGACGTGCTTCTTAAAATTGTCTCTGTGCTGAGGCGTGCTGTCATATAACTTGACCTTCATGTTTCCGTAGTCTGTTTCTATCAGAAACAACTCTTGCTTAGGTGAACAGGCTATCGCCAACATCGTCACACATAAGATCAGTAATGCATTTTTCATATTTGATGATTTACTGGAGCTATTCTTTTAGCTCCGCGTCATTATTTAGTTTGTTAAAATAATTCAGTACACATGTCTTTAAGATTCGCTCTTGTTCATCCAGTCCTTTGACCTTGAATGGTTTGACGATCTCAAAATGGGGCCAACCTTCTTCGTCTCGACCCTCAAAGGTATAGTAACCCTGTTGCTCTAGCATCGTACATGCCGCTACATGGATCAAGTCCCTCTTTTCTTCCTTGGTAAAATCTTTTCTCACTCGGCCATACTCCTGTATGCCTATAAGAAAAAGGATACCCTTCAGTTCCGGAAGATCTGGTAACTCGGTCATCTTCTGTAGTCGATGCCTAAGTTGTAACCATTGGAATTCTAATTCCCATTCCTCCATAGAACTGCAAATATATGAAAGCCTATCTAGGTAAAATGACTAAGCATTATGATCTCTTTCTTTTTTAAGAATCGACTCCAGCCTCTAGGGAGGTCTTTTTTGGTTAATCCAGCATAATAAACCCGATCTAGGGTTACAACTTCATACTTTAGATGCTCGAATATCCGTCTTATAATCCTGTTTTTACCACTATGTAACTGGATTCCAATATGGGTCTGCGGTAATTCCTGGATATATGAGATCTCATCTATGTCTGTCATCCCGTCTTCTAGCTCTATTCCTTTGGCTATTGCCTTTATATCATCCTCCTCTAAGGGCCTATTTAGGACAACCTGATAGATCTTTTTGACCTTACTAGACGGGTGGGATAGTTTATTGGCTAGGTCCCCATCATTAGTCATCAGTAAGAGACCTGTTGTGTTCCTATCTAGTCGGCCGACAGGATATATCTTGGTTTTAGCCTTGGCACTGACGATATCCCATACGGTTTTGCGCCCCTTTTCGTCCTTCATCGTCGTGATGACGTTCTTTGGCTTATTGAGTAAAAGATAGATTTTTCTCTGATGGACAAACAACAACTTGCCCTGATACTCTACTTTATCATTGCTACGGACTTCTATAGCGGGATTAAGCTCTATTTCACCGTTAACCTTGATTTGCCCTGCTTTGACCAGTTCTCCGGCTTTCCGTCTAGAACACAAGCCAGAGTGCGCTACATATTTGCTTAATCGCATCATACGGCGCGCTGTTTTAAGGTGATGTATCGGCTTAGGTCTTTCATACTGCTACTATTCGAATAGATCATCATCATTCTCAAGATTGAGCTTAGATGGCCTCGTAATAAAGCTATTGCCGCCATCACCGAAGATATCAGAGCCCATTCCGCCCATATTTCGGAAATCCATATTCTGGTTTTCGACGAACTTGACATATTCTTTCAAGAAAGACAGGTTAATTGTACCTAAACTACCATTACGATGCTTAGAAATTATTATTTCTGCCAAATTATCTGGTGTCTCCATATTATCCGCCAATTCGTAATAATCTGGTCTATAAATGAAAGTCACGATATCGGCATCCTGCTCGATGGCACCTGATTCCCTCAAATCCGACAGCTGAGGTTTCTTGTTCCCACCTCTCGTCTCTACGGCTCTACTTAACTGTGATAGTGCGATGACTGGCAGGTCTAACTCCTTGGCCATACCTTTCAGCGCTCTTGAGATACTCGAGATCTCTTGCTCTCTATTTCCTCTCTTGCTATCTCCGGCACTCATCAGCTGCAAATAATCGATGACAACCAAGCCGATATTATGGTTCTGCTTAAGTCGTCTACACTTGGCTCTTAGTTCGAATATGTTGATTGCTGGTGTATCGTCGATAAAGATGGGAAACTCAGACAGGGATTCTACCGCTGTTGCTAGAACAGGCCACTGGTCATCCTTAAGGCTGCCTTCTCTCAGTGTCGATGCTGGTATCATCGATTCCATCGCGATAAGACGCTGGACCAACTGGTTATTAGCCATCTCCAGTGAGAAGATACCTACACCTGTACCCGCCTTAGCTGCATTCGCCGCTATAGAAAGGGTAAAGGCTGTCTTTCCCATACCAGGTCTGGCTGCGATAATAATCAAGTCAGACCGTTGCCAACCATTCGTGATCTTATCTAATTCTGCAAAGCCTGTCGTCACGCCTGTCAAGCCATCTGTCCGCTGGCTTATATTCTCTATATCTCTTTGGACCTGTGCGGCAACCGAACTGATCTTCTGGAAGCCGGTATTCAGGTTTTTGTCTGTAATATCAAACAGGCTTTGCTCTGCCTGATCGAGCATCTCGAGTACATCCTTCTGGTCTGCGAAAGCATCTCCTATCGTCGCCGTCGATACCCGGATCAGCTCTCTCTGGATATACTTCTGTAATATGATATGTGCATGATACTCTATGTTTGCCGCTGAAGCCACCTTGTTCGTGATGTTCATCAGGTAGGCCACACCGCCGACTTCATCTAATTTCTGTCGCTTACGGAGCTCCTCGTGGACTGTTAGAATATCGATGGGTTTTGAATTAGCAAAAAGGTCCATCATAATCTCGTAGATAACTTGATGAGCCTGTAGGTAGAAACTTTCTGGTCTAAGCTTTTCTACTATAACTGAGAATGCTTCTTTGTCCAGCATCGCTGCACCGATTACCACCTCCTCCAAATCCAACGCCTGTGGCATGACCTTACCGAACATTAAATTGCTCGAGTCATCTGCTCGTCCTGGCTTGTCTTTTCTGTTCGTCTTGAATGTCTTTTCCACGCTGCTATTCTCTTACTGGGGTGACAAAACTAACACTAAGTGTCTCTTTCATATGATCTTAATTTCTCATACGCTGGCAATAGTGTTGGGTCTTTCTAACATACTGTGGAATACGCTACTGATAGTGTTCATAAGTCCTACGGAAGATAACATATTATCGTCATATCTAATGCGTAGAAGCTTGATCGTGTCAAGTTAGGCTTTACTAGACATAAAAAAAGGGCCGATGTGGATATAATCGGCCCTGTTGGTAATTTTCCTTAAGAAGACTAATTTTTGCCGACGTTGTTAAGCCGAGTAACGACTTCTTCGACTGTCTTGATCTGCTTTTCGATCTCCATCTTCTTATCTTCTTGTTCTTGTAGATTCTGCTCAATATTCTTTTCTGCTTCCGAGATCTTTTTTCTGTACTCTTCTATCTTTTCATGCAGTTCCCTATTTTTTTTCTCCAGCTTCTCTAAGTCTTTATTCCTGTCTTTAAGATTGTCCTCTTCCATTTCCATTTCCTTCGTGATAACAACTCGTGTGACATCATGCTTAATATAATTTAGCTGTTTTCTGATACTGGCTGCCGCTGCTTCGGCGTTTTCGGAACTAATGAATTTCGTTCCATCATCGAAAAAGAGATAGCTGCTTGTCAGACCTTTGCCTTCTTCTATTTTAAAATAAATATTCGTTGCGCCAGAAAGTCCAGGTACCGTACATTCCAGACAGGACCATTCATTTGCTTTTCTGTTTCTTTTGACTTTGCCATATTCCTTTATCGCTTTTTGGACGACTTTTTCAACTTGTTTTTTGTCAGCCTTATCATGTTCTATTACGAAGGCATTTTGTTCCCCAAGGCTAAGTGGATAGGCTCTTTCTGTAATCTCTTGTGCAGCAAGGGACATAGTAAGCATGGTAGATATAAGTGTAAGAATAATCCTCATGTGTACGTTTTTTTATGGTTGGTTCAAGAATGTATTGTTAGACAACACAAATTATTGCTATTCCCACAAGTGCGCTACTAAAATAATGTTAAGACTAAGGGCTTACTCGTACCTCAAAGACTCGATAGGATCTAACCTAGAGGCTTTCAGCGCAGGATATAGGCCTGATAGTGTGCCGACAACGATACAGACGAATATACCCAGTGCCATCCAATTGAATGGAATGATGAACTGACCATCTATGAGCTTCGCTACGATAAGCCCTACGATGATGCCCAATATGATGCCCAGTAAGCCCCCTAATAAAGTAATAATGACAGCTTCGCTCAAGAATTGTAACATGATATTGAAGCGTGTTGCGCCTAGTGCTTTTCGGATACCGATCTCCTTGGTTCTTTCCGTAACGGATACGAGCATGATATTCATCAGACCTATGGCTGCACCTAATAAGGTCATGAGGGCTATCGCGATAGTGGCGATACGCAACTCGGTGGTGATGTCTTTGAGTGTCTGGAGGATGCCATCACTCTTTCGGATATCGAAATCGTTCTCTTGGGCTGCTTTTAGTTTTCTGACATTCCGCATGGTCCCAGTGGCTGCCGCAGAGGCGTTTTCGATCTGTGTCGGGTCCTTGATAAAAGCCATCAAACTATAATTCCTATCGGAGGTACCATAATATCTTTTGGCGTTAAGCAAAGGTATAAAGACCCTTCTGTCATTAGAGGTTGTCATGGAAGAACCTTTGCCTTCTAGCACGCCGACGACTTTATATCTGGTATTGCCGACATGGACGACTTTACCTAAAGCGGCTTCTGATTTGCCATCGAAGAGAGAATTATTGACGTCATGCCCTATGATGATTTTATGGTCCCCATTATCAATCTCTGTGGCAGAGAAATTCCTGCCTGCTGACAACTCAAAGGAAGAACCAACCAAATAATTATCATCGATACCAACCAGTCTGACATTGGGATTGGTTTTTTCGGAGCCATACTTGACAACAGAGTTCCATTTACAAAAGGTATTAACCGAAACCTTGGCCGTCGGGAAGTCAAATTTTTCTTTGAAGCTCATCGCCTGATCAAAAGAGATGGGATCTGATTTCTTTTTTTGCTTACCGCCTTTTCTTGATTTGATATTATCCCTAGCAGGATAGATGTAAATAGAGTTGGCGCCCATCTTACTGAAACTATTGCTCATAGAATAGAGGATGGTGTCTATGGCCGTTAATATGCCCACCAGACAAGTTATCCCCACAGCTATAATGAGTAGGGTCAGTAAAGCTCTGACAAAATTGGACTTGATGGACCGAAGTGCCACTCGTATGTTTTCAGTCAAGTTCATTGTAGCTGAAATTTAATCAAACTCTGTGATACGAGAGTGGTTATTCTAGCAGTCCGCTTATAAGATCGATAAATCTTAAAATTTTACTTTGCGTCGCTATTATGAAACCGATGGATAACCTGAGCCATCGGTGCATGCAAAATGCCGTTACTGCTTATTATTGTACCATTATTGAGATAGGTATCACCACCTGAATAATCTGTTACAGTCCCACCTGCCTCTTCGACTAATAGTGCTCCTGCGGCAAGATCCCATATGTTCAGTGAATTCTCATAATAGATATCTATAATGCCTGCAGACAGATAAGCCAAGTCTAAGGCTGCCGACCCTAACCGTCTTATGCCTCGACAATGCTGGATACAATGCTTCAGCACTTCGAAGCTCGCTGCTATTTGTTGGTCACGCTCATAAGGAAAGCCGGTGATGACTATAGCCTCATTCATCGTCGCTGTATCAGAGACCTTTAACTTATTGTCCCCTTTCCATGCGCCCTCACCTCTGATTGCAGTATACGCATCCTCTAACATCACATCGTAGACTATACCTATTACAACATCATCTTCGTGGCGCAGGGCAATAGAAATAGAAAAGTGTGGGAGTTTCCGAAGGAAGTTCGTCGTCCCATCGAGCGGGTCGATAATCCACATGTCCTTCTTCAGTGTAGAAGCAACCGTCCCTTCTTCGGTGATAAAACCGCTTTCTGGGAGGAGGTCTGACAGTCGCTTGACAATCATCTTCTCTGCTTCTTTGTCGACATAGCTCACGAGACTGTTCATGTCCTTTGTCTCGATATCAGCTGCCTCGACTTTATACAACTCAGCTCTGATAAAACCAGCTACCTGCTGACAGAGTGGAACGAGTTCCGACTTATACTTATTTAGGACTGAGCTTATTATCATTAGCCCATTTCAGCGACCACCTCTGTGACTTGAGGTACCATACGCTTAAGCATCTGTTCTATGCCTGATTTGAGCGTGACTGTGGACGACGGACAACCGCTACAGGAGCCTTGGAGTATTACGGATACTTTGCCTTTGTCGTAAGACTTGAATTCTATGTTGCCACCATCCATTTCTACAGCTGGCTTAACATATTTATCTATGAGTTCCTTAATCTTCTTGACCAGTTCTGCCTCTTCGCCTTCATAATGATATTCGACACCTCTTTCGCTCTCGATCTTAGCCATCGCTTCTTCGAAACCCTCAGAAAGTATTTCTTTGTCTTCGGCCACATAGGATTTAATAAACTCCTTCGCCTTGGGCATGATGTCTTCCCATAGGTAATTCATCTCCTTAGAGATCGTGACGAAGTTATTACAGATATATACGCCACTCACAAACGGGAATTCGAATAAGGCCTTAGCCAACGGGGACCATTCCTGAGCCAATTCTTGCGTCCGGAAATCTGCCGTGCCCTTATAGAGCATTCTATTAGTGACAAACTTCAATGAGTCAGGATTAGGCGTCTGCTCTGTATAAAGCATGATGGGACTTGCGGTTTTTGTTTCCATGATCTTACTTATCTCTGATAATTTATATTAGACAACGAAATTAGGATGTTTTTGGTTGTAAAATATCCTACAAGAGTGATGAAGTCGTTCTAAGTGTCGTTGTATGAGTCATAGCGTTGGTTTATAGCTATTATTGTTCGAACTTTGAGCTGCAAATTATTAGCTACCCGAGCTTGTTAGTTATATCGTGCGTATTAATTAACAAAAGGGTTAGACCCAGATAGAACTTTGAGTGAACTAAATCGCATATCAGACGATAAGGAGGTTCTTAAATCCCTCGACCTCTCTAAGGTCATTCTACCCGTCATCATCGGGTTATTAGTGATTCTATTCATGGTATTTCGACAATTTGATGTCGATGAACTCAGCAAAATCAAGTGGAACAGTCGATTATGGACCTATCTCGCTATCGCGCTAGGTGTCTATATGCTAAGGCATATCTTCTATGCCTGGCGACTCAAGATCCTTTCTGATCACGAATTCACCTTCAAGCATGCTGTAGAGTTGGTTTTCATTTGGGAATTTGCTTCTGCGATTTCCCCGACGAGTATCGGGGGCTCTGCTGTCGCTGTATTCTTTCTGAGTCAAGAGAAGATATCTGCTGCCAAGGCCGTCTCCATTGTCTTATATACCGTCATCGTCGATACTTTCTTTTTTCTGACCTCCTTGGTCATACTCTATATGATTTTCGGTCCGACGCTTATACGACCGGATCTGACTAGTCTGATGAGTGGCTATGGCTTTACTTTCATGGCCGTCTGGTTATTCATGCTCTTCTATGGCGGTGTTCTACTCCTTGGACTCTTTCGACCTAGAGTTATCCGGTGGATCCTAATCTCGATCTCTAAGATTCCTTTTATCAGACGATTCAGACATAGCCTCATCCAGACAGGACAAGATGTCGTCGTTACTTCTGCTGAATTACGTAAAAAACCTTTCAGCTTCCATTTCAAAACGATTTTGCTGACCATTGGTGCCTGGGTAACCCGCTTCGCAACGGTCAATTTCATTATTCTAGCCTTGCTGGAGGTGAATTGGAGTTTCATGGAGCATTTTCTGGTCTATGCGCGCGCTGAGACCATGTATGTCATCACCCAATTTAGTCCGACACCTGGTGGTTCTGGGGTCATGGAACTGATGTTTTCTGGGTTTTTCAAGGACTTTATCTCCCCAGCCCTCGGTTCGGTTGGTGCCCTACTCTGGCGACTGATTACCTACTATCCTTATCTAGTTATCGGTGCGCTCATCATTCCTAACTGGATCAGACGTGTGATTAGAAATAAACGGACACAAGCCTAATTAGCTCGGTTATAGCCGTTAGAATAGTGTAGGAGCGTCAGCAATAGCCCCCTCAAAGACCAATAGCCACCTTTTCACTTCTAGACCCAGCGCATACCCCGTAAGTGACCTATCCTTACCCAAAACGCGATGACAAGGAATAACCAGTGGAAATGGGTTCTTACCATTCGCCAGCCCAACGGCTCGTACAGCCTTAGGATTATCCAGCGCCACAGCGATATCCGAGTAAGTCTTGACTTTTCCATAGGTGATGTTGCTCACTTGCTTCCAGACGCCTTGGTAGAAGGCTGAATAGCTCGTCGTTGCTAATGGAAGATCAAAGGTCCTTCTCTTATTAGCAAAATACTCAGCTATCTGCTTGATAGCCAGTGTAGTAAGCTTATTTGGCTGTGCTGCCTGCTTCTCTACCTTTTTATTGAATCTAATCGCCGTTATAAACTGCTCATCTGCCTGAACGGTCCAGATGCCTACTGGTGATATAAATGATTCTGTGTAAACGATCATGAAGAATAGCTGTGAAATAAAGACTTATTTGCCTTGTTCTATTACAAAAAGCATCTAAATTTGCAATCGCTTATAAAGTAAGTAATTCGAAAACCAACTATTTTTAAAATAGAGTCCTGTTGGACTCTTATGGT
>CALEAC010000095.1 GCA_937944095.1 uncultured Saprospiraceae bacterium
TTGTATGACAGTCGGAATCCTTTTTAGCTGAGCTATCTTTAAGACAGGTCCACTAGCATATCCGCCCACACCTACAACAACATCGGGTACAAACTTGTCAATGATCTTTTTTGCCTTCCATAGGCTATTTAATAATTTAAACGGAAAAAGAATGTTGCGCCATTTCCTTGTTCTATGAAAACCTGATATACGCAAACCCTCAATCGGAAATCCCGCCTGAGGCACCTTTTCCATTTCTAACTTTCCTTCTGCTCCTACGAAAAGGATATCTTCTACCCCTCTCACTTTCAGCTCCCTAGCAATAGCTAGTGCTGGATATACATGCCCACCAGTTCCACCTCCACTAATAATAATTTTCATATCTCAATCTATTCCTACTTCCATCATCAGTGTTACTTTCGCTGACCACACTTGCCTCTTCTTGCATCAATTCATATGTGCTGTACTCTTCTACATATCGACTGACACTAAGTATAATACCAAGTGATATACAAGTGAATAATACCGAAGTACCACCCATACTTATAATAGGCAAAGTCAAACCTGTCACTGGCACCAAATGCACAGATACTGCCAGATTAGCAAAGGCTTGTATGACGATATTCAGACATAGGCCCATGGCTAATATTGCACCGAAGGTCTTATGACACTTTGTCACTATACTCGTGCATCTGAATAATAAGCCTAGATATAATAACACCACCACTACAGCCCCTATTAATCCATACTCTTCGCAGATGATTGCATAGATAAAATCAGCATATGGATAAGGCAAGTAATCCTTCTGCATACTATTACCTGGACCTAAACCAAACCACTCTCCATTAGCAATCGCAATTTTAGACTGCTGGATCTGCCAGCCGCCATCTGAATTATATAAGAACTCGCTTATCCTAGATATCCAAGTATCTAATCTGACGAACTCAGGAAAAGCAGTACCTAACAAAACCAAGAGAGACAACGCACCGACTCCAATGAGAATCATCAGAAATATATATCTCAAAGACACTCGACCTATTACCATCATACAAAGACAAGTACCAAACAAAAGCAGCGCAGTACTCAGATCAGCTGGTGCTATTAACGTGCACACGATGATTATCGGAATAATAATAGGCAAGAATGCTGACCTAAAATCCTTAATTACATCTTGCTTAAGAGATATCGCTTTTGCTAAATAAATAATCAAAGCTATACGTGCCAAATCGGAAGTCTGAAAGGTCTTATCTATCCAAGGTATTGTTATCCATCGCTTGGCAGAATTTATCTCAGTTCCAAATCCAATGGTATAAAGTAATAATGGTATAGATATCACAAACAACAAGGGACCAATTTTGGAATAGAACATATAGTTAAACCTATAAGTCAAATACATAAAAACGAATCCAATACTGATATACAAAATTTGCTGTATAAGGTAATATTCTGTATTGCCACCACGCAGCTTGTAAGCCATACTCCCTACTGCACTATAGACTGCTAACACTGAGCAGAAGCCCAGCATCACAACGATAAACCAGATGATCTTATCACCTCGTAAATTCTGTGTTATGTCTAATAGTCTATTCACTTTCTCTTCTAAGAACTGCTGCTTTAAATTTATTTCCTCTATCTATATAATTATCAAATAAGTCGAAACTTGCACAAGCTGGTGACAGCAAAACGACCGTCCCTTCTCTCGCACATTGTCTAGCGATACTGATACAATCATCCACATCCTTTGTCGTGAAAATTTGTTCCACACAATTAGAAAACGATTGCCTTAGTGCTCGATCATCTTTAGTTAAGCAGATGATTACATCGACATGGTCACGGACCAGATTCTGCATAACAGAATAATCGTTACCCTTATCTGTTCCACCTGCTATCCAGATGATACGTCCGTCGATTGCTTCTAGAGCCACTATAGTCGATTCGACATTGGTGGCTTTACTATCGTTGATATAGGTTACACCATCAATTACATCTACCGTTTCTAAACGATGCTCTAGAGCTCCAAAGCTTCCTAATGACTGCCGTATTTCCTCATCACTCAAGCCAACTTCACGACATACTCTATGCGTCACTGCTGCATTAAATAAGTTATGATGCCCTCTAAGCTGTATCAGCTTTTTTATTTCAATTTTATTAAGTGATTCCTTTGAATCACATATTATTATTGGTTGGTCATAAGACAAAAAGATTCTATTACAGCTCTGTGGCAATGCAACCTGCATCAATTCTAGCCACTCGTCATCCTCATTAAGTATCAATGAGCCATTTTCCCTAATCGCAGTTGCTAGATTCCACTTAGCACTGGCATACTTATACATGCTATAATTATATCTATCTAGATGATCAGGAGAGACATTAAGTATGACGCCTATATCAACTGCAAAGGAATCTATGTCATCCAACTGAAAACTACTTAACTCTAAAACCAACCAATCATAGTCTCTGTCGTCCAATAGCAATCTAGAAAAAGAATAGCCTATGTTACCACCTAAACCAACTTTTAGTTCAGCTTGCTGTAGGACATGATAGACCCAACTCACAGTTGTGGTCTTGCCATTACTTCCTGTAACACCGATGACCTTACCATGATAAAACAAGCAAGCAAATTCTATCTCAGAAATAATTTTCACGCCAGTCTTTCTGAGACGAACCACTATTGGAGCCGAATCAGGGATACCAGGACTCTTAATAACCAAGTCTGCATGAACCAGTTTTTCAAACTTATGCCCCTCTTCTTCAAAAGGGATTTTATTTTTTTGTAAGTCAATTTTATACTCTTCAGCAATCTGTCCATATTCTGAGACAAAAACTGCGATGTTATTTTTTTGTGCAAGTAAGGCTGCTGCAGTTCCACTTTCGCCAGCTCCTAGAATCGCAATTGACTTCATTATCTTAGTTTCAACGTTATAATTGTCAAGACAGCTAAGAGAATTGCTAAGATCCAGAATCGCACGACGATCTTCATCTCATGCATGCCCTTCTTCTGATAATGATGGTGAAGTGGCGACATCAAAAATATTCGTCGGCCTTCACCATATTTCTTTTTTGTGTACTTGAAGTAACTCACTTGTAATACAACTGATAGATTTTCTAGTAACATAATCCCACACAGGATAGGTATCAGCATTTCCTTTCTTAACATGACCGCCATTACTGCAATAATACCTCCTAGTGCTAGACTGCCTGTATCGCCCATAAAGACAGATGCAGGATATGAGTTATACCATAAGAATCCGATTGTCGCACCCAAAAAACATGCAGCAAACACAACCAACTCTTCAGTATGTGGTAAGAACAGAATATTCAGATAATCCGCTATTATAACATTAGATGAAACATAAGCGAGGATACCAAGAGTCGCTCCTATAATCGCAGATATACCTGCCAGCAAACCATCCAAACCATCTGTCAGATTAGCGCCATTAGATACAGCCGTTATAATAAAGATAACGAGGGGCACAAAGATTAACCAAACCAAGTTCTTATACTGGCCGACGAACACTGAATAATCTAATTCATTATCCTTCATAAAAGGCACATTGGTGATCGGTGCTTTAGCGTAGACCATCGTTTTAGTAACCGGAGTATCATTGACTTGAGGAATTGTTAGATCGAAGGTCTTTGTGATTTCATAGCCTTGCCTAATTGCATCATCCTGAGTCATCCTGACGACGACATCCTGATGTAACAACATGACAACAGCCACTATCAGTCCCATGATTACTTGCCCTATGATCTTATACTTTCCACGTAGACCATATTTGTTCTTCTTAAAAACTTTGATACGATCATCGATAAAACCTATTCCAGCAAACCAAAGTGTCGCTATCAGAATAAGTATGATATAGATATTATCCAACTTAGCTAAAAGCAAGGTTGGTACTACTATTGTGAAAATAATCAATAGACCACCCATGGTAGGTGTGCCCTCTTTTTCTATCTGTCCTGCTAAGCCGAGATCCCTGACGGATTCTCCTACTTGCAA
>CALEAC010000096.1 GCA_937944095.1 uncultured Saprospiraceae bacterium
GTCAGAAAAAAAATGGTGCGTATCCAACAAGAGATTGGGAAGAACAAAGGTGTCGTCATGGACGGTCGTGACATAGGCACTGTCGTCTATCCAGCAGCTGAGCTAAAACTATTCGTCACGGCCAATACTGAGATCAGGGCGATGCGGAGATATAATGAACTGAAAGCGAAAAGCATCGAGGGTTCAATAGAAGAGATCAAACAAAACCTCAGACATCGAGATCATATAGATTCTACGAGGCAAGATAGTCCTCTCAGACAAGCAACTGATGCAGTCTTGATTGACAATAGTTTCATGTCTATCGAAGAACAGTTGTTCTTAGCTTATCAGTTCTACCTCGAACGAATATAAACGGATATAAAAAAAAGGGACACCAAATGGCATCCCTTATTTTTTGTTTCTGTATGTCTAAGTTCTTATCTGAAGACTGTGACATCACCAGCTTCTACCTCTGGTCTCTCATCATCCGTACCAGCATCGAGGGTCATTTCTATCACGTAGACGTATACGCCCTGTAGCACATCACCAGTTGGGCCTTTGTCTGTATTTCCTGTAGAATCCCAGTTACCCTGCCAGTTGATATCCCATACCTGTCCCGACGCATCAGGTCCAGAAGCATCACTTCTGTCCAGTATAGGGTCCATATCTTTCAGATACACTAATTCTCCCCATCTGTCATAGATTCTGACTCTATCTACTGTCACGTTTCCTTGGGTATACATCTGCCAGTTATCATCACCAGAGATGCTCGTAGATATCACATTAGGCACATACCATCGCTCTATATCTATAATACTAAACCTTTCCATGGCGTCAATAAAGCAATCGTCTTCGAAGTAGATCTCTACTGTCACTTCGAAGTCTCGGCCATACGTCGCTATGAAATCCTCATCGGCGACTATCTCTATCGCACTCAGATTACCTTCCGTAATGAAGACCATCCCATTGATATACCATACCACACTATTAATAGGCACTGTAATTCCATCTAGATCGAGGTTGTAACTGATCTCTTCGGTTTCGTCTACAAGTATCGCTCCTGATGGCACATTAATCGTGACCTCTGGTGCTGGTGCAGCATCTATCGTGATGTCTAACGTATCCATACAGCCGCCTGCATCCGTCAGTATCAGTTCATAGACACCCACATTAGTGATCTCAAAATCAGGTGGCGTAAACGGCATAATCGGCGGATTGTTACCGAAGTCATAAGTATAAGGCTGCGTTCCTCCCGAGGCATAGACCGTGAATGATGGTGTCTCTAACAAGACACAATCAGGCTGATTAGCCACGATACTATCTATCTTAGGACAGGCCGATGGTGTACAGGTCCAAGTTGCTGTCACATCAGGACAAGTATTGCCTGATATCGCTGTAACCGTTATCTCCATCGGAATCGTCGCTGAGCCACCTGTCCCCTCTACTGTCGTCTCTGTCGTCGTCTCTTCCGGACCGCCGTCTATTGTATAAGTATAGCCAGTCGCACCATCCACAGCATCCCAACTAAAGGATACCGTCGTCGGGTCGATACCAGCACAGGCCTGACCTGTAATCGCACTCATCGGTGCTTCTATAATCACATCCTGTACCGCAGTCGCTGAACAATCATCAGCACTACTTACTGTCAAAGTCACTTCATAGGTGCCTGGATCTGCAAACAACACCTCATGTGGGCCGAAGCCAGTATTATCAGCTGAGGTACCACTACCCCAGTCCCAACTCGCTGTCGCCGCAGGATCTGCCGGCTCGACACCACTGATCAGTGCTCCCGTACCTGCACATACATTATCAACTGCATTAATCTCAGGGTCTGGTTCTATATTGACTTGTATCGTGATCGATCCAGGGAAAACACAATCTGGATTGGCATCATCCTGCCAACTGAAGCCGAGTGTATAAGACTGACTTATCTCCGTATCTGGTGGCGTGAATAAGCCTACTGGGCCTGTTATCTCTACATCAGTAGATTCCCAACTAATCACTGTACCATCGAATGGATCGCCATCCTGTGTGAGCACATCCCCTATCGATAGGGGCAACCTAGCACCATCATAGCACTCTACTAACATCGGATCCGTGAACACTGGGACACTACAGCTCGTCGCTATACAAGGAGCACTCATCGCTGGGCCATTACCACAATCCACATTGGGATTAAGGGCTGTCACAGAGAGTGTCACTTCCTGATCCTGCTGTAAGCCGTCTATCACTAAGCTCGTCGCTGTAATCGTATCTATGATATCCACACCATCTAAGGTATAACTGATCTCATACTCGTCGACGCCAGTTACAGCCATCCACTCGAAGGTTACAAAGTCCAAATCTGCATCGCCACAAGTCACCGGACCCATCATAGGCAGGTCCTCACATGGTATCTGACAGGTCTCTGTACCTGTGTTCGTCGGACACTGAGGGTCTGGATGTATCGGCTGCACTGTGATCGTCACCTCGTCTAATTCGCCTAATCCATCCACTGTATAACTTAACTCATCTGTACGTATCTCTACACCATCGACAATCACTAGGAACGAATCGATTCCGATGATACTGCCCCAAGTGAACTCTATATTATCTGTTCCTATAACACAATCTACATTAGGTGTCGGGAAGATATCACATGGATTCGCGGTACAATCTTCTGGATTAGAAGTCGATGGACTACAATAGCCAGC
>CALEAC010000097.1 GCA_937944095.1 uncultured Saprospiraceae bacterium
ATATCTAAGTTGATGCTGATCTGTAAAGTGCATGCTCTATGTCAGGGCTACTCAGGAGTCAGAATAGAACTAATCGAAAGGAT
Organism: uncultured Saprospiraceae bacterium; assembly: GCA_937944095.1. Classification (GTDB taxonomy): domain Bacteria; phylum Bacteroidota; class Bacteroidia; order Chitinophagales; family Saprospiraceae; genus RFSX01. The sequence continues at coordinate 84 of CALEAC010000097.1, forward strand.
CTGTGCATTCATAGACCAGAATCTTATTCCAGTCGTCCCTGCTCAAGGTTCCGTGGGGGCATCTGGAGATTTAGCACCTTTGTCTCATTTATTTCTACCTCTACTGGGTGAAGGTGAATTCTGGGCTGATACGGAGATTAGACCAGCTGCTGAAGTCCTCAGAGAAAATGAGATGAAAGCCATGTCATTGGCAGCCAAGGAAGGCTTAGCGCTGATTAATGGTACGCAGTTCATAGCCGCACATGCTGTCATAGGGTTAGATCATATGAGCTATCTATTGGACTTAGCCGATCTAGCAGGAGCAATGAGTCTCGAAGGGTTCCAGGGCAGTGCCTTACCATTCCAGGCAGCCTTACATGAATTAAGACCTTATATAGGGACACAACTAGTTGCTAAGCGAATGCGCGAACTGCTAGCAGGGTCCCAGAATCTCGAGTCTCATACGAATTGTGAGCGCGTACAGGATCCTTATTCGATTCGATGTATTCCGCAAGTGCATGGTTCCTCTAGGAATGCCTATGCACATCTCTTAGAACTGACGGAAATAGAAATCAATTCAGTTACAGATAATCCGATTATAATCAGTGAGACAGAAGCGATATCTGGTGGCAACTTTCATGGGCAACCCTTGGCGATGGCACTTGATTATTGCAGCATAGCCGCTTCGGAGTTAGGCAATATTTCTGACAGAAGAAGTTATCTATTACTAGAGGGCAAATATGGATTACCTCGTTTGTTAGTCGCCTCTGGAGGTCTTAATTCTGGCTTGATGATTCCTCAGTATACAGCTGCAGCCCTAGTGACTGAGAATAAGACTTTATGCTTTCCAGCTTCAGCAGATAGCATACCGACTTCCATGGGACAAGAGGATCATGTCTCTATGGGTAGTATCTCAGGTCGTAAATTCAATCAGATTCTCGGTAACCTAGAAAAGATTCTTGCTATAGAATTAATGTATGGTGCCCAAGCTTTTGAATTCAGAAGGCCTTTGACCTCATCTGACCTTATAGAAGAGACCCACGCTTTGATCCGCAGCAAAGTACCCAAGCTTGTCGATGATAGATTACTTAAAAATGATATAGCTGCAATCATCGACCTAGTAGAACACCGATTATTTAGAGTTCGATAAATAAACTTCACCAGATTGACTTTTAAAGAACAGATACAGCAAGGGATTCCAACATCTCTGCCTGCACCAAGAGAACAGCCAGTAGGGGTTAATCATGCCCCCAAGAGAAAGGATAGCCTCTCTTCCTCAGAGAAGAGACTCGCGATAAGGAATGCGCTGCGTTACTTTCCACAAGCTTGGCACCAAGAGTTAGCTGAAGAATTTGCAACTGAATTAGAAGAAACAGGACGTATCTATATGCGTCGGTTTAAGCCAGCTTACGATATCTATGCGAGGCCGCTCGATGAGTATCCCGCAGAGTGTAGGTCAGCAGCAGGCATCATGCTAATGATCCAAAATAACCTAGATCCTAGAGTTGCGCAGCATCCTGAGGAATTAATTACTTATGGTGGTAATGGATCAGTCTTCCAGAATTGGGCTCAGTATCTACTAACGATGAAGTATCTGTCAGAAATGACTGATGAGCAAACGTTACATATGTACTCCGGTCATCCGATGGGCTTATTCCCGTCAGCTAGGTCCGCTCCTAGAGTTGTTGTGACTAACGGTATGATGATTCCTAATTATTCTAAGCCTGATGACTGGGAAAAATATTCTGCCCTAGGCGTGACACAGTACGGCCAGATGACAGCTGGCTCTTATATGTATATAGGTCCACAAGGTATCGTACATGGGACGACCATTACGGTCATGAATGCCTTCAGGAATATTCTCAAACCAGGAGAGGCTACTGCAGGTAAGATTTTTCTGACAGCAGGTCTCGGCGGTATGAGTGGTGCCCAGCCCAAAGCTGGTAATATAGCTGGCTGTGTGACAGTCTGTGCTGAGATTAACCCTAAAGCAGCGACGAAGCGACATGAGCAAGGCTGGGTGGATGAATTAATTCAGGACATAGATACACTTATCTCAAGAGTCAATACAGCACAGGCTAATAAAGAAGTGGTATCGATAGCGTATATAGGTAATGTGGTGGAAGTATGGGAAAAATTCGATGAAGCAGATATCTATATTCACTTAGGTTCAGATCAGACCTCTCTGCATATTCCTTGGACAGGTGGCTACTATCCAGTAGGTCTAACTTATGACCAAGCAAACCAATTAATCAGAGAAGATCCATCTGCTTTCCGTGCTGCTGTACAGGAATCTCTCCGGAGACATGCAGCAGCCATCAATAAGCATACGGCTAAGGGTACTTATTTCTTTGATTATGGTAATGCCTTTCTCCTAGAAGCGTCTAGGGCAGGTGCTGAGATTATGGCGGAGAATAGTGAAGATTTTAGATACCCTAGTTATGTACAGGATATTTTGGGACCGATGTGTTTCGATTATGGTTTCGGTCCATTCAGGTGGGTTTGTACTTCTGGAAAACCAGAGGACTTGGACCTGACTGATCAGATTGCTGCAGATGTTCTGGAAGAAATCAAGCTAACCGCACCTGCTGAGATCAGTCAGCAGATGGACGATAATATAACTTGGATTAGAAACGCCAAAGCCAACAAATTGGTCGTCGGATCACAGGCTCGTATACTCTATGCTGATGCAGAAGGACGGACTAAGATTGCAGAAGCTTTTAATACAGCTATAGCTGAAGGTCGACTCGGTCCTGTGGTACTAGGACGTGACCATCATGATGTAAGTGGCACTGATTCACCATTCAGAGAAACATCCAATATCTATGATGGCAGTCGCTTTACAGCTGATATGGCCATTCATAACGTGATCGGAGATAGCTTCCGAGGAGCAACTTGGGTTTCTATCCACAATGGTGGTGGTGTCGGATGGGGAGAAGTGATTAATGGGGGATTTGGTTTATTCTTAGACGGGACAGCGGAAGCAGCACAGCGGCTTAGAAGTATGCTTTTCTTTGATGTAAATAATGGTGTCGCACGACGGAGTTGGGCACGCAATGATGAGGCTGATTACGCTATAAAGCGTGAAATGGAAAGAACTCCAGGACTGAAAGTGACTCTAGCAAGTAGGGTAGAAGACGAGCTAATCAATCGTCTATTCATCGATACAGAGGAAGCTTAGGATTTCCATATCTGTTAGTCGTATCTTTATCTTCCTTTATGGATAGTTTAGTTGGAAATATGGATAAATCGATCAAAATTATAGAGTGTCCTAGAGATGCGATGCAAGGTCTCCATGAATTCATACCAACTGAGACCAAAATCGAATATCTCAATGCGTTACTTAGAGTGGGCTTTGATACACTTGATTTCGGGAGTTTCGTTTCCCCGAAAGCGATTCCCCAATTAAGAGATACAGCAGAGGTTCTCCAAGGTCTAGACCTAGAGCATATTGATACCAAGCTCTTAGCCATCGTTGCGAATGAACGTGGTGCCAAGGATGCTGCTCAATATGAAGAGATATCCATCCTCGGTTATCCCTTCTCGATATCAGAAACTTTCCAAATTAGAAATACCAATGCGACTATCGCAGAGTCCATCAAGCGTGTCCAAGTAATCAAAGAGCTTGCTGATAAGGGCGGTAAAACTTTATTAATCTATATAAGTATGGGTTTCGGTAACCCCTATGGGGATGAGTGGAATGTCCAGATTGTACAGCGATGGATAGAACAATTAGCGGATATGGGAATCAGTGTATTTATGCTATCTGATACGGTTGGCGTCGCTGACCCCGATAGTATCGCTTATCTGTTCAGTGAATTAATACCGCCAAATCCGAATGTCGAATTCGGCGCTCATTTTCATACAACACCTGATACTTGGTTTGAGAAAGTAGACACAGCCTATAAGAATGGTTGCCTGCGCTTCGATGGGACGATCAGAGGCTATGGTGGATGCCCTATGGCACAGAATGACTTAGTTGGTAATATGCCTTCAGAAAGGCTAATAGAATATTGTACAGAAAGAGACTTGGAGATCGGTCTAGACCTAGCAGCTTATCGGACTGCCATGAAGATATCTCAACAAATCTTACACTGACAGCAGACTTAATGAACTAAGATTTTCTTAGTTAGGGTTTCATTGCCGCTGTAAACTTGTATAAAGTATAGTGCTGGTTCAAATCTTGAAATATCAATTCGTCTCTCACTTCCTTTAAGCACACTAATTCCTTCCTGACTAAATATTTCGTAGGTCAGCTGTTGCTCTAGGCCAGTATTAATTATTAGATATTCCCTAGCAGGATTGGGATAGATGCTTAGCTGCGTTGGCTGCAAGTCATTTGCTGCGATGACAGGTGCGAATTTGAAATCGACAACGATTGGTAGATGATCAGACGCTTGGCTAGATGCTTGTAATGAGAGATTATACTGGTCTCGTTCTCCTTGTGTCAGTCCCTCTGTATCAAGTACATATGAATTTAATGGTATCAAGCCATGATCAGAATAGACCACATAGTCCAATCTACCAGCAGAATAGCTACTGTAATCTGAGAGCCATGTGTACATTGCTTTTCTACCCGTAGTAAACGGTTGTAGATCAGCCAAGCCATCATTATCCCAGTCCAAGGTCACATCTGGACCATAGCTACCATTGTCAAAAATCTTACCCTCCAATAGAGCCGTCACCTGATCAGATCCACCGACGAAGTTCATATCTCCAGCAATTATAATAGGTGTGTAGGGTAGTAGCTGATAGTTGGTTAGACCAGCTTTTGAGCGACGGATATATGATAATATGGCATCTATTTCTTCTTCTCGTTGTCTATCATTTTCGCAACAAGCTAGATGGACATTGATAATGAGAACCTCATGACCCGCTTTGTTTATAACAAATGCACCATTCCGAGTAATTTCTTCATGATGGATAATCGGATATCTGCTGACTAATACGATGTCGGGACCTTCCTTAGCGCTATACCATTCATCACCCGAATCCAAGACAAATAATGAGTTAGCCAGCCTTGTCTGAGTTGTCAAAGCAGAGTTGTCATAGATCTCTTGGAATAGAAATATATCAGCATCTATAGTCTTAAGTATACTTGCAAAGGCTGACCGCTTATCACTATCAAACAAGCCGTCTCTCAGGACATTATACGAGCATAGCCGGAAGTCAGATTCCAATATTTTTTCTGTGTTAAAAGTCGGTGCATCTGATAATTGAGCTTCGTCAATTTCGTAGTTATAGACACCTACATTAGGCACAATGTCTCCTCCGAATCGTTTGTCTTCTACATAGACTCTTATAGCACCGCCTAAGTCGAATCTTGTTACCCCACTCATAAAAGTGCGATTTATCTTTAATTCAAATTCCCGTGAAGAAACAGATGGTGAAATGATTAGACCAATATCATTATGATAAATTTGATTCTGAGAGTTAGTTGTGAATAGAGTGCCCTCCCTCTCTCCGAAG
>CALEAC010000098.1 GCA_937944095.1 uncultured Saprospiraceae bacterium
CTCTCGGCCAATCGAATCCCTCGTAGAAGAAGCTAAGAATCTAGCTCGCAATGGTGTCAAGGAATTGATTCTTATAGCACAAGAATTAACTTACTATGGGCTAGATATCTACAAAAAACGGGCACTCTCGTCTTTACTAGATGCCTTATGTGACGTAGATGGTATAGAATGGATTCGTCTACACTATGCTTATCCGAGTAAATTCCCCTTAGAAGTCATAAAGACCATGGCTAAGCAGCCAAAGATTTGTAATTACTTAGATATGCCATTGCAGCATGCATCTGATGATATGTTGTCCAAGATGAAACGCCAAATAACGATGGCTGACCAGAAAGAGCTGATTCAGCAAATTCGTCAGATAAATCCAGAGATTGCGATTAGGACAACTATGCTGGTTGGTTTTCCAGGAGAAACAGACGAAGACATTCGTATTCTCAATGAGTATATAGCAGAAATGGCTTTTGACAGATTAGGTGTCTTTACCTATTCTCATGAAGAAGGGACCAGTGCTTACGAATTCGAAGATGATATCTCTGACGAAGTCAAAGCAGAACGATCTAACCTGATTATGGAAACCCAGCAAGAAATCTCTTTTCAGAAGAACCTGGCTAAGATTGGTCAGACTTATAAGGTTTTAGTCGATAGGAAAGAAGGTGAGTTCTTTGTCGCACGTACAGAATTCGATTCTCCGGAAGTCGATAATGAAGTTTTAATCGATGCTAAAAGTGACTATGTTCGCGTTGGTGATTTTGCTGAAGTCGAAATCTATAACGCCGAAGCCTATGACCTTTATGGCAAGATTATATCCAATTCATGAACAAACTATACCACTCTGTGATTTAATAGGAGTAATCAGCTTAGATGGATTTTTCAGCCCTACTCAATAAATTCGAATCACCACTATACCAAATGGCGGTTGCCGTTATTTTGACTTTTATAAGTGGGTTTATATTTAAGCTACTTATACTTAGTGATACTGTCAGCGACTCAGGGGTGATTTTTTGGGAATGTTCATTTGCGATATTATTAGGCTACATGATGTTTAATTGTATCTACAGTTTTGTAGCTAAAGATTCACTCAAATATTTTAGGAATAGTATATTTTCTTTTGTCGTTCTTGCGATTGTAGGTGGCGTATTGAGTTCTCAATTGTCAGGCCTAAATGTAGACGAAGCGGGTAGTTTCAGATGGTTATATTTGGTTTTTACCTTTGTCTATTTGGTCTTCGTGTCCATCGTTAATCTCATCAAAAAATTCATGGAGTATGCTATGAAACAAGAAGGCCGGTTACATGGCGATAATTAATGATAATGATTATGAGAAGACTAGTGATATTTATTGTATTTGGAGCAGCAGTTGGTGTCTGTAGTTGTCAGACGAAAGGCCAGCAGAAAGTCTCTAGATCAGATGTGACTAAGCCTGATTCAAGTTCTGAGCTATCCTCATCTAGTACTATAGATGATACAGACAAATTGGTTAAGTCAGATGAAGCCTGGGCTGCTGAGTTAGAACCCTTAGAGTATAAGGTACTGAGAAAGCAAGGGACAGAAAGGCCATTTACGGGAGACCTCTGGGATCACAAAGAAGACGGCGTCTATACTTGTCGTGGCTGTGCGCTGCCATTGTTTGACTCTCAGACTAAGTTTAAGTCAGGGACAGGTTGGCCTAGCTATCACTCACCGATAAGACCAGAGAACATAGAAAGTGATACTGATTATCACTTAGGCTATGCTAGGACCGAAGTACATTGTGCCAGATGTAGTGGACATCTAGGTCATGTATTCGATGATGGTCCGGCACCCACTGGTCTGAGGTATTGTATTAATTCTGTCTCTCTAGACTTTATAGCAAGGGAACAAGTCAGCCCATGACTATTAACTGAAGGCGATTAGATACTTGTTCTTTTTCCCATTTTCGAGCATTAGGTACTTGCCTTGGATTAGATCTGAATTACTGACATTTGTACTTGCATCATTGACCTTGGTTTTATTCAGCGAAATAGCGTTTCCTTTTACAGCTCGACGGAACTCACCTAATGAAGAAAAGATAGGGCAGTGTTCTGTCAATAAGTCTTGTAATGGAATCTCACTTGCCAACAAGCTACTCGAATGGTTGAATGATGGTATCTCCTTACTGACCATTTCTAGAGACTTTAGGCTCATCCCTTTGAGTGTCTCTGAATCTAATTTCTTGTCAAAAATGATAGAGGAGACTTCTTGGACAGCTTGATAGGCATCACCGTGTATTCTAGTGGTCAGTTCTTCCCCAAGGCTTCGCTTGACAGCATTGGGGTCGGTGGCTATGTTGTTCTCTAATTCTATGATATCGGCTCTACTCTTAAGCGAGAAGTACCTTAGAAACATAGAGATGTCGGTATCTTCTGCATTGATCCAGAACTGGTAGAACTTATAGGGGGTTGTCAGCTTGGCGTCCATCCAGATATTACCTTCTTCAGATTTACCGAATTTCTTGCCATCTGATTTAGCTAATAACTTCGAAGTGACGGCATATGCTTTCCCGCCATCTACATTTCTTC
>CALEAC010000099.1 GCA_937944095.1 uncultured Saprospiraceae bacterium
TTGTGATCTTCGTTTCGCCAATTATGATGGTTTCTCCTTCACAGTAAGTCTTATTTAATACAACATCTGGTGTTATTGGGAAGAATGCTAATTGTAGTGTTCGTATCGAATCACAAGTCGGAGAAATCATGAAAGTATCTAGGTAAGTCCCCTCTGCCGAAAATTCTCTGCCCTCAGGGGTCATATAAATATCGCCTTCACAGATGGTCAGATCGATAGTGACATAGACGTCGTTAACGAGGTCCACTGAGGTGTTTGCGAAACCAACTTGTATGAAGAAAAAAGAGAAAAGCAAAATGCTGAGTAGTCTAGGTTTCATCACATAAGAATTTTGAGTCTGAACGCTGCAGACTAGATTAACAATTCGTAGATAATGAGATGAGGACTTAAGTCTTAGATTCTATAGTAAGAAGATAGATTACTAAGATACGAATAATATTTCAGTTTTGTTAATACTTGAAGTCCAGTCCTATGCTAATTTATTCGCGCAGGCTATAAAATAGGGATTTAGTAGATCGGCTTTATTGTAGCTCAACGGCAGTCCATCATCGGCTCTTAGAACCTGTCCACCTGCTTCTTCTAGGATAATCTGAGCAGCAGCTGTATCCCATTCCATCGTCGGTGCGAGTCTCGGATATAGGTGTGCATTACCCTCTGCAATTATGAGAAACTTCAGTGAGCTCCCCTTAGAGACTTTCAGTGGTTCATGATAATCATCTATAAAGGCTTGTGTCTGTTCGTTGAGATGGGATCTAGAGCAGACGATAGATAAGGCTTTTTCGGCTGTATGATAGAAGCTTGCTGCTAACTTACGCGTCTTTCCAGATCGCTTATGATGTGCACCAGCATCGAGACTTGCATAATACATATCGTCAGTCGCAGGCGCATAGACGACACCACCGATAGACCTGTTGTTTTGAAGCAGAGCGATATTGACTGTAAATTCTCCATTGCGTTTGATGAATTCCTTGGTCCCATCGAGCGGATCGACCATCCAGCAATACTGGAAGTCTTTTCTATCAGCATAGGGAATCTCTTTGTTTTCTTCAGAGATGATCGGAAATTTCTGATTCAGTTTTTCTAAGCCTGAGCAGATAAGCTCATTCGCCTCTTTGTCAGCTCTAGTGAGTGGCGAGTTGTCGTCCTTGAGTTCGACATTGAAATTGTCTATATCATCATAGATTTCCATGATCCGTTTTCCTGCCTGTCGAGCAATTGGTATGATGGTTTGTATTAATGCAGCTATTTCTTGTTGATTCATCTCTTTTCTTCAGATATTAGTCTGCAAGATATTCATTGGTTCGTGTTATCGGACAAGTTTGTCTTATTAATAGTTCTTCACCCCAGAACGACCTAATAAAATTACCTTAATTGAAAGCATGTTAGCCAAGCTTCTTATTCTCTGTTCATTCTTACAATTAGTCAGTTCTCAGACTCTATACTCTCAAGACAATAGTGGTCCGCTAGAGGCAGCTCTGTCTGGCCTTGATACGATGCCTTATCTCCAGTGGATTGCTGTACTGGATTCCCTTTCTCTAGGTATCAATCAATATAAAGCTGAAGAACAGGCTCAAATCAAGTTACAATATCTAAGAGCTTATCGCGAAAATAAGATGGCCGACTCAGCATGGATATCAGAATGGGAAAGCACAAAACTAGTCTTTGATAGTTTGGAGATTAAAGAAAATTATATAGACTTGATGTCCCTAGGTCTTGATGTTCATAAGCGAAACAATTTAGATTCATTGCCAGAACTAATTATAGAAGCGTTAGAGCTGATAGAACAGGGCTATCCTTGTGATGTAAAAACAAATGCAAACTTTCATCATTGGTTAGGCTATTGTAATCAGTATGAATCGAACTTTGACCTTGGTGCAGCGCATTATTCTAAGTCAGTTGAGCTATTAGAAGAGGCGGAAGATTACAAAGATATTATCTATAGTCTTAATGGCCTTGCTAATTGTTATGCGGATCTAGGACGATATCCAGAGGCGGAAAGGACCTTTCTAAAAGCCATAGAAATAGATGAAAGGAAACTAAGGAGTGAATCTGTATTTGCACTGTTACAAAATCTAGGTTTGGTGTACCAAGAAATGGGTCAATTGGAAAAGGCCTTGGAGTGTTCATATAAAGCCTTATGTCTAAGTCAAGAGGAAACAGAGAGTGCGGCCTACTTACACTCTAACTTAGGAGTGATATATCAGGAGATGAATAAAATAGATAGTGCTCAGTATTATCTATTAGAGGGGTATAATCGCTTAGCTAAAATAGTGGGGCCTACTAATAGAGAGTTGCTACTTGATCTTAATAACCTGAGTAGCTTCTATAATCATATTGGGAATTTAGACCAAGCATTAATCTACAATGATAAAGCCATTTCGATTTACGAAGAGAATCAGGATACAACAGGGTTGTATTATGCTGTGACCTTACAGACCAAAGCAATAATAGCAACTGAGTCTGCAGATAACGAATTGGCTATCGCTACATTGATAAAGCAAAGAAAGGTTTTAGACAATATATATAAGTACAGCAACCAATACACGCTGACTAACGATTGCCTGATCGGCTTAGCATATCTAAGTGAGAGGAATTATAAATCCGCAGAGCAGCATATATCCGAATTTCTCAAAGGGTACTTGGCCTATTATCGATCTAATATCGAAGTACTCACAGAAGATAATCTAATAGATTTCGAAACAAAGAATAATGTCCAACTGAACGTTATTCATTCTAAGTTGATCTTGTTTCCGGAGATACCACAGACGCTCTTAGAGGAACTAGTTAATGTAAAGATTTTACAAAAGGGTCTTTCCATGGAGAGGGAAAGTGCCTTGCGAAAGGAGCTACGGGAAAATAAGGGCAACCAAGAATTATATAAATCATGGCTTGCTGCCAAGGAAGCCTTGCTCAGCGCCTATTCTTCTCAGCTACCAAAGGATTCTATTCAGATTCTAGAGAAGAAGGTCGAAGCTCAAAACAAAGAACTCTATCTCTCTGAACTGGGACAATCACTTGCACTGGATAAGATGACTTATACTGAGGTGAGGTCTAAGCTACAGGATGAGGAAGTCATTTTAGAATTTGGCTTACATATGTTAGAGGATAGCAGTTATCAGTACCACGTCTTTATAATCACACGTGATAAGCCCATTGTGTATGTACCCTTATTCAATGCAGACCAATTAGAGGGTCGTATGCTAGACGTTGCAGAATTCAGACAAGCCTATGTGGATCGTCTATATGGCAATTCGGAAAGAGGTTTAAAAGCAACTGCGCCATTAGAAGCAACTTTATATGAATTATTAATTGCGCCACTATTGCCGTATCTAGAAGGCAAGAAGATAATCTATTATGTACCGGATGGACTACTCCAAAGGATTAATATTTCAGCAATAGCCCTCGATGAATTCGAGATATTAGCCGATAGATATGAGATCCACTTAATAGGTAGTGCACGTAAACTGATGCAAGAGGAAGCGGTCATAGATTATCCAGATTCTGCAGGCCTGATAGGTGGTCTAGATTATAATGGTGATGACCAAGAGCTTGCTTCAAGGTCACGGGCAGGAGCAGGATGGAATAAGCTGAAATGGACTGAAAAAGAGATATCTAAAGTCCAAGAGTATCTTACGCAGAAAGATTACGAAATCAACTTATTTACAGGACATGAAGCTAGCGAAGCTGTATTGAAAAGCGTTCTTTCTCAAGCTCGACGGTCTCCTAGAATCGTGCATATAGCCACTCATGGTTTTTTTATAGATCATGAATCGAAGAACGCCAATATTTATTTTCGGAATATTAAGAATCCGATGATGCGATCTGGGCTTATTCTATCTGCTGGAAATAAAGGTTGGTTGTCACCAATAGGTACTGAGGAAGAAGATAATATTATCACTGCAGCTGAGATCTCAGAAATGAACCTAGCACATACCGAGTTGGTAGTGTTATCAGCTTGTGAGACAGGACTAGGAGATATTACTAATAACCAAGGTGTTTTCGGATTGCAACGCGCATTTAAGCTGGCAGGTGCGCGTTATATCATTATGTCACTGTGGCAAGTCCCCGATAGAGAAACTTCGGTATTCATGACTGAATTTTATAGGAACTGGATAGAGGCTGATCTAACAATCCGAGCCGCATTCAATAAGACACAAAAAGAGATGCGCGATCGCTTCTTTAATCCATTCCAATGGGCGGGTTTTGTGCTGATTGATTAGTAGATTTCCTTTATCTTCCCGACAAAAGACTAATTTACCTATGTCCCGTATCCTCCGACTTCATCAGCAATTTTCTAAATACCCTTTTGGCAATCAGATTTTCTCTCGATTTGTAGCAAGGATGGCACCTTATTTCCAGACGATTAAGCCCCAGATCTTAGAAATCAGAAAAAACTATATCAGGGTAGAAATGAAGAAAAGAAGGTCAGTAGAGAATCACCTCAAGACGGTCCATGCCATTGCGATGTGTAACCTCTGCGAATTCGCAGCTGGTATCTGTACCGAGGCAAGTATAGATTCTACGATGCGATGGATACCGACTGGCATGCAAGTCTCTTATCTGAAGAAAGCCCAAACCGATCTAATCGCCGTTTGTGATTTAGGTCAACCTGATTGGCAAAATATATCAGAACTAGTCTGCCATGTCTCTGTCATGGATAAGACAGGTCTGGAGGTTGTTGCTGCTGATATCACTATGAAAGTTTCAGAAAAGCCGAAACGATAATAATTGGATTTTCGAACTATGACTAGAGTAGGCGTTTAAGCTCGCTTAGACAACAGTCTTAAGATAGAGTGTACCCTTTCTGATATTTCTAGAGATGACGAGTTTCTGTATCTCAGAGGTACCCTCATAGATTTGAGTGATCTTAGCATCTCTCATGAGTCTCTCTACATGATATTCCTTTACGTAACCGTAACCGCCATGTATCTGGATGGCTTCGTTCGTGATAGTCTGAGCGATATCAGAAGCAAATAATTTGGCCATAGCAGCGGCTTGGCTGTAATCCATGCCCTTGTCTTTCATCCAGGCTGCTCTGTAGACCATCATCTTGGCAGCTTCTATCTGCGTTGCCATTTCAGCTAGTTTGAATGAAATAGCTTGATGCTCATTAATTGGTTTGCCGAAGGCTTTTCGTTCTCCGGCATAGATTTCTGCTAATTCGTAGGCGCCACCAGAGATGCCGAGTGCCTGAGCTGCGATACCTATACGGCCACCATCTAGGACTGACATCGCAAACTTGAATCCGAAACCATCGTCACCGATTCTATTGCTCTTTGGTACTTTGACATCCTGGAACATGACGGAGCAGGTATCAGATGATCGTATGCCTAGCTTGTCCTCTAGTTCTCCTGTTGTGATGCCGTCTGAGTCTGCATCCACGATGATGGCATTGATCCCGCGATGGCCTTTGTCAGCATCTGTTTGTGCAATGACGATATAGACACCAGCAAACTTGCCATTAGTGATCCAGTTTTTGGTCCCATTGATGAGGTAGTGGTCGCCGTTGTCGATTGCTGTGGTTCTCTGACTGGTCGCATCACTGCCAGCTTCGGGCTCAGAAAGTAAGAAAGCGCCTATCTTTTCTCCAGAGGCCAATTGTGGGAGGTAGTTCTTTTTGAGTTCTTCGCTCGCGTATTTCTGTACGCCATCGCACACGAGTGAGTTCTGTACTGACATCGCTACAGAACAAGAGTTATCGACCTTAGAAATCTCCTCCATAGCTAGGACATAAGCGAGGACACCCATCTCACTACCACCATACTCTGACTTGACGAGCATTCCTAGGAAGCCCATTTCACCCATTGTTTTTAGCAGGGCAGTCGGATGTGTCTTATGTGAGTCTCGTTCTATGACACCTGGCTTGAGTTCGTTCTGAGCGAAGTCTCTTGCCGCTTTTTGTATCATCAATTGTTCTTCAGAGAGAGAAAAGTCCATAGTCCAGTATGCTTTGATTATGAGGATGCAAAATTATTCCTTTTTCGAGTTCTATATTTAATAGTTGCCTATTCTTTTGGGTATGGACAGTGTCGGCAGCTATTGTTACAACATACGCCCTGTCGAAGCAAATGCCATTTCGTAAAGATGTAAAGTTCTCTTCCACCTATTTTTTCTATGTAATAATCTACATCCTTCCTTAGATAATTTGGTTCGCCTAGTGTGCCTATTTTAATCCGATCTTCGAGTTCTACTTCCGATGATCGCTTATTGATCTGATTGGCTAGTTTCTTTTCTAAGCAATATTTACATAAACAAGTCTTGTCTTCTGATAGTTCTTGTAGCACTGGGTAGGCTTGGCACCAGCAACTGTCATCTGCTGTGCAAGTGATAGACGAGTTACATTCACTACATTTTTCATTGAGTTGCACCATCATTTTTGAATTTTCCTGAGATAGCCTTGTTGGAAGCTGAGATTGGGAAAGCTGGTGACTAGAGGGACTGTGTCTTGACCTATAATCTCACCGCCTGTGACCTTAGCTGATGATTGAGGTGAGGCATATACTCGGATTTCTATACCGCCTGGCACGCGCTCATAGTGGAAAGTCAGTCTATTGCCCATGACTTCGAACTCTGAGATAAAGTGATTGCCTTTCAGATAGGCATCTAGCTTTATACTATTGTATTCGTCTATCGTATAGTGTCCTTTCGTTGCATCTATCACTTCTAGACCATAGAATCGAATGTCATCCTCACCATATCTCAAGGTCCACGGATACATCCCTAAGGCATCAGGGTGGCTGATCGTTAATTCCATTTCTACCTGAATCGTGGAATCAGCAGATATTATATTGAGCTTGCCTGCATAGTGACCGACCCATTCTACCGGGAAGAGAAAATCATAGTTTCGGAGATTTTCGACAGTCGTGGAATTAGCCGGTATCTTGCAGCCCTGAATCAATACCAGTAAGCACACGACGATGCAGCTGATAGTCATGTACTGATAGAAAGCCGGAATTCTTATCTTACCTGATATTTTCATAAGTGAAAGGATACATAAAGAACAGCTTGTTAGCCGGAAATATTTTATTGGTGGTACTCACAATGGGTGCCTATCTAGCTCCGTATATTAACCCTGATTCCAATTTTTTGTTCCCTATATTAGGTTTAGTTTTTCCTGCCTTAGTGGTGTGTAATCTACTGATGATTTTATTATGGTTACCTATTCGATGGAAGAATGCCCTGTTTTCTGCTACGACGCTGCTATTCGGTATCAGTGGTTGTTCTAAGCTAATCCAGGTCCGTCAGAGTGCAAGTAGTCGCTCATGTGAGACAACAACAGTCGCCTCCTACAATGCGAATTTCACAAAGTATCTAGCGCTCGCTTCAGCTCAAGAGCGACCGCAGTTAGAGCGTGAGTTCAGCAGCTACCTATCTGGACTAGACGAGATCGATATACTCTGTGTGCAGGAGGTTGGTCGTCTGACCTCTGGTTATATTAGTTCCTCTATGTCATTACCTTATCAGCATCAGATAGAGAACCTGACGGTCTCTATCTATTCTAGATGGCCATTTACAGCAGTCGGGACAGTCGACTTGCAATCTAATACGGCGAATACTTGCTTATGGGCTGATGTAGCGCTTGCGCCAAATGACACACTGAGAGTCTACACAGTTCATCTCGAATCTAATCGAGCTGATGGGAAGGTGCCCGAAGTGATTATCGAGGATGTCGCAGAGCAGGTCGATAAGTCGATTATGCTTGGTTTACTCAAGCATTATCAAGAATTTTCTAGTAAGCGTGTCGACCAAGCTTGGGTCATACGTGCCCATGCCGCCACCAGTCCATATCCATACGTGATCTGTGGTGATATGAATGATACACCCCAATCACACTTATATCAGGTGCTTTCGGAAGATCTGAAAGATAGTTTTATTGAAGCGGGATTGGGTATCGAAGTGACCTACGATGGAGGGATTCCTGGTCTTCGGTTAGATTATATATTCTTAGAACCAGAAATAGAGGTCATCGACCATGCCTTAGAGGAGAATATCTATTCCGATCATCATATGATTATTTCTCAAGTCTGTCTGCCCTAGGTCAGAAAGTGTAATTGGTAGATAAGTTGACCAGATTCAGGTCGTGATTGGATTCCACTGTGTTATTGAACTTCGAATTGCTGATTAATGAGCTGATAGCCCATTCCGAATCTAATAAGATCGAGAAATGCTTATTAAGCTGATATCTAAATCCAGCG
>CALEAC010000100.1 GCA_937944095.1 uncultured Saprospiraceae bacterium
AAACGGACGCAATCAGTCTTCAATGTCGGTTTTGGTTTCTATTTACATAATAAGATATATGACATCGGTGTGTCCATTCCCAGACTTGCCAAAGCTGGTATAGACGCCAGTTCAGAATCAAATGAACAGGCCACTGAGGCCAGGCATATCTATGGTTTCTTTGGCCTGAGGCTCTCTCTAGGAGATTTCTGGAAAGTCCACCCAGCTACCATAATTAAGATTCCAGAAAATGGCCCCTTGGATATAGACATCCAAAGTAACTTTATCTATAACGACCAAGTGCATATGGGCATGAATATCAGAACTGGAGGGACTCAAGAAACGCTGTTTGAATCAATGGCCGTTATCTTAGGATTCAATTTTACACCTTCCATCTTTGCTGCGCTTTCATATGACTTTACAACAACAGCGATTAGGGAATACGAAGACGGTAGTTTCGAGATACTGATCAAGTATAGTTTCTTGAAAAACAAACTGCCTAAACATATCCAAAATCCAAGATACTATTAATGAAAGCACTCATCATAATTCTATTAAGTGCTCTTGCTACGCTTGCTGTTATAGGACAACAGCAGCAGTTGGATTGGTCAGAATACATCTCGGTTCATAACGAAAAGAACATCAACTCCACACAATCAGAATTCAGTCCATCGAATTGGGGCAATAATATCATCTTTGTCAAATCAAAACCCAGAAAGAAACTCATAGATAAAAACCTCAAAGAAGCCTACTTCGATCTCTTCGTCTCAGCAACAAATCAAGGGGCATTTCTAAAAGAAAGCTCAGAATTATCAAGAACCATCAATACAACTTATCATGAAGGTCCAGCATCTTATGATCAAGTCGATAATAAATTATACTTCACCAGAAATCACTATGATGGCTCTGAATTTAACATGACCAAAGACAAGCAAGTGTTGCTACAAATCTATGAGTCACAATTTATCCAAGGCGTATGGACCAAAGAAAAATGGTCAGAGGTAAATCAAGAGAATATCGCAAGTTGTCATCCAGCTATAAGTCAGGCTGGTACTTATCTGATTTTTGCCAGTGACCGGCCTGGCGGATATGGCAAAATGGATCTCTACATCAGCAGGAAGATTAATGGACAATGGGCAGAAGCAATCAATCTCGGAGACCAAATCAATAGTTCTAAAAATGACTGGTTCCCGTACATCAATGATCGGAATTATCTCTTCTTTGCCTCAGATAGATCGGATGGCGATCTCAATATCTACATGTCAGAACT
This sequence comes from uncultured Saprospiraceae bacterium, assembly GCA_937944095.1. GTDB lineage: Bacteria > Bacteroidota > Bacteroidia > Chitinophagales > Saprospiraceae > RFSX01. Next base: position 1,250 of record CALEAC010000100.1, read on the forward strand.
CAGTCAGGAACAATGGAGCCAACCTCTTCGGCTACCTGCACCAATTAATACAGGCTTCGACGATTTCGGACTGATCATAGATGAGCAAGGCAAGCATGGTTATCTAAGTTCTAACAGACCTGGCGGACTAGGCAAGGATGACATCTATAATTTCAGTTCGTTAGTATCTCTATATAACTACATCGATCCTGAATATAATGACCTAGACCTTAAGATTAGTGCAGCAGAAACTGGTGAATTACTAGAAGGCGCACTGGTAAAGTTTCGCTATCTCGAAGAATCTGAGGCAGCAATTATTGACAAAGATGTCTTCGAACATCTCCATCTCGACTATGACTCACTTTCCTCTGACTCAAATGGCAAAGCGAAAGTTGTGCTAAATGAGGGTTATACTATGATCGAAGTCAGTTATAAAGATTTAGAAAAATGGCAAATTATTATGTCCAATCAGGGTAGTGGTAAGAACCTAGATGTCAAGCTACAACCCGAGAAAAAAGCAGTCATTATCGAACCCCAAGTAATTTATATAGAAAAAGAAGTTCCAGCTGTTGAGGTATTCCAAAATGTTGCAGTTGACGTCGGTGCAATTATAGTATTCGATAATATTTATTATGACTACAATAGTGCAGAGCTCACCACTGGTGCTAAGAAAGAGTTAGATCAACTCGTAGAATTGATGCTTAATAATCCAGAACTTAAAATAGAATTAAGCGCCCATACTGACTCCAGAGGCAATGCAGACTACAATCTAGACCTGTCTGCCCGACGGGCACAAAGAGCCAAAGATTACCTCTCCTCCAGAGGCATAGACAGGTCCAACATGACCACCAAGGGTTATGGAGAAACAAAACTCAGAAATCATTGTCAAGATGGAGTCACCTGTTCTGAAGCAGAACATATCTACAATAGAAGAACAGAAGTAAAAATCCTTCAAAAATAAACTGCTTTCGGTATACGAGATACCCTACGAAACAATTAGTTCTTAATACTTGTCACCTAGCTATTATGACTAACTTTAACATATGTATAGACTGACTCTTGTCCTTCCATTGGTTATAATGGCTCATGTTCTCTTTGCTCAGATTTCAGGTACTGTTAAGGACGAAAGTGGTTTTCCTCTCCCCTATGTCAATATTCATGTAAGTGATTCAGACAACGGCATTTCTACAAATAATGATGGAGAATACCTGCTCAATCTTGACGCAGGCAATTATGAGTTAATCTTCAAGTATGTAGGATATAAATCTAAAACGGCGTCTATCCTAATCACTCAAGAACCCATGTCTCTTGATATTACCCTAAGAATCGCTGACTACAGACTAGATCAAGTTGTCATTTCTGCTAACGCAGAAGACCCTGCCTATGCTATTATAAGGAAAGCACAGAAAAACAGAAAAGCGAACGAAGCAGCCCTTTCTAATTATCAGTGCGATGCCTACGTAAGAGGCTTCAATAAAATACTAGATGCACCCGAAAAAATAATGGGTCAAAAAGTGGGTGATTTCGAAGGTAGTCTAGATTCTACAAGACAAGGCGTCGTCTACCTCTCAGAATCATTATCACATCTCTACTACAAAAACGGAAAATCAAAAGAAGTCTTATACTCATCGAAAGTCAGTGGAGATGACCAAGGCTACAGTTTCAATAGTGCC
>CALEAC010000101.1 GCA_937944095.1 uncultured Saprospiraceae bacterium
CTGTCCGAGAGTATTATGCACCTGAAGATGGTATCGTTATCGGCAAGAGCGTCAGTCCCGTGAATCAGGCTGGAGGTCGTATTCTCCATCTAGGCATCATCAAGAATGGTTAAGCCAACTGGAGATTCTAGTCCTACATACTCCATTATATCCATACCTCATTTTCGGCGGTGAGGTCTTGCTCATTGGCATCACCAGTATTGACGATGCCTTTGGGTTCTATAAGCATAACTTGGACTTCTTCTAGGGCGACTGGCCTATGTTCTACACCACGAGGGACGACATATAAGTCACCTTCTTTTAGATCTACATACCCATCTCTAAGTTCGATCCTTAATTGCCCTCTGATAATCATGAAAGCTTCGTCTGTCTCTGGATGACTGTGCCAGACAAATTCACCTTTTAACTTAGCGAGCTTAAATTGGTAATCATTCAGTTCCGCGATGACTTTGGGTTGCCAGTGCTCTGAGAAGAGACTTAGTTTTTCTTTGAGATTAATGGCGTGATGAGTCATCGTGAAGGCAGTTAGGATTTCTTTACATACTTGGTTAGGATGACGATATGCTGCCCATCTACTTTTCCTTCGATGTGCTCGGGGTTATCATGGACGAGTCTTATGCGCCTGACTGCAGTGCCTCTCTTGGCAGTGAAATTGGCACCCTTGACATTGAGGTCCTGGATAAGCGTTACTGTATCACCAGCGGTAAGCACATTGCCATTAGAGTCTACATGTATGATACTTGCCGATCCACCAGCTTCTGCCCACTCTACTAAGCGCTCATCGAGGAACACCATATTCTTGAGGTCTACCGCCCAATCCTCGGAAGGCAGTTGCCCTAGGATGCGATAGGCCATGACCTGGACTGGCGGCACCTCACTCCAGATGCTTTCATTGAGACAACGCCAGTGCGACGGGTTACTGGTAACGTCACCTGATAAGAGTGTATTGCAGGTGTGACATACAGCAATCATGTGTGCAGCTATTTCCTCTGACTTAGGAGAGACAAGCATAGCCGTTAGGGCTGCTGTTTTACTGCATAATTCACATTTGCCAGCTGATCTAAGTTCCAGAGATTTTGTCATATTCCAAAGATGGAGTTAATTGAGATAAATAAAAAAAGCCACCTAAGAAATCTCAGGCGGCTCTATCAATCGATGTGATTGAGTCTTATTTTCTTGTAATCATCATTTTGGCATTCGCCATAGCTGGAATGATAGATTCCATGTACATCGCTAAGTTACTGCTTTTGTCATAATACATCGACGTTATTTCGTTTTCGTTATCAATATTTGTGACAGTAATTAGATTATATGCTTGTCCATTTTTATCTGTACTTCCGTGGTGCATTGCGATAACTTGCTTTGCTTTCATTGTCATCATGTCCGCAACATAGTATGAGACACTTTCGCCTTCTTTGAGTCCGAGTGCACCGACAAAGATATCAGCTCCTGCGCCGTCAGATGCGGCTAGACCCTCAGTCTTTATAGCCATATCCTTGCCCATGACTTGTGCATTGATCATGTTTTTGTCGTAATTGAAATTCATAGACTGACCTGCTTGCTCCATCGTCCTCTTAACCACTTGCATGTCTGGTCGATAATAAGCCACATCTTTTGCTGGTCCCATCGGACTCTCCATGACATCACTGATGACCCATTCTGCACCTTCTTGTTTGATTGTTCTAGTCATGGTCATCGGAATCTTTTGTCCTTGGACTTCTAGTTGTATGTCAAAGGCCGCCTCAGATGCTTTCCAGTCATGCTTAATAACGGGTAAGTCAGTTAATGCCGATACTGCAGCCGCAGGTGCGTAAGTCACCGTATTGATATCTACAGAGATTTTATCTAAGGTCTCTTGGACTTCAGGAGACACTGATTCTTGGTATCGACCACCGACATGCGACGCTAGGAATTTCTCTGACTGAGCGAACATGGCCATTCTATTGAGCGGCTTTCTGAAGCCGTGACCTTCGTCTTCTGCAAGTATATATTCCACCGCATGTCCCTTATCTCTTAGTGCGATGACAATCTGATCTGACTCCGCTTGTTTGACTCTAGGGTCGTTAGCGCCTTGTACAATAAGTAGTGGCTTAGAGATATTATCGACACTGAATAGTGGACTGGCATCTCTGAGTAATTTCTGGCCTTCTTCTGTATCTGGATCTCCGACCATTTCGTATAACCACTTTCGACCTGCTTCCCAATATGGCGGAATAGATTCTAATAGTGTAAATAGATTACTTGGTCCGACGATATCTATACCACAGGCGTAAGTATCTGGCGTAAAGGCTAATCCAGCAAGTGTTGCATATCCACCATAAGAACCACCCATTATAGCTACTCTCTCAGGATCGACGATGCCTTGGTCCACAAGGTGCTTGACACCCCAAGTGATATCATCTTGCATCAACTTACCCCATTGCTTATCACCAGCATTAAGAAATGCCTTACCATACCCACCTGACGCTCTGAAGTTAGGTTGGAGTACCACATAGCCTCTATTAGTTAAGAACTGTACATATGAATTATATCCCCAAGTATCTCTTGGTCCTTTTGGTCCACCATGTACTAGAATAACAGCAGGCATGTTCTTGCCGCTGGACCCTTTCGGAATCGCTAAGTAACCAGGAATCATCAAGCCATCACTACTCGGATAAGTGATGGGTTCCATGCTAGACAGGGAGGCTTCTATTTCCTTGAGCTTCGGTCTAGGTGTGTATTGCGAAATCAGTTCCTTAGTTGCAGGGTCATGGTAATAGACCTCTGTCGCAATGTCATCGCCAGAAACACTTACCAGCATCTTGCTGTAGTCCTGTGTGAATGAATTGAAGCCAACTTCTTTGCCTGGGAATTGGCTTTTAAGATAATTATATACGCCCTCCCATTTGGAATCTTTGAAGTATCTGACACGCTTATCATAAGTGTAAGATGTAGAGATGACCTCTCGTGTATTATCATTGATCCATAGACTCCCAAAATCGACCTTGCCTTTAGGATCGCTTTCGTATAGTTCTAGCTCACCATTTTCGGGGTTCATTTTGTAACAAGTAGAGAGGTCGATACCACCCTTATTAGTTACTAGATAACAGTATTTGTTATCAGGAGACCAGCCAGTGATATAGGCACTTTCCTTGATATTAGTGGTATAGAGTTCGTCGAAACTCCCATCATCTTCGACTCTTAGAATCTGAGAGTTGCCATCCTCATCGGTTCTATAGGCCAACCTCAGCTTCTCGTCCCAGTCAAAATCATAGCCAGTATATCTATTGTTATTCTCTAGGAT
>CALEAC010000102.1 GCA_937944095.1 uncultured Saprospiraceae bacterium
GTGAAACCTTACAGCAGCTAGTATACTTTCTAGTCCTAGACCGGTAATGGTGTATTTGAATTCATATCTCCTCATCATTTTGATTGGGGTAGATCGATGACAGAATTAGTTTCAGCGATTTGCAAGAAAGTGAGGTTGTCAGTTTGCAGTTGGGTCACTTTTATAGTTGCAGGACCGAACTCAGGTTTTTTCTGAAAAGCCACAAAGCCTTTATTGCACTCAGAGAGCGTAATGTTATCGATAGTGACCTTAGATAGGTCCTTGGAGGCGACGCCGATTTCTGCTTTGTGGATAATAATTTCCTTAGCCTCTACAGTAGCTTGCTCGCCAGCGCTGATTGCTTTATCACCAATATTCTCAAAAAAAAGTGATGTCATATTTATAGTACTCCCAGAGAAGTCAACTCCATCATTACCGGTGTTGATAAATCTAGAATTCTTAATTGTGCCATGACAGAAGTCCGCATCGAAACCATCTGCAAAGGTATTGTTGATATGCAGTCTATCAGCTGTAAAATCAGACCTGATAATATTCAAGGCATCCTCGCAGAGATTAGCTGAGATCGTGACGTGTGTCAGTGCCACCTCTGATTCATGGATTGTAACGGCACCAGTGAGTTGCCAGTGTGATTCGGCGAGCGTGTTTAGATTTTCGAATTGGACATATGCGAAGTTTGATTTTTCTTTTGCATTCAGTATATGGACACCCTGAGCACTTTTGTCTGAGGAGTGGATAAGTATAGGCTTTCCTTCTGTTCCTGATAGTATCACTGGACCGTATGATAGTAGATAGGCGTTATTCGTAAGATCTAATTCAGTGCCTGCTTCGATGACCAACTTTATATGAGCAGGAATTAGCAATGGCTTGGTTAAGTTATACTTTCCCGATTTGATCTTAATTAACTCTGCTGTTCTAACATAGTCCGATGTATCTAATGGCACTTGCAGTGACTGAGAACTCGAAGTGGGGTTAATTGCTGCTGTTGGTTGAGCCCATTTCTTAATTGTAGAATAGTAGAGGCTATCTATACCGGCCACTTTATAGTGGATGTAATGATGCTCCGGTGGAATCATCAGGTTACTATATTCATGGGACTTGGATCTGCGGTTAGAATTGATAAATGCAGGTTGCAGTATAGGAATGATCTGTTTCTTATTAGTTGAGCTGCCTATGATGATTAGAGGCAAAGCATGAAAGTTAGTGACCTTTATTGTTTTCTGGCTCGTATTTCCTTTTAGAGTATAAGCCTGTAAACTGATTTCGTCTGAAGGCTGCATGGCTGATTCTATTCGACGAGCAGTTTTGAATATAGCGCGTCTTTTATATTCATAATCAAGCTTATCCATTTTGATTAATTCAATCTTTTCTTCAAGCTCGATTTCAATCGATGAGAAAAATGATTCTAAGTACTTTGATGTGGCGAACTTGTCTAAATAAAAGCAATACCTTTCGTTAAAGTCAGCATCTTGGAACAAGTATTTAGCTGGCTCTACAGCTAGACTTTTTTTATCAGAAGATCGATAAGCACCATAGAAAGCATTACCATGCCAGTCATAGACGCCACTATCGGTAAATCCGTCAAAGCCGATCGGCTCTAATTTTCTAATAATCGGATTATAATAATAACGCATGTTGTGCCAGATTGTACTATGGTAGGCCTGCATCACCTCACAGATAGCATAGTACTTTGCGAGACGATCGATATCAAAAACTTGTGCAGCCGTCAGTTCATATTGCTGGAATCCATAGAGAAGATTTGCAGCCTCTTCATACTGTTCTGAGAGTTTAGGATTCTTACTAACCTTACTTCCACCGAAGGGTTCTATCGGTGCTTGTCGATGGAGCTCAGGTGTGTGATGGAAGGTACCTGTCGAATTGATTTTGTCCTTTCTTCTTAGATCCCAATTTTCTTCTTCCGAATAGCGTATGATCACGCCTTCTCGACGATTCTTGTATTCGACGATTTGCTTTTCGAAATGTTCCTCGTACGCGTAAGTGCGTGGATCCTGATCATTCATTCTGATTCTGACAAAGTCATACCTTGGTGTCAGAACATCTTCAGCTTCCAAGAATTTGTGAAATACCCATTCGGAAAGGTTGTCTCTAGTCTGCGGATTTTGAACAGAAAAAGTTTGCATTCTTTTCCAACTCTTATCTGAGGGCATTTTGATTCGGAAAGACCAGAAATTCCCTTTGAGGTGATCAGTCCAGTCTCCTTTGAGTCTGGCCTTAATGTCGACCTCACCTATTTCAGCGGTGGATAGCTTAGCCTTGACCCAATCATCATCACTTTTGACTAGGAGTCCGAGATTGAGCGCATTTTCTCTTATCTTCTTAAGTTTATCCATGGCCTTGACATCGAAATGCAGATGCACATTCTGCACTTCGCTAGAATTAAGGGTTGCCATGCCTTTGTGGTGTTCGGTGACATTCCGCACAGTAAAGTCATCTATATAAGCGCCATATAGATCACTAGAATAGTAGGCAAATAGTTTTAGCTTTTTTATTTCCTTGTCTATTGGTACTTGGAATAGGAGTCTTTTCTTACTCCAGCCCTTGTCAGTTGTGTAGACCTTATCGGACTGCACATAGAACGTTTTAGAATCCTCACCATGAGCAGCAATAATGACAGCTTCTAAGGCTGGCGATTTAGTCCAGGCTGTCACTTCGATTTTGTCACCGGGCGAGAAATCTGTATAGTCGTAGCTGATCGAATATTTGTCTTCTGGTGTCACATAGGAACTATGCCTACCGCGGTATGCCTGCTCACTACTTTGAGTTTGGCCATTTCCGAAGACTTTGTCACCGACGATGAACTTGTTTTCTGAATCAGTTTCCTCGGCACCACAGATGATGGAGGCATCCTTATTTTTTTGCTCTTGTTGAGTGTAGAAATAGACAACAGTCGCAACCATAAATAAGGGTAGCAGAAACTTCAGTAAATTGTAATTTGTCTTCTTAGCTGACGACTTGATGATCATAACAATAGATCAGGTTGGTCGACATAAGAAATGGTAGCTGACGCATCTTGGCCTTTGATTTTTCCGATGATATGATCTAGGTCACCTGGGCCATTGAGCAGACATTGATAACTGGCATTGATGCGAGAATTAGTTTCATCTATTCTCTTCAGTTCCAGATGTTTCGTATGAGGTGAAATCAACTGACTTAGATTTTCTACAGATGATCCTGCAACCTGAATGTGAAGAGTGGCTTTGTTGCTGACAATATTTTTTCTTTGACCCATTCTGTTATTGAGATAGAGAATCGGTAAGAATATGATAAAGCTCACAATGGCTAGTAAGGGCTTGTTCGCACCGCCGATTAAGCCGAGACCGATAATCAAGAATAGATAGGTCAATTCTTCTGGATCCTTTATTGCTGCTCTGAATCTGACGATGGATAAGGCACCCACCAGACCTAAGGATAAAGCGACCGACGACTTAATCACCGTAATGATAAGTAGTGTAGATAGGGCAAGTGGGATGAAGTTATTAGAAAACTTGCTCCTATTGGAGATCGCTCGACCAAATTTGATGTAAAAGAGTTTGACGATATAGGCCAAAGTCGCCACGATAACCACATTCAATATAAAGTGATATATATTAATCGTACTATTAAAATCGTCTATATATTGTTGGTATAATTCTTCCAAACTAGAAATCTTTAGGACCCGAAGGTAATGAGCAAGTTAAGATATTGCTAAATTACCATTATGAAAGATGATCGCCCCTTGGAAAAACGAAAAAATGCTGTCCACAAGAAGATTATCCTGCTATTCGTTCTGATCTGGATTACCCTATTACCTGCCTGTCAGAAGAGTATAGACACGATAGCTGATGAAGTGATATACAGTTTCATAGCAGCTGGACATACTTACGGTGCTCCAGGTGTCGATAACATCGGGTTCCATCCACCATTCAGCGCGCAGTTCGACTACTTTAGTGAGATAGCGGAGCTGCGTTATTGTTTTTTGACTGGAGATGTGGTGATCTCGTCTACGCTTGCTAATTGGGAAGAGATAGCTAGTGATCTAGCCGATTTAGAGGCAGAATCACATATAGCACCTGGAAATCATGATCTCGGTGATACCACGATTTATAATACGGTTAATGGGAGTCGGTATTACAGTTTCATGGATGGGGATGACTTATTTGTTATTCTAGACCCAGGTACAACAGGCTGGCAAATTATGGGCGACCAGAGAGCCATGCTGGTCTCAGCTATAGAAAATAGCCCTGTAGGTAGCGGGTCTATCTTCCTGTTCATGCACCAACTGATTTGGTACGAGGAGGAGAGTCGTTACGAGAGCTGCCCACCGAATTCATTGGAGGGCCGTTCTGGGACTGCTACTTTCGAAAGTGACATACTTCCTCTCCTAGCTGCCACTGAGAAGCAGGTTGTCATCTATGCAGGTGATGTCGGTGCTTTTGAGAATGGCTGTGCACTGATGACCCATGAGATAGGTAAGATTAAGCTCATTGCTTCTGGTATGGGTGGTGGCAAGCGTGATAATGTGGTCATCACTAAGGTCCATCGTAATGATAGCTTGAGTTATCAGATTATCGCGCTTAACGGGGAAGACCGCAGTGCTATGGGCCTATTAGAGGATTATAGAATCTAATTTTTGTAGAAAAGTATTTAGCTTTAAGCTTAATATAAATAGAGAATGAACTATACCGTCAAAGAGCGTTTCCTAAGATATGTCCAGATAGATACACAAGCTGACCCCAACTCTGATTCTACACCTTCTACAGCTAAGCAATTAGATCTGAGTCGATTGCTGAGCGAAGAACTCACTACGATGGGTATCTCTAATGAGATGACACCTTCTGGTCATGTGTATGCGACTATACCTTCTAATTCACCTAAGGCTAACGTGCCCTCTATATTTTTCTGTAGCCATGTGGATACAGCTTATGATTGCAGTGGCACTGATGTCAAGCCTATCGTGCATAGCAATTACCAGGGTGGCAACCTCACCTTGCCAGATGATCCGGAGCAAGTAATTACCGTCGAAAAATTTCCTGAGCTCAAAGACAAGATCGGGCATGATATCATTACAGCTAGTGGTAAGACCTTACTCGGAGCTGATGACAAGTCGGGTGTGGCATGTATCATGGATGCTGCCTATCAGTTAGTTAATGACCCAACTATCATACATGGTGAGGTCAAGTTATTTTTTACAGTGGATGAAGAGATAGGCAGTGGTGTCATCTCTGCTGACTTAACTAAGCTAGGTGCAGATTTCGGTTACACACTGGACAGTGGGAATATCGGTAATTTCGAATACGAAAATTTCTCAGCAGATGGTCTAGAGCTCAAGATCACAGGTGTCAGCGCTCATGCTGGCTATGCCAAAGGCAAAATGCAGAATGCCATCAAGATACTCTCTGAGATATTGGCCAAGTTGCCGAAAGATGAGCTATGCCCAGAATCAACAGATCATAAAGAGGGTTTCGTCCATCCACATAAGATAGAGGGCCAGCTAGAGACGGCTTCAGCGGGTTTTCTTATCAGGGACTTTGAGACTGCGAAGCTCGCTGAGCATGTTGCTGTCATAGAAGAAATCTGTAAGGATGTATTAGCGGATTACCCTGGCTCTAAGTATGAACTTATTGTGAAGGAACAATACCGT
>CALEAC010000103.1 GCA_937944095.1 uncultured Saprospiraceae bacterium
ATACTTAATAAATAAAGGTCAGGACTTCTTGCTATTGATGCTAATAGAGAGCTACTTTAGAAGTACAAATCATTATAACATGTTAAGAACAATCCTCTTTTTTTGCTTTATCAGCCTGTTTTTTCTAATTGCACCACAACATACGACTGCCCAAAGTGACATTGGCACCGAATATGTCAGAATCAAAACCAAAGATGGTTCTGTATTCAAGGGCAAGATTATAAGTCGTGATGATGGCGATATTACCTTAGAAACTGCTTATGGTGAGACAACCGTTAAGCAAACAGAAATAGACAAAATCACCTTTGTAGAAATGGCAGAAGATGGAGAAGAACAAATGGATAACAACCATTCTGGATCTCATTATCTTCTCAGCAATAGTGGTTATGGCTTGCAGAAGGGAGAGAGTTATTACGAGAATATCTATGTCTTTTGGAATTCATATAGTATTGGCTTATCTGATAATTTTTCGATTTCCACGGGTGGAGAAATTGCTTCACTATTATTCGCACAGCGGGTTCCTATTATTTTTGTAACGCCGAAATTAAGTGTACCATTCAAGGGTGGTGCAGTGTCACTTAGTACTAGCTTATTCACCTCTCCCGAAGATAACTTTGAAGCTTTCGGATTCTTACAAGGCGCCGTCACGCTTGGTAGTCGTTCTAATAACATTACTCTCAGTGTTGCAACTGGAATGAATTTCAATGATGGCTTCGTAGATACCTATCCTATGACTTTGTCTGGTATGTACAGCCTTAGTCCTAGGTTAACTATGATTTCAGAAAACTGGTTTATCAGAGAATCTAGTAATAACTTAGGACTAATATCTTTGGGCTTGCGCATACATAGCAAGGGAAATAGGAAGACCTTCCTTACAGCAGCACTGTATCGGCCGACTGAGGGAGGTATTGGTATTTTGGCGTTACCCTTCATTTCGGGGACCGTCGCAATCAAGTAAAATGAGTACAAAAGATCAATCCAGAAGGATGATCTTTTGTACAGTGATATTTTGTTGAGCTTCTATTTTTATAAGGTAAGTTCCAGCCGGCAATTCATCTAGATCTAATCTTGCTGGAACAACTACTTTAGTCTTTTGGAATACGAGACGTCCCTGGAGATCCATTAATTCTAGTCTGTCTATTCTGGGTAGGTCACCTCCTAAGTAGATCGTTCCTAGACTCGGATTAGGGAAGAGTGATAGACCTAAGTCAGCGAGGTTAGTTGTCGCACTGGTGCCGTCCACACCATCACAATCCTCATCTATACCGTTGTCAGGGATGTCGTCTGCTCCAGGATTGATATTCGGGTCCATGTCATCGCAATCTGATCCAAACTCTGAGAAGCCAGAGGGTTGGAAGCATGCGGAGACACTGGTATCCTCATCTCCATAGCCATCGCCGTCAGCGTCTATATACCAAGCTGTCAGATTCTCTAGACCTGGGTCATCTTCATCTATAAGACCATCACAGTTATCATCGATATCATTGCAGATTTCTTCTGCTTCAGGATTGATATCAGCATCTTGATCGTTACAGTCTTCGTTATTGGGTACATATCCTATAGGTTGTACACATTCTTCTATGGTGACATTGACATCGCCATAACCATCGTTGTCTTCGTCTGCGAACCAGAGTCCGACACCAGCTATATCAGGATCAGAAATATCTATCAGCCCATCGCAATCATCGTCTTTGCTATTACATACTTCCTGAGCGTTAGGGTTCACTTGTGGGTCATCGTCATTGCAATCAGTGTTATCTAGTACATAACCAGCAGGCTCTTCGCAGCTTTCTATGCTGACGTCCCCGTTACCGAATCCGTCACCGTCATTATCGATATACCAAGTTGCATTACCTCCTACATCTGGATCGTCACCATCTACGAGCCCATCGCAATCATCATCTTGGCCATTGCATAATTCGGTTGCACCTGGATAAGCAGAGGCACTGTTGTCATTACAATCAGTATTATTTGCTGAGTAGCCAACTGGTGTAGTACAAGCCATAATGGTATTGTTGATATCTCCGAATCCATCACCATCAGTATCTGCATACCATACTGACAATCCTTGTACATTAGGATCTGCATCGTCTGTCAGCCCATTACAGTCATCGTCTATGTTATTATTGCATATTTCTGTTGCTTGCGGGTTGACAGCCGCATCGTTATCATTGCAATCGAGATTATTATCGACATAGCCAGTTGGTCTATTGCAGAGTGTACTTATCGTCATCGGTGTGCCATAACCATCATTATCTGCATCTAGATACCAAACCTGTTCTGAGATCAGATCAGGATCTGCCGTATCGATGAGGCCATCACAGTCATCATCTAGGTTGTTGCAGATCTCTTGTGCAGCGGGATTAACTAAGACATTACCATCGTTGCAGTCTAGATCATTAGCAACATAGCCATTTGGCTGGGCACATGACAAGATAGTAGAGCTGAGGCTTCCATAGCCATCAGCGTCAGCATCTAGGAACCATACTTGGGCGCCTTGGACACTAGGGTCATCTTGGTCGATGAGCCCATCGCAATCATCATCTAAGTCATTACATATCTCCTGAGCACCAGGATGGATTAGACTATTGTTATCGTTACAATCTAAATCATTAGCCACATAACCAATTGGTTGTTCGCAAGCGGTGAGGATCGTTAGCTCAGTGCCATAACCATCAGCGTCAGCATCGATAAACCACACTTGTCCGCCCTGAAGGTCAGGATCTGCCTGGTCTATGAGTCCGTCGCAATCGTCATCGATGCCATTACAAGTTTCTATAGCAGTAGGGGAGATGGCATTAGAGCCGTCATTGCAATCAAGTGCGTTATCTACAAAGTCTGTCGGTTGTGCACAAGCGGCCAGTGAGTTCTGGATATTACCGAAACCATCGCCATCCAGATCTGCGTACCAGACTGGAAGATCGATGATGTCTGGATCTGCTTGATCGATGAGGCCATCGCAGTCATCATCATAACCATTACAAGTCTCAAAGTTAGATGGACTTATATTCTGGTCCATATCATTACAGTCCAACTGATTGTTCACATAACCAAAGGGTTGTGTGCATGACATAATAGTGGTATTAGAATCACCGAACCCATCTAAGTCAGCATCAGCATACCAAATTGTACCACCCGAAAGACTCGGGTCTGCACCGTCTATCAAGCCATCACAATCATCATCGATATTATTACAGATCTCGGTTGCACCTGGATTAATATTAGGATTGCTATCGTCACAATCAGAATTATTACTTACATATCCAGTCGGCGCGGTGCAGGCTAATAGGGAATTAGCTGGATCACCGAACCCATCTCCATCATTATCAGTATACCAGACCACCGTCCCGCTTAGGTCTGGATCGGCTTGATCGATCAGGCCATCACAATCATCATCGATGTTATTACAGATTTCAGTTGCATTGGGATTAATCGCTGTTGAGTTATCGTTGCAATCTAGATTATTGGAGACATATCCAGTCGGTGCGGTGCAGGCTAGTGTGGACGAATTTGGATTTCCAAAGCCATCACCATCTGCATCTATATACCATATAGAACCACCGACGACACTGGGGTCAGCAGCATCTATCAGACCATCGCAGTCATCATCGATATTGTTACATATTTCTGTCGCACCTGGATTGATTGCGGCCGAGTTATCATTACAATCACCACCGACGGTTACATAGCCAGTAAGCGCAGTACAGGATAAGACAATAGAATTATCATTGCCGAATCCATCACTATCATTATCTAAGAAATAAGTGATGCCTCCTGTCAGACTAGGATCGGCCTGATCGATGAGGCCGTCGCAATCATCATCGATACCATTACATATCTCGGCAGCACCAGGATTTATACCAAAATCAGTATCATCACAATCTGAATTATCAGCAACATATCCTGCTGGGGGATTACAAGTGACAAGCGGTAAGGTCGGATCACCATAGCTGTCACCATCAGTGTCTGGATACCAAGTCGCTGAGCCTGTTAGACTGGGGTCAGCCTGATCGATAAGACCATCACAATCATCATCTATGCCATTACATATCTCTGTTGCGCCGGTGTTAATAGCATTATTCTGGTCATCACAGTCGCTATTATCTAGTACATAATTTGCTGGTTGGGCACAGGCGGTAATGCTGATGTTAGGGTCTCCATAGGTATCGCCATCTGAATCGGCATAATAAGTCACTTGTCCGACGACATCTGGATCTACATCATCTATCAGGCCATCGCAATCGTCATCGATACCATTACAGATTTCAGCTTCTCCCGGATTAACTTCTGGATTAGTGTCATCACAATCTACGGATACTGGAAAGCCATCACCATCCATATCGATTCCGGGTAGCGGCATGATACTAAAGTCATTGTTACTGACATCATAGAAAGTTGTCGAGCTTAGGAATCCACCTGTTACATCACAGCTGATCAGAAGTCTTGCTGTTCCGCTGGCCATATTAGGTATCTGAATATCTTCGGTACCATCATTAACGACGCCATCAGCAATAACCACCCAGGTCACTCCACTATCTGTGGATAGTAATATGTCCACAGTAGGACAATGGGCACTGGTCCCATTCTCACTCCAAGTTATAGTATTGATAGTACCACCATTCAGTGTCTCACCACCATCTGGACTAGTTACCTCAAAGGGGCCAGTATTAGCGACAGTGATCGTCATGAGATCTATTGCTGTACGGCCGAAACTTTCATTATTGTCTCTGACAAAAAAGCTAAAATTAATTGTTCTTTCTGTACAAGGTAGAACCTCCCATATAACACCATTATTATTTCCTGCAAGCGCCTCACCGAATTCTGGTAAATGTCTGAAATTATCAATAGATGGTGGATCGAATCTAAATAGGGGGTCATCAGTAGAGCTGCACTGGGGTGGACCGATAGTCGGTGTGCCTTCACTATCATACTGCTCCCAAGTGTAGGTCAGCGAAGCAAGTGGGTCATTCCCATCCGAAGCTGCACCTACAAGTACAAATGGTGTGGACTTAGGTATGGTTATATCTCTACCTGCTTGTGCTACTGGATCTTCTCTGTTAGCTCCTACGTCGACGATTCCGCAGCCACCACCTGCATCAAAGGTTGTAGCAGACTGTATAGCTCTGATCGAGGCTGAATGAAAAAAGGGATCTGAAGCTATCGCATACTGGACAGGTGGTCCACAGACGCCTGCATAAGACATAATCGATGAGCCTTCTCCCGGTTCGTATCTGAAACTTCGAACAGAAGTAAAGCACTCATCCGCAGAAAAATTATGTAGTGCACCGAATTGGTGTCCTAATTCGTGGCATACGTAATCTATCCATAGTGTTGTAACGGAGTTACTCGTTGCGGAATAACCTTCGCCTTTCCTATGGTCCATACAGACCACGTCGAGAGCAGCTAATCCACCTAGGTCATCCCAGATAACTAGATGGCCTACGTCATAACCAGCTTGAGTTAGTGCAATATGACACTGTTCACTTATCTCATTGACTAATTGATCTGGATCGTTCGTATCATATGGATCAGTAACTGGGTCAGGCCATATGAGGGCTGTTGTCGTGACTAATTGGAAATCGATACCTAGATCTCTTAGATAGATCGGATTGATGAGATTGACGCCTGAGGCCAGGGCATTGAGTACGTTAGTGGGATCATATGGTGAGCCGCCAAATTGTTGGGAATATTCACCTGCACTACCTAGAGCCAATCTATAGGTGGTTTTCTGATCTGGGCCAAAACTTTTTTGCGGATTTTGTTCTTGGACTGCAGCTTGTACTTTGTCCGTTACATGGCAGATGGTCTGGCCGACGGGTAGATCTTTTTTATAGTAGACGACATGGATGTCTCGATCAGTTGTAGACCAAGGTTCTATAAAATAGGACTTCGATCCGTTATAAACTGCCGCATGGAAATCTTGATCTGTATAATCACAAGCAATTAAGATGGTTGGATCAGAAGTTGCGTGTCCGATGAAAGTCTTTATCGTATAGAGCTGTGCGACTTCGGGGCTAACTACCTGACTCGGTCGAATGACAAATTCCATTTCAGACCCTTCTGGTGTCCTCAGGATGACCTTTTGTTTTTCTTGTTTAATATTTTGGCGTAAGCCAGCGAAATTAATTTCGACTAAACCATAAGCAGTAGGTGTAATCCCCATTCTGATATCTGTTGCAGCTTTGCTTAGCTCGTCGGGTATATACGATTCTGTGATATGAATTTGCGATGAAATACTATTTATGACTAATAGACTCACAATGATTATGCTCGTTATACGAGCAGGTAGATAGAGAGGAAATGGCATGTTGACTGAGTTACTGATTATGGTATACTAAGGACTAATCCGAACGGCACAAGTTACTATATCTTAACGATCCTTACTTAGTGCTTTGCTGCCTTTAAGATTCAAATAAAATAACTGATAATCAGGGGGTTAGCTATAAGTTGAGCTTAGTAACGACTGTATTATATCTGTATCAGCTTAGTGACTGCAACAATAGCAGCTGTTTCTGTCCTGAGACGATTATGACTGAGGTTGACTTCCGTAAAATTATTCTGCTTGCATAGCTCTCGCTCTTCCTCACTAAAGTCACCTTCTGGACCTATCAGAATCAGACCTTGTTGGTTCATTATTGTCGCAGGTTTGAGTCCTGTATTCTGTTCATTGTAGTGTGCGATAAATTTAGTCATTTCTGCCAGATCGGGGTCTCTGATTAACTTTTTTAGAGAAATCAGTTCACTGAGTACAGGATGATGACTGCGCATAGATTGGAGTGCAGCACTGCGTACAATCTTTTGGGTTCTTTCGTGATTGATACGAGGTCGTTCTGAGTGCATCGTCTGAATAGGAATGATTCGATCTGCTCCGATTTCTACTGTTTTTTCTACCAGCCATTCCCATCGGTTTCTATTTTTTGGTGGGGCAACAGCCAGTATTATATGCTTAGACGGATGTGGCGTGATCTCTATGTCTGACACAGAGAGCAAGGCAGATTGTTTTGAGATCTCTTTGATCTGAGCAGTGGCTCTTTTCCCCTTTCCATCAGTAATAATCAGGGTGTCTCCGACCTTACGACGGAGCACTCTACAGCAGTGGACATATTCATCTTCTTGTAAGACGGCGCCTTCTTCTGAGATATTAGGGGTATAAAAGATAATCATATGGTAGTGAATTTAACTTTATGATGGTAAAGTTAGACCAAATTGTAAACTACGTCACGTCTGGTGCGTTGGTAGTAATTGACTGTCTTTATTAGTACTTTTGGGCGTTCGCGAATAGCCATGAAAATATGTTCATAACCGTAATACAGTTTCTTCTTAGCCTTTCGATATTGGTTGTTCTCCATGAGTTAGGCCATTTCAGTGCAGCTAAATTCTTTAAGACGAGGGTCGAAAAGTTTTATCTTTTCTTTAATCCAGGTTTTGCGCTGTTCAAAAAGCAGATTGGTGAGACTGAATACGGGGTTGGTTGGTTACCTCTAGGTGGTTATGTTAAGATCTCTGGAATGATAGACGAAAGTTTTGATACCGAACAGATGGACTCAGAGCCGCAGCCATGGGAATTCAGGTCTAAACCTGCTTGGCAGAGACTCATCATCATGGTTGGTGGTGTCTTTGTAAATTTTGTGCTCGGATGGTTTCTCTACTCAATGATTCTTCTAGTCTGGGGTCAAGATTACATCCCTAATTCGAGTCTCCCATATGGTGTTGCAGTCGGCGAATTGGGCTATGAACTCGGACTCAGAGATGGCGATGAGATTATTAAAGTTGGTGATAAGCCTTTCGACAAATTTCATTCTGGAATGATCACCAAAGAAGTTGTGATCAATGAAGTCAATGAAATTACAGTCCGAAGAAATGGTAGCGAACAGGTCATCAAGGTCGACCCAGAAGCCAAGAAGAAATTGACCCAATATGAGTACAGAAACGAAATACTCATACATCCTCGAGTGCCTTACCAGATTGCTGAAGTCACCCCTGATAGTCCTGGAGCCAGAGCGGGAATTAGCAAAGGTGACGGTATTATATCTGTGAATGGTGAGCCCACGCCATGGTCCCATCAATTCCTCAAAACAATGGCTACCCTAGAAGGCGGGAGGACTATAACTGTGGGTATTAAGAGAGGCGAGGCGTTCAGAGACTTGTCTATCGACTTGGATGAAAATGGGCGGATAGGTATATTGCCCCAATCGCTCGATAAATATGTAACGGTTCAAAAAGAAAAGTTCAGTTTCAATGAGGCGGTGCCCAAAGGATATAATAAGTCAGTGACCTTTATTTCTGATCAGATCAAAGCTTTCGGGCAAATGTTTTCTGGTAAAATCAAAGCAAAGGACAGCTTAGGTAGTTTTATATCTATTGGAAAGATGTTTGGGACGAATTGGGACTGGGAGAGATTTTGGAATATGACAGCGAGCTTATCACTATTACTTGGCTTCTTGAACCTTATGCCGATACCTGCACTAGATGGTGGTTATGTGATGTTTCTTCTTTTCGAATCTATTACTGGTGTCAAAGTGCCAGACAGAGTCATGGAAATTGCAACGATGGCTGGCTTTTTTCTTTTGATAACGTTGATGGTCTATGCCCTTGGTTTAGACATATCCAGATTATTCTGATGAACTATTTCGACCTTTTTGATCTGCCTCTAAGTTTTAATATGGATGAGGCTATACTGGCTAAGAAATATTATGCGCTTTCGCGTCATTGGCATCCAGATAATTTCAGTTTGCAGGATAGAGCAAAACAAGATCTCGCAATGGAGAAAACTGCTGAGATCAATGAGGGTTACCGCGTTCTCAAGAGTGAACAGGCACGTATCAGACACTTATTGGATATCCATGATGCTGCCCCTCAGGAAGGCAAGGATGTGATGCCTCAGCATTTTCTCATGGAAATGATGGATCTGAATGAAGCCATCATGGATTATAAAATGGAACCCGATGAGGCTACTCGAGCGAATATTCAACTAGAAATAGAATCCTTTCGCTCATCTCTACGAGAAAAATTCTCTTCAGTTACGACCACAATGGATCTCACTAAGCCTCAGGTAACCGAATTGGAGGCTGTCAAAGAATACTACCTGAAGTCAAAGTATCTCAAGCGATTGCTAGAGAATTTGGATTCTCGCGAAGTAGAAATCTAACTGTACTTCCTGTGTATTATAAGCTTAACTGAAACCTCTCTATCTGTCTTCTGTGTCTTAGGATATGCACTATGGCATGTTCCATGAGTTGTTCTATATCATAGCGTTGGCCCCAGCTGGCAAGAATTTTTTTCTGAGAATCTTTTTCTTGCAGTAATTCGTTCGAGATATTTGCGAAAATACTTTCTGTATAACTCATGAGATGATGCAAGTCACGTGAGTAATCTGCAACTGCGCTGTAGGTCACTCTATCTGTAGCTGTGACGGCTTGCCCTAGATGCTTCCCGATGGCAAATGAATAATAATATCCTGCACCAAGGACATGGGTTAGAATAGTTTGTACTGATCGACAATCTTCATCCTTAGTTTCAGCATCGACGACGGTCGATAATTGAAGTTCAGTCAATGAAGCAATTGTATCGATGAGATCTAGAATAACGCGTTCGTATTCATCTAAGAGAGCCCCTATCGCGCCTCTATCCCTGTATGCTTTCATTTATACTCAGTTATTGACCCAGTTACAAATGCTTGCTATACCCGTGACGACATTTTTACCTTCTTTATGTAAGTCGAAAGAGGATTGAGTTGTATCGAAATCTACAAAAGCCAATCGGGTCGCTAAAGTATCTGCAGCAAAACCAAAGGCATTAGAAGGTAGCAAGGCGACTTGTGCTTCATTGAGTATCGCAGAACAAAGTTGATTGGCATCTGTGATACCTCTTTCTCTTAGGCTATCGGTATGGGGTGTAAAATCTAAGAACTGATAGAATCCGCCAGTAGGGGCATGTACATTGATATTAGCCTCATTCAGTTTTTCGGTGGCATGGTGACTGACTGTTTTTAGAATCTGTCTCTGATTATTAAGGTAACCTGTCAGTGCAGCATAATCCTCATAGGCGACCTTAGCAGCCTCTTGGACAGGTACGGGTGCACATGAGTAAGTCTCAGAACTAATACCAATTAGCGCTTGCTTAAATTCTTTCTCGATGCCCTCATAGAGGAAAGCTGCACCGAATCGCCATCCACCAGCCCCACACCATTTGGACAAGCCGGTCGTTGTAATGGTTTTTTCTGGATAGAACTCTACAAAAGAGCGATGCTCGTTTTTGTGATCTAATAGACCGTATATCTCATCAGAGACGACGAGTAGGTCTAGTTCTCTTGCTACTTCTGCTAGAGCCTTAAGCTCTTCCTCTGTATATGAAAGACCATCTGGATTGCCGGGGTAATTTAGAATTAGGATAGATGCTCTTTGTTTTTTTTGGCTTGCACACGCACGGAGAGCCTCTGGTGTGACACGCCACTTTTCATCAAAGCTGGTCGGTACCTTGATGATATCATGACCAGCTATCTCAGCCTGGGGTGCATAAGTGACCCATGAAGGCATCGGGATGAATACATCCGCTTTGTTAAAGGACATAAGGATATTGAAAAGTAAAATCTTAGATCCTGGTGCAAGCAACATATGATCAGGATCGACCTTCAGACCGTTGTGGTCATAGTGGAATTTTGAGATTTTCTCTCTCAGGACAATATCGCCAGTCGAAGAGGAATACTCTTTCCTATGAGCTGCTTGTCTAAGTGCCTCTATGACAGGCTCTGGCGGCAAGAAAGGAGATTGTCCGAAGCCAAATTTCACGACTTGCTTTCCTTCCTCTATTAACTTTTTAGTCTGCTGATTAATCAGTAGCGTCTGGGATTCCTTAACTTTTCGATACATGTTGTAATAGTTTGATGTCGCAATCAAAAAATAAATGTAATCACATTCCCACAGATAATAGTCATTATGCCTCGATATGCCCAAAACCCTAACAAATCTCAAACAAAAGCCAAATACAAGCTCAAAATAAACCACTATAACCCATTCCTAATTCTCAACACCTTATCCCTAATTGTCAATTCTCAATTCCTAACTTTGAAACTGAACTCTTAATTCTTAATTCTTAATTCCTAATTCATAATCCTCAATTCATAATCCTCAATCCTCAATCCTCAATCCTCAATCCCTAACTCTGAAACTCTGAACTCTTAATTTAAAATCCTTAATCCTTAATCCTCAATCCTTAATTCTCAATCCTTAATCCTTAATCCTTAATCCTCAATCCTCAATCCTCAATTCTCAATCCTCAATTCCTAACTCCTAACTCTGAAACTGAACTCTTAATTTAAAATTCTTAATTCTTAATTCTTAATTCTCAATTCATAATCCTCAATCCTCAATCCTCAATCCTCAATTCCTAACTCTGAAACTCTGAACTCTTAATTTAAAATTCTTAATTTAAAATTCTCAATTCTTAATCCTCAATTCTTAATCCTCAATTCTCAATCCTCAATTCCTAATCTTTCCTTCCTAGAATTATTATATTACATACTCACTTGTAAGTTATGAGATACTTAGTCATTTTATTACTGATTGTAATCGATGTTTCTGCTCAGGAACCAATATATAGTTCCGAGGCTCGACATCATCCTGATATTGCGACTAATGGCATGGTTGCTTCTCAACATCCATTGGCGACGCAGGTCGGCTTAGAGATTCTCAGAAGCGGTGGAAATGCGGTAGATGCAGCAGTAGGTGTTGGATTTGCGCTTGCGGTTGTTTTGCCTAGAGCGGGTAATCTAGGTGGTGGTGGTTTCATGCTCGTTCATGATGCAGAGTCCGATCAGACTAGAGCGATTGATTATCGAGAAATAGCACCACTGAAGGCACATCGAGATATGTTCCTCGACGAAGATGGTGAGGTGGATACTAAGGAGTTCAACCATAGCCATAATAGTGCGGGTGTTCCTGGTACAGTCGCGGGCCTTATCCATGCTCTAGAATCATATGGCACCATGGATATTAGAGAAGTTATTGCGCCTGCAATTAGTTTAGCTCGACATGGTTTTCCTGTGACGCACGACTTACAAGAAATTCTAATCAGGTATAAAGAAAGACTGCAGAGTTGTCCCTCGACTCAGGCCGTTTTCTATAAGTCAGATGGCTGTTATCTGGCTGGTGATACACTGGTCCAGGATGACCTAGCTTGGAGTCTCGAGCAAATTAGCACGCGCGGGAAGGCCGGTTTCTACTCAGGCCCTCTTGCAGAAAGAATGATCAAGGGTATTCAGACTAATAACGGCGTGATGAGCTTAGCTGATCTTAGGAAATATGAAGTGATAGATACTGATCCTGTATGGGGCAGTTATCGTGGTCATAAGATAGCCTCTATGCCGCCACCTAGTTCTGGTGGGGTGCACCTCATTCAGATGTTGAATATTCTAGAAGGCTACGACCTAGATTCATTAGAGCATAATTCAGCAGAGACGATACATCTCATGGTCGAGGCTATGAGATTATCTTATGCTGATCGATCAGAACACTTAGGTGACCCACGTTTCTGGAGTGTGCCAGTAGTAGGCATAACTTCTAAGGCCTATGCGGATAGTCTGAGGTCAAAGATTGTATTAGGTCAAGCCACTAAGTCTGCAGATATCAAGCCAGGGAACCCACAAGATTACGAATCGGAGGAGACCACACACTTTTCAGTAGTCGATAAGGATGGTAATGTGGTGTCTAACACTTATACACTGAATTTTAGTTTTGGCTCAGGACATATGGCTGCGGGTACAGGTATCTTACTCAATAATGAGATGGGGGATTTCTCAGCTAAGTCAGGCGTCCCCAATGCCTATGGTCTGGTAGGAGGCGCAGCTAATGCTGTTGCAGCAGGAAAGCGACCACTAAGCTCTATGACGCCAACTATTGTTTTTAAGAATGACCATCCGTATTTAGTTACAGGTAGTCCCGGTGGTAGTCGGATTATCACGACGGTATTGCAGATAATCCTTAACGTCATCGATCATAAAATGAATATTGCTGAAGCCACGCATGCGCCGAGAATACACCATCAATGGTTACCAGATGTCCTATTTTATGAAAGGTACTTTAGCCCTGATACCAGAAAATTACTCGAAGCGAAAGGCCATAGTCTGAAATCTAGGCCAGCGATGGGCAGTACTCAGTCCATAATGATAGATCGGAATCTTCTTCTAGGGGCTACCGATCCTAGACGGCCTGATGGTTGCACTTTGGGCTATTAAGAGAATTTTTTCTTTTTTTTGTTAATATAAAAACTACACAATGGATATATCACAAATTGCTAATCGTCTTGTAGAGTTATGCAGGAAAGGAGAATTTCAGACTGTATATTCAGAATTGTATTCTCCAGATTGTCAGAGCATAGAACCCAAAGGCGCTCAGATAGAAGTTTGTAATGGACTAGCAGAAATGGCGGAAAAGGGTAAGAAGTGGAATGAAATGATGGAAGAGTTTCATGGATCTACAATTAGCGAACCCCTAATCGGAGACAACCACTTCTGTATTGCTATGATGATGGATGCGACCTTTAAGGATACAGGTAGAGAGAAGATGAATGAGTTATGTATGTATGAAGTGAAAGACGGAAAGATTGTCAAAGAACAGTTCTATTATCCGGTACCAAAATAGCTAGTTCTCGATAGCTTATAAATCAAAGATCCGACCAGGATTGAGTATGCCTTTCGGATCCATTGCGACTTTCATGGTTTTCATAAGGGCGAGTTCTGCATCAGATCGACTTAGATGGAGATAAGCTTTTTTGTGTAAGCCTATGCCATGCTCAGCCGAGATGGATCCACCTATGCTTTCGAGTGGGTTGTAAACTATTGCATTAATTTTTGTAGTCAGTACGTGGTCTGTATTTTGTTTTCCAACGATGATATGGATGTTGCCATCCGCAACATGTCCGAAGGTGACTAAGCCTGTCACTTCAGGGAGTTCTAATATTTGCTTAGTCATATTTTCGAGCAATGCACCGATTAGCGGAATAGGAATGCTAATATCAAAGTGTTGGTCATTCTGAAATTGAGATACACAAGCATGAACATCTTCTCTGATGCGCCAGAACCATTCCATTTCTTGTTCACTTTCAGCAAAAGCGGCATCAGCAATTATCCCTTCTGTGAATGCTTGTTCGGTCAGTTCTTCTAATCTTAGACTATCTGTTGCATAATCACTACCTAATGATTCTATTAGGACATAGTATGGAAATGACTGAGGTAGAGGCGGTCTGACTTGTGCTGGGGCAGTCGTTGCTCGTGTATAGAAATTATTCCACATGAGTTCGAAGCCACTGAGTCTTCCAGCAAGACCGCCGTCCATATGCTTGAGTAATTGTATGACTTGGCTGTAGCTCTCGATGGCAACCATAACAGAACTTCTACTTCGAGGTGCCTCGACGAGTTTTAGAACAGCTCGTGTGACGATGCCTAGGGTGCCTTCTGATCCGATGAAGAGTTGCTTCAGGTCATAGCCAGAATTATCCTTGATAATCTTTTTCATAGAGCTGACGATTGTGCCATCAGCTAGTACTGCTTCGAGACCTAGAATAAGTTGTCTGGTCATGCCATATTTGACAACACGTAAGCCACCAGCGTTAGTAGAAATAATGCCACCGATCTGAGCTGAGCCTTTCGCACCAAAGTTTAATGGGAAAGTCATCTCATTGGCTTGGGCTTGCAGGTGGATATCTGCTAGGATAGTTCCAGCTTGTACCGTCATATTTCTACCCTCTTTATCTACTTCTTCTATGAGGTTCATCTTTTCTAGAGAGACAACGATTTCTTTATCATTTGTCTCCGTTCCACCGACGAGATTAGTTAGCCCACCTTGTATCGAAATCGGTTGATTATGGTCATGGCAGCAGGCAAGAATATGGGATACATCCTTAGTTGTTTCAGGTAGGATGACTGCCATTGCAGTTAATGGTCTATCCATCTTCCATATGTGCTCATACCTTGTCATCAGCGCTTCGCCGACTAATACTTTATGTGAGCCGATCTTTTGTCCTATGGATAATATGATACTTGTAGACGCAGTCATTAAGGAAGGCTTTTAGACTTAGGATTTAACGTCGTCTAAGATAGCCTAAATCCCATATTTTATGGAATGAGATAAATCAGGAATAGAACAATCGGGTTAGGTCATCTGGACGTCTACCAAAACGATTCATGAAAATGCTATAGATGAGAGATTATTTTTACTAAGCAGCAAGCAACTACACTTCTAACTCGAAACTGGCAGTCCTAAGTTGGCAGTATCTTTGCCATAGGTTGTAGGATCTATTTATCTAATCAGCTCTTACACACACTGATGAACCAATTATCTGTTTCCTTTCGCAGGCAAGGACAAGAATTAAGCGCCAATCTTTCTGGCTCTCTTGTCTCACTAGCTGCACTCAATCTTAATACCTCTTTGCATGATAAGGCGGACCCATGGGATCGACTCATCATAGATCTCACCAAAGTAACGGATGTGGATACCACAGGCCTCAATACTTTATTCCAAGCAAATATGCGATGTATCCATAAGAACGTAGTCATGCGCCTTAGATGCCAAGCTGATCACCCTATCAAAGCACTCATGAGGCTGTTGCGTGTCGAAAACGAGATAGACATGGAGCTGGTCTAAAATAAAACCGAGCTACTTACTTAGCTCGATTAGAAGCATAAGCCTCTATACTGAAGCTCGCCAGGATAAAGAGGCCGCCGATGATAGTGCTAACCCTAGGGATTTCTCCTAAGAAGAGATACGGCCACAGGATCCCATAGATTGGAATAATGGAACTTAGTAAGCTAATTGTTACTGCAGAATAGTTCTTCAGATTGATCACGAGGAGGGTATGCCCTAGGCAAGTCGTCAGAATCACCAGTCCCATCAGAGCTGGCATATCATTCACCAATCCTGTAGTATCTTTGAAAAGAAGAAAAGGCGCTAAGACGATCGTCATGATGATAAGTTGGAAGAACATCATCGCAGTGCCATTGTATCGAGGCATGACTTTTCTAGTGTAGATATTCCTGAGCGCATAGGTCAGTGCAGAGAACAGACCGAAAACAACTGCAAGGAAAATATTATTGTCCAAATTTATCTCAGGAATAATGATGTAGATACCTATAAAGATTAATAGAGCTAAAATAACATGATAGGCCCTGAATTTGGTCTTAAGCAAAATGGGTTCGAGGATGGTCGTCATCGCAGGGAAAGTATGTAGGGTTAGAATCGCAATAGCGACACTGGCGAGAGACAAGCTATAGAAATAAGTCACCCAATGAAAGGCCATCAAGAGACCACCCCATATAATAATCAGCAGGTCATGCTTAGAAAACAATTTGATATCGAGTTTCTTCAGATAGACATAGGCACCTAATACGATAACAGAAAACAGGCAACGCCAAAATATTGTAATCTCTGGAGCCATAGCTATGGTCTTGCCGAAGACACCTGAAGTACTAATTAGAATCAGAGCCAGATTAAGGCTTAGGAATCCACCTGCTAAGGTTTGTTTATGTTCTTTCAACTCGAGTGGGGGCTAGAGTAACAAAGAGAGTGCAGACCATACATTTTCCAGAACGATTTTTTGACCTTGTTCATTTGGGTGCTTACCATCAGGAAGATTGAGTGCTGTAACACCTGCCACGTTCTCTAAGAAGAAAGGAATCAGCGTGGCTTTATACTTCATACTGATCTCTGGAAAAATCTGATTAAACTGATCTGCATATTCCTTGCCCATGTTGGGTGGTGCCAACATACCGCCTATGATGATTGGAATCTCAGGATCCTTGGCCTTGACACGTTCGATGATGAGACTGAGGTTTTCTCTGGTCTTGGTGATGTCCAGGCCACGAAGCATATCGTTAGCGCCTAATTCCAGAATAAAATAATCGACCTGCTGTTTGAGCAACCAATCTATACGATTGAGCCCGCCAGAGGTCGTTTCACCACTCAGGCCTGCATTTATCACTGTATAAGTCGGATCTATCGAGTCCAGCTTGTTCTGGAGCAAAGCAGGCCACGCTTTTTCTTCATCTAGACCATAGCCAGCCGTTAGGCTATTCCCAAAGCACAGAATCGTCTTTTTAGCTGTCTTGATAGCGGTCTCAGCTGTTTTGGTCTGATCTTGCGGCTTTTGTGCAACTTCTACTATAGATGCTTGTTTATCTTTGCAGGCTTGTGAGAGAATACACAGCAGCAAACAGTAGGTCAATATTTTGATCTTATACATTTGATTAGATTGCATTTGCAAATTTACTAAAGTGAGCTTACCAGCTTATACTCTATGATAGATTCGATATTAACTTTAAATAAAATTGGGAAATCCTATGTCAGTGGCGACCGTAATCTAGAGGTGCTCAAGGATATCTCATATGACATACCTCGTGGACAATCTGTATCCATCGTTGGGCCTTCAGGCAGCGGCAAGACGACCTTACTTGGATTGTGTGCAGGACTAGATCGCCCATCGACAGGCGAGATAAGACTCTGTGACGCAGATATCGGGCCGATGTCAGAAAATGCTAAGGCAGAGCTTAGAAATAAGTATGTGGGGTTTGTCTTTCAGAATTTCCAATTGATACCGAGTCTCACTGCCTTAGAAAATGTGATGATACCCCTGGAGTTACTTGGAGATAAAGCTGCTTCTACTATATCCAAAGAATTGTTAGATCGAGTTGGACTGGCTGACCGAATGGATCATTATCCGACGCAGTTATCTGGTGGAGAACAACAACGGGTCTCTATCGCGCGTGCTTTTTCTAATCGACCTCAGATCTTATTTGCTGATGAGCCGACGGGTAATCTGGACGAAGATACAGGAGAGAAGATAGAGCGATTACTATTTGATTTGAATAGGGAATTGCAGACGACCTTGGTCATCGTGACACATGATCTGGAATTAGCTGCCAAGACAGATCGGATGATCCGGCTGAAGGGTGGACGGATACAACTAGACGAGCTTAATCAGAATGGATAGACTCGGATACCTCCTAAGACTCGCCAGACAAGATAGTCGACGCCATCGAGGCAAGCTTTTCATGTTTATGTCCTCTATCACGCTGGGCATCATGGCACTGGTCGCTATTAATTCATTTAATTATAATCTGGTCAAAGACATCGATGAACAGACGAAGACCATACTCGGTGCCGATATACAAGTCGAAGGCAAAAAACCACTGACTCCACTACTGACTGAGATCATGGACTCTTTGCCTGCAGAACAAGCACTACAGGTGGAATTCTTCTCTATGGCTTTTATGCCAAAAAAAGATGCCACTCAGTTTTCTAAAATAAGAGCTGTAGAGGGGGACTTCCCTTTCTATGGCGAACTGGTCACACAGCCTAAAGGCGCAAAAGACACCTACCAAGCAGCGAATACACTACTGGTGGATGATGCGATGATGTTCGAATATGAACTGGAAGTCGGAGACTCGATGAAACTGGGCGAGCTAACCTTGCCTATAGGCGGCCGTCTGATGAATAGTGTCGGATCTATTTCTCTCGGTGCCAGTTTTGCACCAACAGTCTATATAGATAAGTCCCTACTCGAAAAGACAGGCTTGGTCCAGACGGGGAGTATCGTCGAGTATAAATATTTCTATAAGACGCCTGAGGATTTTGACCGTGAGGCTTGGGATAATAGTGCTGCGAGGATGCAACATTTTCATGCAGAAGACTTTAGAGTCACAACCATAGAGGATCAGAAACGCAACTTAGGTCAGGCCTTCTCATTTCTTAATAGCTTTCTTAATCTGGTTGCATTGGTGGCCCTCTTATTAGGCTGTATAGGTGTAGCGAGTAGTGTGTTTATTTATATAAGAAGTAAAATGTCTGCTATCGCGATGCTCCGCTGCATTGGGATGACTGGCAGGCAAGCCTTTCTAGTTTATTTCATTCAGATTTTTGTGTTGGGATTTATTGGGGTGGTCATAGGGACTATACTGGGTAGTGGCATTCAGATGGTTTTGCCTTTATTGTTAAAAGACATGTTGCCCTACGAAGTAGATCTAAGTATCTCCTGGAATGCGATTTTCCAAGGTCTAGGTATTGGTAGTTTAGTGACCTGCTTGTTTGCCCTAGTGCCGCTGTTGTCAGTGAGAAAAGTGAGCCCACTTAAGACGCTTCGAGCAGGTTATGAGGATGAGGCGTCTCCTAGAGATCCGCTTAAGATTCTAGTATACGTGGCCATCGTATTGTCGTTATTTATTTTCTTGCGAACACTTACTGGAGAATGGCGATCGGCTGGCATTTTTACGGCGGGCTTATTAGTGGCTTTTATGGTTCTATATGGCTTTGCAGGTTTGAGCATCTTAATTAAGAAATTTTTGCCTAGGAATTGGGGCTTTGTTTGGCGTCACGGCTTAGCTAATTTATATCGGCCTAATAATCAGACGAATACACTTATCGTGTCCATCGGACTGGGCACAGCGATTCTGACCTTACTCTATATTGTACAGGGGTTGATCCTCAGTAATGTCAATTCCATGGATGCTGGTAATCAGCCTAATATGATCTTGTATGGAATAGAAACACATCAGAAAGACAAGATTGCGATGATGACAGAAAAGGCCACCTTACCTGTCATACAGCAAGTCCCTATCGTCACGATGCGCTTAGAAAGTTGGAAAGGGAGGTCTAAAAAAGATTGGTTACAAGATACCACGAGCAGAGTAGAGAGATGGGTTGTCCATCGTGAGGCCAGAGTCACTTATCGAGATTCTCTAGAGTTCGATGAGACCTTAGTAGAGGGGACATATACTGGCAAAATCAACCCAGGAGATACGGTCTTTATCTCTTTAGATAGAGGCTGGGCAGCGTCTCTGGATGTCGGGATGGGTGATGAGTTAGTATGGAATGTACAGGGGACACTTATCCCAACTTATGTGGGGAGTCTAAGAGATATAGAATTCAGATCTATGAGAACGAGGTTCTTTATTCTATTTCCAGAAGGCGTGTTAGAGGAGGCACCACAATTCCATGTGCTGGTGACGAAGTCTCCAAGTAAAGAAGTGATGGCTGACTATCGGAGAGACGTCGTCAAAGCCTTCCCTAATGTCTCCGTTGTGGACTTAGGCTCCATATTGACAACGCTCAATGATATAATCAGCAAGATTTCTTATGTCATTAAATTCATGGCTGGTTTCAGCATTCTGACTGGGCTAATAGTCCTGATCAGCTCCTTGTTACTCAGTAAATTCCAACGGGTCAAGGAGAGTGTACTGCTTAGAACGATTGGTGCTAAGCGTAGTCATATACTTAAAATCAATGCAACTGAATATGCCTTGCTGGGCAGTCTAGCCGCAGCTACAGGTATTCTAATAGCTATAATTGGTAGTTATTTTATTGCGACCCAGCAATTAGATCTCGAATTCTCCTTGTCATGGTGGCCCATAGTTGGCATCTTTTTCTTGATCGTTAGTCTGACTGTTTTTATCGGCTTATTCAATACCCGTGATATACTCAATCGGTCACCCTTAGAAGTCCTAAGGTCTGAATCTGCTTAGTATCGAGGAGCAGAATTAACGGTAAAGACATCGAGGATACGATCGTATTCAGCACCGAAGCCTCTATAGTAAGCGATGATAAGATAATCATTCTCTGTCTCGAACCAGCTACCCTCCATCGCATCGATGTCTAGATAGCCTTCTTCGCTTTGCTTGGCATACATGTAATTATAGTAGCCTTGCTTAAGCTCTACGGTTTTGTGGTAGAGGCGGCGACGGTAGTCATATTCCATCCGGAAGCGTTCGTGTGCCTTCCAATCATTGAAAGCACCCACGAGATAGATGTCTTCTAATTGTGGCTCATTGACTTGTAGAGTAAAAATCACATTGACATATTCACTACTCACATCGCCATCAGCATATTCTTCGTTATCGATAATGAAGCCACCATTGGCATCGAAGTCACTCTCGAATTGTGTCTTAATCCTTTTGACACTGAGATCTAATAAGACATTGGTCTCTTCGTCGGTCTGTTCTATGCTATGCACAAACTGCTTAGTATATTTCAGTGCCCTAGTGTCAAAGTTTCTGAATTCCTTTAGCGCTGGAAAATTAAGCTTGTCGAAATCATTGAAAAATAATTGTCCGCCTCGTTCGTAGTTGGCTTGGATGTAATGCAAGCCAGTATTCCAGTTGCCATTTTGTAATATGCTCACATAGACCTCATCTCTCGGATTGTTCATTCTGGTTGCACTATAGTCGATCAGCAAATCCAACTCCTGATGGGTATCCATCTTTCGGACATTAGCCGGTTTGGAAACTGCAGCTCGGATGCTCACACCATTTTCAGTCACAATAAAGCGCTTCGTGATTACAGGAATATTGAGGTCTTCATCGTAGATTAGGAGTAAGAAGTTGCCAGATATGATCCATTCTATATCATCATTGGGGATAACCAATTCGTAATGTGTGTATTCTGAATAGGCATTAGTAGAGTATCCGAATTCATCTATTTCTTCATTATTGAATCCCGATATGTATTCTAATTCATCCAGTTCACTAGGTACCCAATCCATATCACAGTGAATAAGTCGATAGAGATAGTTCTTGTAACCACCTTCTAGATCATCGAATTCTAATTTTAGCTTCCCCATACTGCCTAGGTCGATGACTGGTAAGGAGAGACTGACTTCCTTATGGCTAAATTCTATCGATCTAATATATTCCTCGTAGACTCTATCATCATAAGAGAATTCCAGGTCTTGTGACATGGCAGCAGAGTAAATAGAGAAAATAATAAGGATTGTCCAGAGATAATTCATAGCAAAATGATAACGGAACTAGAGTAGTCGAAGATTCATTTGAGCCTCAAATTAACATTTTGATATTAGAATCATGTCTAGTTCTGTTAGCTAAGCCTTCTGGTTAGCTTGTTACCATCGCGATATGTGGGATATTATCTTCTAGGTATTCTTCTCCGACTGGAAGAAAACCTAAGGCCTGGTAGAATCCTTGAGCATAAGTCTGTGCTGAGATTTTGATTTGAGCACGAGGATATTCCGTATGTGTATATTCTATGGCCTTTGCCATCAGAATCTTCCCTATGCCTGTGCCTCTCACCTTGGCGGAGGTTACAACTCTTCCTATAGAACTATGTTGCTCGTAACTGACACCAGGTGCTAACACTCGAGCATAAGCATGTAAGGTGCGGTCTCGGTCCCAGCCTAACAGATGCAGTCCAGCCTGGTCCTTATCATCAGCATCTAGATATGGGCAATCTTGTTCGACGACAAAAACTTCTTGCCTCAGTTTCATTATAGAATAGAGCTCATCGAGTCCTAAGTCTCGGAATGTTTTGACTTTATAGGTTAGTTTCATGTAGTTAGTTCGGTTTGGTTTCGTCCTCGAATCCGATGGTCCTCAGGATGGCAGGATTAGACACAGATGTCTTGGTTTGGAAAGTGCCAGCGATGCCTAGATGATTCTGCTTGCTATCTTTAATTTCATCGAACTTGATGCATTCTATCGTGCTGGAATAGAAGATGTGATCATAGGGCGCCTTAGCTGTCGGAGATATATTTCGCCTAGAATTATTCATTTTGGTCTTATCACGGAAATCTTTGATTTCTGAGGTCCAGTACACCTGATTGAAATCACCAAGAGCAATAGTCGGGTTATTGAGCTCCATGATGTATTTTTTCACCCGGTCTAGATGCTCCTTTGGGTGGAGCGTTTTAGATACCAGAGTTGGTGGCGTAATATATGAGGTGATTATATTAATTTTCTGGAGACCAGAATCGAGTTCTAGATGGAGATTAGGCACTTCATTGTAATAGAAGGTCTTAGCCTGTTTTATTTGTTCTTTAGAGTAGATAGCCATGCCGAAGAGATCTATCCTGACCATTTTTTGGATATAGGGGAAGTCATATTTGAGTTCCTTAGAGATATAAGCATCCCAATCGGGCGTATACTCTTGGAAGGAGATAATCTCACAACCTGTGCCTAGGATTAGGGTCTTAAACTCAGGATCATATGGCTGGAACGAAGAAAGATTGAAATGGGCCAACTTGACCTTAGGTAGATTGTTATCGTGTGGTAAGATCATGTTACTGTTCGAAGCTGTCTTAAGATAGAAAGCTAAGAATCCAGCCGCGCACATACCGACGAACATTAACTGCGTCTGATTAAATATCAAGAAAATCAGACTTAGAATGAGTAAGCCAAACATCAACTGTACCGCAAACTCTGAGGTCTTCTTGAAAAACTCAATCTCAGGAGGATACATTATCAGCATGACGGCCAGCAGTATAAAGACTGCGACGATGCCTTGAATGAATCTATGACTGAGTATTGGTTTCAAACTATATCTCTTCTTAATCTAAAGGCAAAGCTAATACACCGACCTCTTTACCTGAAATCACACGGCCGTTAGTATGAAAAAAGTCGTAATATATGATATACATTCCGACTGTAGCCAGACTGCCATCATCTAAGGTGCCATCCCATAACAGAAAGCCCTCTGTGGCTAGGATATCATTATAGCTCAATTGGCGTTTTAGTCTCCCTTTATCATCATAGATAGTCACATTGGCGACATAGCCAGGCTCCTCCAAGCTATAATCTAGCTTCATAAAGTCTCGATAGCCATCTGCGTTAGGGGAGAAAGTCTTATACGCCAGCCCAATATTGCCTGAAGCCTGTTGGGTGCTTCGCTGAGAATTCTCGTAGCCAGGCGTCCCAAAATTGGTATTGCTGGCAGCTGAATACCAATTGTTCTTGTCATTAGTATCCGAAACCAGAGATAATCGTTCTAGACTGACGCCTTCCTTCTGACTAGAAGTAAGTAAGCCCCCATGCAGCTCATCCGAATAGTCAAATGAATCTATAGTCATGAACGCACCGTTCTTTTGTCTAAGAATCCTAACATTCCCAGCTCCATTTACATAATTGGGCATTGCTTGTTCTAGAATTAGAGCACTAGGAATTGGCTCATATATAGAGCTAATTTCTGCTGAGTCTGGTGTAACGGCAACAATACGTCCTGGGTCCAAGATGGTCCCAGCATTAACTTGGACTTCGGTTACATTGGCATTGGCTCTATCGAGGAAGATGCTGTCGAGGGAGAGGTATTTACTTGAATTATTAATCAGTTCTAAATAGTCTGACTCTCGACCAGGAATCGGATCATACATCAGCTCATTAATCAATAATTCATTCGGTTCTGGGTGTTCTATAAGACGAAGTAGAATGCTAGTGTCCCTCATGACGTTTCCTTCCTTGTCTTGGAGGCCAGCTATCCCTAATAGGAGCTCATTGCCACTTGGGAAGTCAGAGGTCAGCTGTATACAGATAGAAGTAGGCGTAACGAGGTTGATTTCTCCGATGCCAACCGGGCCTAGGTCAAAAGAGGCTGAAGAAATCGCTTCAGTTATAGCTTCACTGAGTTCTACTAAGACCTTATCAGCCGATATGAGCGAGCTTGCAATGACCGTAGGCCCAATTGTATCTGGAAGCAGTGGTCCAGCGATAAGGTCATCGTAGAAGAATTTATCTCTACGTGTCGAGGAATAGTTACACGCTATACCGAAATGAGTCAGTGGTGTTAGGTCCGTTTCATAATAAACCCTGAAGCTCTCGGTAGCTGGTTGATCTGGCAGCGCTGTGCTAAGTGTCCATAAGTCTTCTGCACTGAGTGTGATGAGTAGATCTAACCGAAATGGCCCGCCAATTTCTCCCATCGATCCTTCTGCAATCAATATTTCAGCACCATCCTTGGCATGGAAAAGTTGGATAGCGTCTAGATTTCCTGAGCTGCCCATATTCAGAAAAAACCCTCTAGATGGTTGAGGTTCAGGACTATCCATAGCCAGCCAGACTCGAGTATAATTAGATGTAGATGGAGAGAAAGCGAGTTCTATGTTCATAGACCAACTCATACTATCAAGCATAGCTAGCGTGGTATAGATCATAGAAAAGCCTGCTTCTTCGGCATTCAGCTGCAATCTCTCATCTCCATTGACCACAAAATCAGATCTGTCTCCTGACCAGGCACTTAGGTCAGAATTACTAAAATCATATGACCACTGAGCTGTTAAAGTCTGTGAAAAAATGGTCAACAGGATA
Organism: uncultured Saprospiraceae bacterium; assembly: GCA_937944095.1. Taxonomy (GTDB): domain Bacteria; phylum Bacteroidota; class Bacteroidia; order Chitinophagales; family Saprospiraceae; genus RFSX01. The sequence goes on from CALEAC010000103.1 coordinate 25,070, forward strand.
ATTAGGTACAATCTATGCATGAAAAAAGCCATTAGACCTGATCTTATTTTATATTTTGTAAAGTAAGTAAGTACATAAACCTGGATTGTACGTCTATATAGCGTATTGGTTTCAAACCTAGTAATTTTGATTCCATGTTATAAATATAATGAGTAATGAGATTAGCTGTAGTAGGGGCGACTGGCCTCGTAGGACATGAAATGATGGAAGTACTGCAAGAGCGCGGTACTCAGATAGATGAGTTTATCCCTGTTGCCTCCGAGAGATCAGTAGGTCAGGAGTTGGTATTCCGCGGCCAAACACATAAGGTTGTCTCTATAGAGACCGCGATTTCTATGCAGCCTGACTACGCTTTGTTCTCTGCTGGTGGGAATGCGAGTAAGGTTTTCGCACCACAATTCGCTGAGGTCGGTACCGTCGTGATCGATAATTCCTCTGCTTGGCGTATGGATCCAACAAAAAAACTTATTGTTCCTGAGGTCAATGCACAGCTGCTATCTCCAGCAGATAAGATCATTGCTAATCCTAATTGCAGTACGATACAACTGGTTGTGGCACTGAATCCCTTGCATCTAGCTTATGGCATCAAACGACTCGTGATATCTACCTACCAATCCTTTACGGGTACAGGAGTCAAAGCTGTCCAACAATACGAATCAGAAAAAAATGGCGCTGTAGCTGGGAGCTACGACAAAGCCTACCACCATCCCATCTATGAGAATTGCTTGCCACACTGTGATATTTTCTTGGATAATGATTATACCAAGGAAGAAATGAAGCTCGTCCACGAAACGAGAAAGATAATGGAAGCACCACATATCGGTATTACAGCAACAGCTGTAAGAGTGCCTGTATATGGAGGACATTCGGAATGTGTAAATGTTGAATTTGAGAAAGAATTCGACCTCAATGAGCTGAGAACCTTATTAGCAAAATCAGAGGGTATCATAGTTCAGGATGATATAAGGAACAATATCTACCCTATGCCACGTTCAGTAAACAAGAAAGATGAAGTATTCATCGGTCGGATACGACGAGATGAATCTATTGCCCACGGACTTAATCTATGGGTTGTTGCAGATAATCTAAGAAAAGGTGCTGCTACGAATGCTGTTCAGATACTAGAATATCTGACCAGCCAACAAAAAGAAAGTACACAAGTCAGCGCTCTGGCTTGAATAAAGAATTATACTGGTCTGGATGATTCAGGCTAAGAATTTGATTACAGTAATACAAAATGACCTGTATAGCAGGTGCATGGAAAAAAAGAAATGATATGAAAAAGAAGATCGTACTCTGGGCAAATGATGAGAATGAAAAGAAAATGCTTCTCGCCCTAGAATTGTTAGAAAAAGAAAGTAAGGTGAATATGTACACCTTTGATCAGGAGATCGTAACTGAAGAGTTCCATAATTTGATGATGGAAAATTGGCGTGTCGGAAAAGAAGTCGCTTTTCCTGATGGGCATCAATTAGAAGTGAGAGAACTCTCAGTAACAGATGACATTATTCCTGAAAGAATAAAAGTCCAAAGAACAGATCTTATTAATAGAGCTAAAGCTGAATGGCATTTCGTCGTTCTTTCTACCAAGCTCTATGATTTATATAATTCAGAACTAGAAGATTTCAGGGACCGTATAGATAGATTGCCTAGCTTCGACTCAGGTGTATGGGAAGAAGTCAAAGGATTCTGGTCTAAGATCTCAGACCAAGCAAGAGAGCGGAATCTATTCAGAGATCATGCTGATAAGCTACGAGATGAGACTAATATCTTGTTCAATAAGCTTAAGGAATTCAAAACTAAAGCTAACGAACAGTTAGCGGAGAAGTCTAAAGCTGCTGTCAGTGGCTTTAATGATAGACTATCTGCGGTCGGCCAAAAAGTGGAAAATGGAATGAGCCTGAGTCCACTTTTCGATGAATTAAAAAAGATCCAAGCCGACTTCAAGGATGCTGAACTAACACGAAATGATCGATCTAAGCTCTGGAAAAAGATCGATGGTGCATTCAAGTTGGTCAAGGAAAAGAAGTACGGCAAGCCATCAGAAATAGAAGGCGCGGGCTCACAGAGTCGAGTAGAACGTCGCCACTCTGGCCTCATGAGCGCAATTGGCAAAATGGAGAAATCTATCCAACGAGATAAGAGCGATATTGATTTCCAGAATAAAAGAGCTGGATCGAGTCACGGTCAGTTAGAAGCACAACTAAGACAAGCTAAGATCATGATGATCGAAGAGCGTATCAGCTCTAAGCAAGAAAAGCTGAATGAGATGCTGACAACCAAGGCAGATCTAGAAAAAAGAATAGAGAAAGAAAAGGAAAGAGCACTTAAGAATATAGAGAAGAAAGAAATCCAGAAGAAGAAGGAAGAAGTGAAAAAGAAAATTGCTGATGAAATCTCGGAGAACGCAACGGCGCTATCAGAAAAAGAAGCAGAGAAACTAGAGAAAGCAGCTGCTGCGCTCAATAAGCCAATCAAAAAGGGTAAATCCGATAAGAAAGCAGCTGCCCCAGCACCACTTACTAGTACCTCTACTGACTCTAGTGAGCCGACGACTGATAGTCAGCCTGAAAAAGCGTCTGACTTAGATAAGACGATAGAAGCAGCTAAAGAAACACTAGCTAAAACTGAAGAAGCAGTTGCAAATACAGCACCTAAGACAGAAACTAAGACTGCCGAAGTGGTTAGTGAAAAAACAGTAGCTGAGGCTAGCCCAAAGAAAGCAGCTCCAGCAAAAGAAGTATCAGGGTCTACGTCAGAAACAGTAGATAAAGCAAAAGAAGCAGTTACTGAAAGTGCACCAGAGGTCGTAGAAAAGAAAGCTGACTTAGTCACAGAAGTGGCTAAGAAAGGTGGCCTCATCGGTGCAGCAATTGCAATCGGATCTAAAGCTATGGACAAGGTCAATGATAAACTCGAAGATCTCGGTTTAGATGATAAGGTAGATCAGGCCAAGGAGAAAGCATCTGACCTCAAAGATAAGGTAGAGGCCAAGCTCGACATGGTAGAAGATAAGATCGAGGACAAAGTGGATGAGGCACGTGATAAGACCGATGAATCAGACAGCCTCATAGATACTGTCAAGAAGGGTGGTCTCTTAGGCGCGGCAATCGCAATGGGTTCTAAAGCAATGGACAAAGTGACTGAGACGATGGAAGACCTAGGTGTGGACGATAAGGTAGATCAGGCCAAAGAGAAAATATCTGATTTGAAGGATAAGGTGGAAGATAAGTTAGACGATAGCAAAGAAGCGTTAGAGGATAAAGTAGATGAGGCTAAAGAGAAAACCGCAGGTGCCACAGATATAAAGGATACAATTAAGAAAGGCGGCTTCCTAGGTGCAGCCATTGCAATAGGTGCAAAGGTCGCTGATTCTGTATCAGATAAGATAGAGGACCTAACAGATAAGTTAGACCTAGATGATAAAGTGGAGCAAGCGAAAGATAAGATCGCAGCCGTTAAGGATAAAATCGTAGACGGAGATTCTAAGCTGACAGCAGATACGAGTGTAGACGAAGTAGCAGATAGAGTAAGAAAGGAAGCGCCACTAGACGAATCTAAATTGAAACTGGTGACTTCTAACGAAGAAGAATAAGATTTTACAATTTATTAATACAAATAAAAAAAAGGGACCATGTAATTACGTGGTCCCTTTTTTATTATAGTTGAGCTGATCTTATTCTATAATCAGCTTCTTCGTTAATATTTTGCCTTCACTTGCGACTTGGATGAAATAGAAGCCTGATGCATGAGAAGATATGTCCATGCTGAATACATTTTCTGATCCTATCAGATCCATGTTCATTTCACTGATTGGACGACCATCCACAGAGTAGAGTGTCACTTTCGAATCTAACTGTCGATCCGAAGTAATCTTAATGACAACTCTATCCTGAGCTGGATTAGGGAACAGTGTCATTTCCACACCATCCAGCGCTAAGTCAGCAACGTTGTCACCACCTACAGAATTAATAATTGTCTCGAAGATTTCAGTTCTCACCTCATCCGTATTATCAGCATCGATAATAGCTTCTGTCTGATATTTCTTGATGTCCATAAGCTCGACATCATCCACGAACCAACCATTATCATTATCAAAAGTCACTTCTACTTCAGGGTCGAAATCTAGCATATAGAATCTGAATCTAATGTCTATCTCCTGTCCTATAAAATCTCTGAGGTCGATATAGAATGGTACGAACTCACCTCGATCATTAAAGCCAGAAAAGCCACCTAGATCAGGAATTGCTCTGTCAGAATAAGATAACACGCCATCATATTCTCCTGTGATAAAGTCATTCGCATTGAATCGTAACCAGATGTTTTCTTCTGTAGAGTATTCTACCCAGCCACCGTTATCGACGGGTGTACAGTTGATTCTATGCCATGCTCTTAAGGTCGGATTTTCTCCTGTAATAGGCAGGTCGCTTCTGATAATTCGCTGGTCTCTTTCTGCATCATCTTCTTTGATGAACATCGAGAATTGTCCTGATCTAGAATCAAGTGTCGAATAATCCCAAAATAAGAAATCTGAAGATCCTAGGTCTGGTAACCATCTGTTACGCTCATCTGAGGTCTCAAAGGTGTTAAGCATCATGCTAATAGACGAAATGCTTGGATCAGAGATGACTGTATAGCTGAATACCATACCGGGCTCTCTTGGGTCTGTTGTTGCAGCCATATCACCGATTTCGAAAATCACATCATTACCTGATTCTGTGTAAGGTACACTGGTAGAACCCGGGACAATGCTCAGACCTTCATCTAGGATATCAGTGACAGTAACATTAGTGGCTGTTTCGCCAGTATGGTTAGAGATTGTCATTGTCACCTCAAATTCTGCTCCTGGATCGATAAGCCTTGTGATATCTTTATCAATCTTAAGCGTTTTGATACAAGTCGGCAGTGGCTCGAAGTCTTCTGTACCATCTGTCGTGCTCAGTGGATCTGCTTGGTCAGCAAAGAAACCCAGACCTCTCCTAGCAAAAATCTCCCATAGTAAGCACTCATGTTCTCCATCATCTACTGCGAAGATGGCATCTCTCATATCTAAGAAACCTGGAAGACAAGGTGCTGCTTTCATACCATCATAAGCCAGTTTGACTGCTTTGAAATTACCAGACTCTGTATTATTCCAATCAGCATCCCAGCCATATAAATCGACCCATGCCCAATGGATATCCCATAAGATCGCTGCCCATACCTCACCTACTGGATGAGGAGCAGTTTGGCCTTTGATATCATCATAAGTTAATGGACATATGTCAAAATCTGTCGAATAAGGGAATCTTCTGATGCCTCTGCCATCTATAGCAAGTCCATCTACATAGTTACCGATGCCCCGTGGATCAGTGCCAGCATCGCCTTCTTCTACAGTAAGGACCAGAGCTATAAAATCAGAGATGCCCTCACCTTGCTGTTCAGTTGTGAGACCTGGTTGGGTCAGACAGTTTATATTTGTCGGGCCACCGATCAATCTATGGCTTATCCCATGACCATATTCATGCGCGATGACACCATTGTCGAAGCCAGCACTTAATTCAGATGGTCCTGTTTGCTCTAATATCTTCATCTCAGCAGTAACTGGGCCATTGGCCATTTCTGCAATTATTCTATTACAATCACTAATGCCTAATGATATTAAAGGAATAGTGACTTGTTCACCAACTTCTCCAGCGGCCATCCCCATGGCATTTTCACCATCAGTTCCAGGGCCATCAGCGCCTGGAACATTACATATAATCGCCGCAATTGCTCCAGCATTTTCAGCATTGAGTGCTTTGAGCCCAAATTGGCAAGTGCCTCTAAAAATGAGTGCAACTTTTCCATTGACATCAGACTCTAATTCACCACAGCCTTGTCTCGCATTAGCAGGGTCTGGATTATTGTCAAATCCAAGAGCGATTTCACCTTTGACGTCCACTTCATTGTTAAGAGGCATACCTCCCCAGCCAGCATAAGTTGATGTATAGTCAGATGCAATAGCACTAGGGTCAGTTATTCTGAATAGGCCAGCATTAAATTCCCATCTGAACATCTGCATAACACCACTTATACCATCAGGAGCTGGTCCAAAATTCGCATTATTCGTTCCTGACCCATCTAGAGTCTCGGCTAACACTTGGTCGTTGCCAAAACCGCCGTTGCCATAGTTGTTATTCTGGAATGCCCCAGCCGATTCATCGAAGCCGACCAGATAGGATATATCATGTACCATATTGCACATGTAGAACAAATTAGTGACATCGGCTTCCATGTTTTCGAACGGACTTGCCTCTGGATCGAATTCAGTGAGGAATTCGAGCTCGAGACCGCCTTCTGGTTCATTACCACTGGATATATCATCAGCATCTTGGTCTTCGTAAGCCCAGACATTATTACCTCTGGTAATCGTATGCTCAGGACCCTCCATGCCATCTTCGTCATGCCATCCAAAAGGTGAGGCGACTGGGTGACTCGGGTCATCGACTATCTGAAAAGGCCCATGTAGTGGGCTCTCCGCTGGTAGCGCAACGACATTATATTTAGCACCATCACCCATTGCCGCAGCGCTCGTATGACGCTTAGCAGTGGCATGACTATGATTACACTCATGGTTATGATTATGGAACATGCCGGCTTTTACCTGACACTCTAAAGTATTTTGATGTTGGCCGATTACTTCTCCAGTAGTCACATCTACATAAGCAAACCAGCTATCAGAATTATCCTTTTCCATTAAGAAAACCTCATATGTCAACTTATATTCTCCATTGCTGACTTTGTAGTATTTAGGTTGGACAAGTATCTTGTTTGCTGAGTAATCATCAGCGGTAAAGTGCATCCTGTCCTTACTATCTGTCTTAAGTGAGATGGGTGCCTCGATGCTAGGATAGCCTAGCTTAGTTCCAAGTGCGACAATAGCCTGAGCTGCTGTGATATTCACAGTGCCTGACTTAGTAATTTTGGATTTGATATCAGAAACGAAACGATTACCATAGTGTTGTATGGTGTTATCAGGTCTGATATTCAGATTGAATAAAGCTTGGTTGACTTGTATCCCTTCGTAAGTCTGTGCAAAATAGACATGTGTAACCCCATTGTCTTTAGTTTGGTAGACATCTGTAATCTTGACATTGTCGATGTCATCTTGAGTTAGTCCTAATTCTGCTGCATTTTCTGATAGATAGCTGAGTCCTATTGCTTGTTTGTCCGAAAACTGCCCATATATCATGGCAGGTAACATTAAAGCAATGAAAATAGATAGTTGCTGATGTAATTTCATTTATTATGGATTTTGCCTTAAATATAATAGATCAACATCCTTTTCATGGAACGATGGGTCTACCTACCCGACATTATTATCAGAATTATTCTTCTGAATAAATTCGAGCTTAATAGAAATACTGATTCATCATAGCTCAATAAATCAGATATTTGAGGCTTGGAAAAGCATTCACACGAAAAAAAACCGAAAGACAAGATCATTATTGGCCGTAAGCCGGTCATAGATAGCTTGCTGGACGATACAGAACTGGAAAAGGTCTGGATTTCTAAAACCCTCAAAGGGGATATCGAAAAAGACCTCCGTCAGTACACTAGAGAGCGTAACATCCCTCTCCAGTATGTCCCCGTGGAAAAGCTCAATGCCATCTCAAAGAGATCAGATCATGATGGTGTGGTGGCACAACTTTCGCTCATTAACTACATGAGCCTGGAGGCGGTTATGCCCTTCATCTATGAGCAGGGTAGAGACCCAGCGCTATTAGTATTAGATGGTATAGAAGATGTCAGGAACATCGGTGCGCTGATACGATCTGCAGTCTGGTTTGATTTCGATGCAATCGTGATCACTCTAAAGCGGTCAGCGATGATCAATAGTATCGTCTACAAGACTTCTGCAGGTGCGCTAAAAGATGTCGTCATCTGCCGAGAAAAAAGCATCATCAAAGCAGTCGAATTCCTACAGTCTTCTGGTGTCAAAGTTATCGCAGCAAACGCGCGAGCAGAGAATAAAATGGATGCCGCAGCTTTTAATTCACCATTGGCTATCATCTTAGGATCAGAAGAAAGAGGGGTCTCTAGGGAACTTACTGCGCTTGCTGATGGTCTAATAAGTATTCCTGGGTCAGGCAAGGTAGAATCACTAAATGTGTCAGTGGCAGGTGCCTTATTGATGCATGAGATTTACAAAGTTAGAAACAAGTAAAATGAAAAATATAAATAACGGCCTTTGCTCACTGATAGGCATAATCGTCATGGTGGCTGCCTTCTCTTGCAAGACCACTAAGTTACCTGTCGATAACTATATCTATGAGGATGCTTTGTTATGGCAGATTGATGGTAAGAAATTAGCTAAGACGTCTTATCTCTATGGCACTATTCATATCATAGATACGGCTAGTTTCTTTTGGCCGAAAGGCACTCTAGAAGCTTTTGAGGCAGCAGAGCAGATGGCGTTCGAGGTGGACCTAGATGACATGTATGACCTCGGTAAGCAGATGGGCTTACTAACTAAGGCTGTCATGAAGGATGGCATCTCTCTGAGGGATCTATATACAGATGAAGAGTACAAGATTGTGAGTGATCACTTCCAGGAGAAAGGTCTGCCGATGATGATTTTCGAGAAGATGAAGCCGATGTTCCTTACCGTGTTAGCAAGTGATGACATGGATCTCACACAGGGTCTAGGTGGTGGATCAGGCATGAAATCTTACGAAATGGAATTCTATGAGATGGTCAAAGGCACTGGCAAAGAAGTCGAAGGTCTAGAGACCCTAGAGTTTCAGCTTTCTGTCTTTGATTCTATCCCCTATGAGGCGCAGGCAGATATGCTACTGGAAGCGGTTACAGTAGGAGACGATGATGACGCATTCCAACAAATGATAGATATGTATACATCTCAGGATATCAATAGTATGATATCTGCCATGAGCGAGGAAGATCAAGGTATAGAAGGTTATGAGGATGTCCTGCTCTATCAGCGTAATAAGAATTGGATTCCTGTTATGGAAGAGAAGATGAGCAGAGCCAGTACGTTCTTCGCAGTCGGTGCAGGACACCTAGGTGGACAAGGCGGCGTCATCGATCTACTCAAAAAAGCAGGCTACAAACTGACGCCTCTTAGCCACACGAACACAGCAAATTAATTATGGCTCACATCATCGCAGTCAATGGCGTTACACCTCAGATTGATTCTGCTGCATGGGTCGCGGAGACCGCTGTGGTCACAGGAGATGTCGAGATCGATGCGGGTTGTAGCATCTGGTTCGGCGTGGTAATTCGGGGCGATGTCAATAAGATCAGAATCGGTAAAAATGTCAATATCCAAGACCTTACGATGGTCCACGGCACTAATGGACGGGGAGATACGATTATAGGCAATGACGTCAGCATCGGACATCGTGCGATCATACATGGCTGTCAGATCAGAGATAAAGTGCTTATAGGTATGGGTGCGATTATACTGGACGATGTCATCATACCCAGTAATACGATTATAGCTGCAGGTGCGACGGTGACCAGCGGTACGGTGTTAGAATCTGGCTATATCTACGCTGGCACACCCGCCCGCAAACTTAAGCCACTAGATGCAGCGAAAGCCAATCATTATATTTCTGGTACATCCCTCGCGTATGTCGAGTATAAGGAATGGTATCGAAAATGAGATCCTAATTCTCATCAGTGTATAATTACCTTTTCAGTTGCGAATTGACCATTAGCCTTATCCATAATAAAGACATAATATTGTCCTGGTAGCAAGGAAGTCGGTATATTAATCAAGTTAGGTCCAGGATGTAATCGATCCGACTTCTCTATTAGCTTTTGTCCACTTATGTCTAGTAAGGTTACACATGCGTCCATATTAGAATTAGTCGATATAGCTAGTGTGCCTCTGCTCGGTGTATAGACCTGAAATTCTAGCGCCTCCTCCTCAGTAATATCTGTCAGCTGTTCATTATCGACTTGCCAGATAAAATCAATATCATCGACTTCTCTCGGATCATAGCTGAAATCAGCTATAAGATTAGTCAACTTGTCCTTATAGATGGCATATTGGACATAGGTCGTTATATCATCGATAGATCGACTGAATCTGATCATGATGCAATTCTCGTATCGTCCTACTGGTGTCGTGACTTCGCCTAGTCCGACGAAGCTGTGCGCATCAGTATAATTACTCATCATCGTATCTCGACTCATATCTGTAAATGATATCTGCGTCCTATAGCTGATTGTATTCTCATCACCGTAGGTGAAATCATCATAGGCAACCACGGGAAAATTATCTAGGAATTCTAGTTTTACACTTGCGTTATGTACGCCTATAATCTCTAATCGATCATCGGCTTCATTGAGAAAATATTCGTATCCAGATAAGAAGTACCCTGTATCCGCTTCTGGAAAAGAATCGATGAACATGAGCTCCTGTGCAGCTTGATATACTTGTGTCCGACTGGCTGTGCCCTCTGCAGCACTGAAATCCCACATCTGATCGACGCCTTCTTCGGGGAAGTCTAGATCTAGAGCATTATTAGCTCTCATCACGATGGAAGTATCGCCTGGTTCGAAATACCAAGCACTGGTAATGCTCTGGCTGATACCAATATTAGCAATAAGAAAAAGCAAGGATAATTGTAGATATCTATACATAGCTAATATTGTTGAGGCCGATTAATAAGAACTTCTATAAGGCATTGAAATTACTGCATTAGATTCTTATTATCTTTCACCATCAATAAAAAAATGTGTTAAATGGTATTTCTTCCACCCGAAAAAATGGGTTCTTTCTTTCTAGGTGCTGAGTACGATCTGGATCAGCGTCGTATAACAGCTAAGGTCATTAATTATGATGCTCGCGACCTGACGACCCACGCGGTGTGTGTTGGGATGACAGGCAGTGGTAAGACTGGCCTATGTATAGGCTTACTCGAAGAGGCTGCGATAGACAAGGTCCCCGCTCTGATAATAGACCCTAAGGGCGACATGACTAATCTCCTGTTACAGTTCGAGCATCTAGCTGGTGCTGATTTCCAACCCTGGATTAATGCCGATGACGCGGCTCGGAAAGGTCAGTCAGTCTCTGAGTATGCTTCGGCCACTGCGGACAAATGGCGTGCTGGCTTAGCCGATTGGGGACAGACTGAGGACAGGATTCGCTTACTCAAAGCCTCAGTAGACATTAACATATATACGCCTGGCTCCGATTCTGGAATACCGATTAATATCATGGGTTCCTTTGCTGCACCTGTGGTCGACTTTGATTCAGATGCGGAGATGTTACGAGAGCGAATCCAAGGCACAGTGGCAGCCTTGTTAGGAATGGTCGAAAGCAAAGCTGATCCAGTGAGAAGCAGAGAGGGCATCCTCCTAGCCAATATCTTCGAGCATTACTGGAGAGCAGGCACGGATCTGGACCTAGCTACTCTAATCAAAAGCATCCAGACGCCCCCGATAAAGCAATTAGGTGTCTTTGATTTAGAAACTTTCTTTCCTTCTAAAGATAGATTCGAATTGGCGATGGACTTCAATACGCTGATCGCCTCCCCGCAATTTAAATATTGGTTACAAGGCGAAGATCTAGATATCGATAAATTATATTTTTCGCCAGACGGCAAGCCTCGACATAGTATTTTCTATATCGCTCATTTATCGGAAAGTGAACGGATGTTCTTTACCACCTTATTACTGAATAGTCTGATCAGTTGGATGCGTCGACAGTCTGGAACGACTAGTCTTAGGAGTCTGCTCTATTTCGATGAAATCTTCGGTTATTTCCCACCGACAGCAGAACCGCCTTCTAAGAAGCCCTTACTGACCTTGCTGAAACAAGCTAGAGCCTATGGTGTCGGCTGTGTTCTCGTGACTCAGAATCCTGTGGATATCGATTACAAGGGACTTAGTAATGCTGGCACTTGGTTCATCGGTAAGTTGCAGACAGAGCGAGATAAGGCGAGAGTGCTAGAAGGGCTCGATGGGGCGATAGCTGAGGCAGGAGGCAAGCATATGGATTTTTCGAAGATCATTACTGGCTTAGACTCCAGAGTTTTCTTGGTGCATAATGTCCATGATGACGGACCCCAAGTGATCCATACCAGATGGGCTATGTCCTATCTGAGGGGGCCGATGACCAGACCACAGGTCAAAGTGCTCATGACTGATCGAAAAAAGAATAAGCCTAGTTTGCTCAATGCACCTGCAAACGAGATCTACCAAGCTAAGGCTCAAATCACAGAAAAGCCACAAGTGGCCTTGCCACCGACACTAGATCATAAGATTAATCAGAGGTTCCTTGCAGTCTGGCGATCAGCTCGAGAACTAGGGATTGCTAATAGCGTCGGAATCAGATATACACCACAGGTATTAGCTGTGGCCAAAGTGAGATTCTATGATGAAAAAAGAAAGGTGGATAAAGTGAAAGATCTCGCATTTCTATCCGGCGCACCAGATGATTTTGGTCGGATGGATTGGGGCAAAGCGATTGCGATCGATAACTGGGAACGGTCACTCTTAGCTAAGCCAGATCATCCAGATAATGTACCTGTAGAATATGATTCCGTACCAGCAGCAATGGATACAGCTAAGGAGTTCGGTGCCATCGAGAAGGAATTTTCTAATTGGCTATATCAGACACAAAAGATGTACACCCTCCAGCATGAAGCACTGAAACTATATCAGTCAGATGATGAATCTGTAGAAGCGTTTCGTCTTCGCCTAGAGCTGCAAGCCAGAGAAGCTCGGGATGCAGAAGTCGATATGCTGAATGATAGCTATGATAAAAAATTCGATAAGCTAGATGAAAAGGTCCGTAAAGAAATAAGAGATCTAGATGATGCCGAGGCAGACATGCGAAGCCGTCGAAACGATGAGTTGGTCAATGTCGTAGAGACCGTATTCGGCAATGTTTTTGGTCGACGTCGGAGAGGTGGCTCTTTCAGCTCTGTCTCTACGAAGCGTCGTATGGCTAGGAAAGCTCGAGAAAAAGTTACTGCCGCTAAGGAGGATATAGAAATGCTAGACTTAGCCAAAGAGGAACTGCAGAATGAATTACATGATAAGATTGCAAAGATCAGTTCCAAATGGGAAGACCTAAGTAACGGCCTCAGTAAAAAAGAGATCAAGCCAAGACGCACCGATATCAAAGTGCAAGATGCCATGCTGGTCTGGTACCCATA